>CAYPHO010000110.1:0-9980 GCA_964410245.1 uncultured Treponemataceae bacterium | reverse complement strand
AAGGTCCAGGAGGCCATCGACTCAAAGTCCGGGACCATCGACATCTGGGGCGACGGGACGCAGACCCGCAGCTTCATGTACATCGACGACTGCGTGCAGGGCATCGACAAGATCACCCACTGCGACGAGCTGGTCGCCACGCCCCTCAACCTCGGCTCCTCCGAGCTCATCGAGATCAACAACCTTGTCACGCTCGCCGAGGAAATCGGCGGCGCGAAGCTGAAGCGGACCTACGACCCGGACGCGCCCAAGGGCGTCGCGGGCCGCAACTCGGACAATACCTTCATCAAGCAGGTCCTCGAGTGGGAGCCCTCGACCCCCTTCAAGGTCGGCCTCAAGAAGACCTACGACTGGATCGCGACCCAGCGCGCCGCCCGCGCCGCCGGCAAGCGCGTCGTGGACTGAGAGCGGTCGACTGATTCACCGCGGAGGCACGGAGAAGCACGGAGGAAGAAAAGAAGCCGGGGAAATGCTGTGTTTCGTAGAATGGGATGCGGCGGTTTCTCAGAGTCATACTTGTTAACGCTTTCTTTTTCCTTTCTCTCATTATCGCTCCGTGCTCTCACACATATCTCCGCGTCTCCGTGGTGAATCCTGTTTTTGCCTTAGGAGCAATCATGCCTTGTGATATTGCCGACGCGATCGGCGGGATCCCGTACCGGCTCGCCCTCTGCGGCGGATGGATCGACCAGCCCTTCGTCTCCTCATTGGATCCCTCGCCCCCGGGCTCCATGACCGTGGTATCCATAGAGCCGGACTTCCGGTTCATGGATATGGCGGGCATGGCCACCAGCACCCGCAAGGTCGCCGCGCGCATCTGGGGCAAGGCCCTGCCCGGCCGTCCCCCCGCCGAGCTCGTGCGCGAGCTCTATGCCGAGGAGAACCGCGGCAAGGACGAGCCCTCGGGCGCCCAGGACATGGTGGGCATCTGCTACCCGGGCATCACCAGGATGGACTTCGACGCCTCGGTCGAGGGCGGGGTCTTCCCCTCGCGCGTCGAGACGAGCGAGGACGAGGACGCGATCGTGTGGATCGAGCGGACGATCAAGATCCTGCCGGTCGCCCCCCGCCCGGCGGGCTATTCGCCCTTGGAGGAGAAGTCGATCGAGAGCACGTGGGTGCGGCGCCTGGGGGCTTCCGGCCGCGACTGCTACGACGCGATACTGGCCCGCGACCTTCCCGGCCTGCAGGACTCGATGCGGGAATGCATGCTGGCCTGGGAGAAGCTCCTGCCGCGGACCCTGCGCCATCCCGGCCTCCGCGTCGACCTCGTCGCGCTCCTGGAGCATTATCGCGAGCGCTACGGCGGGGCGATGTACTCGGGCTGCGGCGGCGGCTATCTCTTCGTCGCCTCGGACGAGGCCGTGCCCGGGTCCTTCGGCTTCCGGGTCCGCCGATCGAGGAGGCCCGCATGAACGAGGTCTTCGTCGCCGGCGCCTTCGACAATCCCGGCGCCAAGGAGCTCAGGCTGCTGCGCGAGGCCTCGCTCAGGGGGGCGGTGACCCTCCTCCTCCGAGGCGACGGGGAGATCGCGGCCGCGACCGGCAGGCCGCCCTTGATGTGCCTCGCGGAGCGCCGCTACTTCTTCGAGGGCATACGCTACGTCGAGCGCGTCGAGGAGGCCCCGGCCGACCTCGAGGCGGCGGGCATCGAGCTCCTCGACCTCTCGGGCGCGGAGCTGGGCGGATTCCCCTACGAGCCGCCTCCCCTCTCCGCGCCGAGGGAAGCCGGCCGGAAGCGCGTCGTCGTCACCGGCTGCTTCGACTACTTCCACACCGGGCACATGCGCTTCTTCGAGGAGGCGGCGGAATACGGCGAGCTGAACGTCGTCATCGGCTCGGACGCGAACGTCCGCCTGCTGAAGGGCGAGGGGCATCCCCTCTTCCCCGAGGATCAGCGGCGCTTCGTCGCGGGCTCGTGCCGGCGCGTGGCGCGATGCCTGATCTCGACGGGATCGGGCTGGATGGACGCCGAGCCGGAGATCAGGGCCCTCGGGGCCGAGCGCTACGTCGTCAACGAGGACGGGGACAAGCCCGAGAAGCGCGAGTTCTGCGAGGAGCGGGGCATCGAGTACGTCGTCCTCGAGCGGACGCCGAAGGCGGGCCTGCCGCGGCGCTCAAGCACGGATCTCCGCGGATTCTAGGAGGCGGCGATGCGCTACGCCCTGATACTCGCCGGGGGCTCCGGCACCCGGCTCTGGCCCCTGTCCCGCGCGGAAGCGCCGAAACAGCTCGCGCCCCTCGCCGGCGGCCGCAGCCTCCTCGAGGAAGCCTACCTCCGGCTCGAAGGCCTCGTGCCGGAGGAGCGCCGCTTCGTCTGCGGCTCGGAGCGGCACAGGCAGGCATCACTCGCCGCCGTGCCGGGGGCGGCCCGGCCCTCGGCATCGGGCTTGAGCCGCTATCTCGGAGAGCCCGAGGGCCGCGACACCCTCGCCGCGCTCGCTCTTTCCGCGGCCGTCATAGCCTCGGAGGACCCCGAGGCCATCGTGGCCGTCTTCACCTCCGACCACGTCATAAGGCCCGAGGCCGAGCTGCGCACCCTGGTCGATCGCGCCTATCGCGTCGTCGAGGAATCGCCCGGGACCCTGGTCGCCTTCGGCGTCGAGCCGGACCGGCCCTCGACGGGCTTCGGATACCTTGAGCTTGGCGGCGAGCTGCCAGGCGGGGCCAGGCGCGTCGCGCGCTTCCTCGAGAAGCCCGACGCCGCGAGCGCCGAGGCCTTCGTCTCGTCCGGCCCGGGGAAGTACCTCTGGAACTCGGGCATGTTCGTCTGGCGGGCGTCGCGATTCCTCGAGCTGGTCCGGCGCTACGAGCCCGAGCTGGAGCGCGGGACGGCGGCCGCGGCGGCCCAGGCCCGCTCGCCGCGCTTCGGGGACGCCCTCGCGGCCGCCTATCCCTCGCTGAAGCGGATCAGCGTAGACTACGGCGTGATGATGCCGGCCTCCGTCGATCCCGAGGTCCTCATCGCCGCGCTCCCGATGCAGATGGAATGGCTGGACATCGGCTCGTGGCCGGCCTACGGCGGCCTCATGCCCCGGGACGCCGCGGGCAACTCGGCCCTGGGCGAGACCTGCCTCGTCGAGAGCCGCGATTGCGTCGCAGCCTCCTTCGAGGACGGGCACCTCGTAGCCTGCCTCGGCTGCGAGGATCTCGTCGTCGTGCACGCGAGGGACGCGACGCTCGTATGCCCGCGCTCTCGCGCGGACGAGCTCAAGAAGCTGTACGAGAAGGCGGCGGCGATAGGCGGCGGCCGCTATAAATAAGGAGCGATCCGGACGGCGGCCGCCCCCGCGGCGCGACCGTCCGCCCCAAGGAGGCACGCATGCTGATAGGAATCTCCCCCTGCATCTCGGCCAAGCTCCTGTCGGTCCTCTACCGGATGGGCCACGGAGACGAGATCGTCCTCGCCGACGCGTTCTTCCCCGGCGACAGCGTGGGCCGGCGCGTCATCCGTGCGGACGGGATCAGGATCCCGGCCCTGCTCGAGGGGATCCTCGCGCTCACGAGCCTCGACGCCTACGTGGACGCCCCGGTCGCGATGATGGCGGCCTCCCCCGGCGACAGCCTCGATCCCGCCGTGGAGGCCGAGTACCGGGCGGTCATCGACCGGAAGTGGCCCGGCACCCCGCCGCCCGAGCGGATCGAGCGCTTCGCCTTCTACGAGCGCAGCCGGAAGGCCTTCGCCGTCGTGATGACGGGCGAGACCGTGAAGTACGGCAACGTCATCCTGAAGAAAGGCGTCATACCCGTCGCCGGAGCCGTGCTATAGTAGCGGGATCGTGAAGCGCGCATATCGCGGCCGACTCGGGCGCGGACGACGCGGGCGCGGCCGACTCGGCCCCCGCCCCTCCTCGCGGGCGGCCCTCGCGGCCGCGCTAACGGCGCTGGCCGTCCTCGCCCTAGCGGCCGCCCTCGCCTCCTGCGGGGCCGCCAAGGCAGCGGGCGGGGCGGGGCGACCGGGCCGCGCGATCCGCGTCATGGCCTCGGACGGCTGGATCTACGACGTCATGGGCGAGACCGTCAAGCTCTTCGAGAAGGAGACGGGCATCAAGGTCTCCTTCTCCATCTACGCGCCCCACACCTACTTCCGCGCGCTCAAGACCTCGCTCGAGGCCGGCGAGGCGCCGGACGTCTTCATGATGCAGTCGACGAGGTACTACCTCGGCGGCGAGATCGATCCCGTGAAGTACTGCATCGACCTGTCGGGCGAGGAGTGGACGCGCCGGCTCAAGCGCGAGTGGCTGCCGACGGTGTCCAGCGGGGGCAGGACCTACGGCCTCATCGTCTGGGACGACCTGACGGGCTGGGTCTACACCTACAACGACAAGATATTCGCCCGGCTGGGGATCGAGCCGCCGCGGACGACGGCGCAGTTCATGGCCGCCTGCGGAAAGATCAAGGCCGCCGGCATCCTGCCGATCTACGAGCCCGGCGCCAGCAGGTGGCATTCCAGCCTGACCTTCTTCGAGATGGGATCGACCTTCGACGAGCGCGACCCGGGCCTGTACGACAGGCTCAACTCCAATCGCAGGACCTTCGCCGGGTACAAGCCCTTCCTCGACGCGCTCTCGCAGATCATCGCGGCCAAGCGCTCGGGCTATTTCGGCGACGATTTCATGGCGAACACCATCGAGGGCTCGAAGAGCGCGATGATATCGGGCCAGGCGGCCATGACCCTGAACAAGATCGGCTTCGCGCGCAGCGCGCTCAAGTCGAACCCGGACTCGGGCGCCGAGTCCTGGGGCATGTTCCCCATACCCTGGCTGGACAACGCGACCGTCAGCATCGAGCGCTCCGCCCCCGCCTGGTTCGGCAACGCGAAGAGCAGGGACAAGGAGGCGGTGCTCGAGTTCTTCCGCTTCCTGACGCGGCAGGACAACCTCGACCGCTACGCGGCGGGCCAGCCGGAGGGGCTCGGGCTTTCCTTCCCGGCCGAGGCGGCGCCCCTCTTGGCGAACGAGCGGGACTTCCTCGCCGGCGCTCGGCTGGGCGGCGAGCCCTTCCAGGGCGGGGTCAAGTACATCATGTCCCAGTGGATGGAGATCGAGGCCGACTTCGAGGTCATGCTGGCTGGCGCGATGACGAGCGCGCGCTTCCTGGAAAGGATCGACGAGCGCCGGGCGAACATGGCGGCGGCCGCCGGCGACCCGGCCTGGAAGGACCGCTAGGAGGCCGTCGAGAGGCCGCCGGCCTTTACCGGCCCCCGGCTAGGCCCCGGCCATCGAGTCCCGGAAGGCGGTGGGCGCCTGCCCCGTCTCGCGCCTGAAGACGCGGGAGAAGTAGAGCGGGTCCTCGTAGCCGACGGCGTAGGATATCTGCTTGATCTCGAGGCTCGGGTGCCCCACGAGGAGCCGCTTGGCCTTCTCGATCCTGAGCTTGATTATCTCCTGCGTCGGGGTGCTCCCGGTGACCCGGTTGTACAGCCGCAGGAGATAGGCCGCCTTGCAGCCGAAGGAGGCGGCCAGCCTCTCGAGCGAGTAGCCCTGGCGGAAATTCTCCTGGAGGTAGACGTTGACCGATCTCACCAGGTCCTCCTCGGCGGAGCCGATGGACGAGAGGCCGTATTCCCTCTCCACCTCGGCCGACGAGGATTCCAGGCGAATCCTGATCGTCGTCAGGCGGCCGCGCAGGGCCTCGGGATCGATGGGCTTCACCAGGTAGTCGTCGACGCCGAGCTCGATGGCCCGGCGCGCGTACTCGAACTCGCTATGGCCCGAGACGATCAGGATCCTCATGTCGGCGTTGGTCGCGCGGATCCGCTCGATGAGCTTAAGCCCGTCCAGGACCGGCATCTTGATGTCGGTGACCAGGAGATCCGGTATCGCCCGCTCGACGAGCTCGACGGCCTCCTCGCCGTCGGCGGCCGATCCTGCGTGGGCGAAATTCGGATCGAGCTCGGCGACCTTGCGCGCGAGGTAGTCCCTCACCCTCGCCTCGTCCTCCGCGACGACGAAGCGGTACTTCCTATCGGCCATCGAAGCCGGCCCCCATGCGGACTCGCGCCCCGCCTTCCCGGCGGTTGCCGACCTCGAGGTAGGATCCCCCGCCGAGGCTCAGCTTGAAGCGCTCGTAGGAATTGACGATCCCCATCCCGGAGATCGAGACCGAGGGCAGTCCCCGGCCCTCCCTATCCCTCGCGGCGAAGGTCTCCCTTACCGTCTCCAGGGTCCCGGCCGGGAAGCCCGGGCCGTTGTCCAGCACCTCGATCTCCCAGCGCTTCCCGGCGACCCTGCCGCGGAGCTCGATGCGCCACGGGGGCCGGCTCGAGGTCGCGTACTTGAAGCAGTTCTCGATGAAGGGCTGGAGGACGAGGCGCGGGACCCGGACGTCCCGTATCGCCGCGGGAACGTCGACGAGGTACTCGAGGCTGTCCCCGAAGCGCGCGCGCATCGCCGCGAGATAGCTCTCGGCGTACTCGGTCTCCGTGCCGAGGGTCGCGGTCGTCTCCTCGGTGGACGACACGTAGCGGAGCACCCTCGAGAGGTTGACGATCAGGTCCTGGATAGCCGCCGTCTCGGCCTCCTCGGCCATGACGGAGACGGTCTGCAGCATGTTGTGGATGAAGTGCGGGTTGATCTGGGACTGCAGGGCAACCAGCTGCGCCTCCTTCTCGTGGGCGCGGAGCGAGACCGCCTCCTGGATCGAGTCGTTCAGCTTGAGGCGCATCTCATGGAAGGCCAGCCTGAGCGAGTCGATCTCGCCGGGCGCCCCGCCGTGGGCCCGCGCGGCGACGTAGTCGAGATTCCCGATATCCAAGCCCTCGATCTCATCGTGCAGTGCCTTGATGGGAATGGTCAGCCTGCGGGCGATGGAATAGGAGGCCACGAGGCTGCAGAGGATCGCCGCCAGCGCGAAGAGGAAGATACGGGCGGCGTATTGCATGATGCTGGTCGAGAGGCCGGCCGCGTTCTCCCCTATTACCACGATCCAGCCCGTGCCCCGGGAGGAGGAGGAGGCGATGACCTGGTCGACGCGGCTCCCGGGCAGCCGTCCCTCGAATACGGATCCGGCGACGGCCTTCTCAGACAGCCCCAGTATCGCCCCGCCGTCGGGCGCAGGCCCGTCGTAGGGATAGAGGACGCGGCCCGTCCCGTCGACGACGAAGATCGAGGCGGAGTCGCCCCCGAGCGAATCCAGGCCGTCGAAGAGCTTCTCGCAGTATTGCTTGACCTCGATGATTCCCCGGGTCGAGCGCATCGAGTCCTGGAAGCCCCGCAGGAGCGAGACGTAGCGCTTGCCCTTCACGATCACCGAGGTATCGTCGAGGAGCTCGTCGCTGTGGGGCGGCAGGATGACGCGCTCGCCCGCCGCGGCCTCGACCTCGCCGTACCAGAGCTCCCCCCTCGCGTCGCGCTCGATGAGGCGGCTGTAGTAGCCGGCGCCGATCATCTGGCCCCGCGGATCGAAGACGTTCACCTGCGGCGCCGCCTGGCCCGGCCCCAGGATGGTATCGCAGATCTCGATCAGCGCCTCCGTATTCTCGAGCTTGGCGATCCGCTCCTCGAAGGAGAGGGGGTCGCGGGGCAGCTCGAGGTGGCGCCGGTAGAGGTCCTGGAAGACCTCGGAATACACCAAGGTAAGGCTTAACCGATTCATCTCCTCGATCCTCGAGTCAAGGTTCGAGAGCACGGCCCTGGAGAGAGAGGAGAGCGTTTCCGAGAACCTCTCTCGGGCGATATACGACGCCGAGTCGTAGATGAAGAGGGAGAAGGCCAGGAGCACGCTGACTATGAGGAGCGATACCGAGATGAAGATCGATCCCCGCACTGTTCGTTGACGCGACACGCGCGATGATAGCACGGTTCGCGCCGCGGCGCGCGCGGAATTTTATCCATGATCCCGCGCAATACAGTCCATTTACGGATTCGGAAAGCCGCCGCAATAGTGTCGCCACGCCTTCCAGGAAAACAGGAGGAATCGAGATGAGGAAAGTCCTATCAATCGCCCTCGCGCTGCTCGTCGCGCAGGCGGCGCTCTTCGCCCAGAAGCAGGTGACCCTTACCGTCTGGGATTTCAAGTTCAGCGAGGTCAGCGACACCGGCGCGCAGATGCCGATGATGGCCAACGACGCGGCCTTCGAGAAGGCGCATCCCGGCGTCAAGATCGACCACGTCGCCCAGCCCACGGACTCGACGCAGTACTACCAGATCATCCAGAGCGCGGCCACGGCCAACGACGGGCCGGACGTCGCCATGTTCCACCCCGGCGCCCGCGTCGACGGCTTCGCCGACGTCATCGTGGACCTCGATCCCTACATCAAGGACGTCAAGGGCCAGTTCCCGAGCGACAGCATCGAGATGTGCTCGCTGAGCCAGAAGCTCGGCAACCCGATCAAAGTCCTGCCCCTCACCATGCAGGGCTTCGGCATCTACTACAATAAGGCCTACTTCAAGAAGGCCGGCCTCAACGCCGAGAAGCCGCCCAAGACCCCGGCCGATTTCCTGGCCGCCTGCGAGAAGCTCAAGGCCGCCGGCTTCGTGCCCATTAGCACGGGCCAGACCTACACCATCGACTTCTTCCTGCGCTGCGCCGCGGCCAACGCCTTCGGCCCGAAGGTCGCCGGCCTCGTCGACGGATCCCAGAAATTCGACGCCCCGGCATTCAAGGACGCGGCCGCCTTCGTTAAGACCCTGGTCGACAAGGGCTACATCGAGAAGGAAGGCCTTTCCCGCCCATACTTCATGGACGGCATCGACAAGTTCGCCGCCGGCGGCGGGGCCATCTTCGTGGGCCTGCTCTCCGACGTCGGCAACTGGAAGGTCTTCTCCGACAAGCTCGGCGCGAACAATGTCGGCTACTTCCCCGCGATCAACTTCCCCTCGGGCAAGTACAAGGACATGCAGGTTGCCCAGGGCGCCGGTATCGGCTACGGCGTCATGAAGTGGTCCAAGAACCGGAAGCTCGCCGCCGAGTACGTGAAGTTCGTCACCACGGGCGATTCGGCCAAGACCTACGCCTCGATGACCGGGGCCCTCTCCCCCAACACCAAGGCGGGCGGCAAGGACGCGAAGTACCCCGTGCTGGGCGTCATCCAGCAGTATCTCAAGAACAGCGCGAAGGACTACATCAACCTGTTCTACAACGGCTACGAGGACGACTCCAACAGGCTCTGCGACCGCGCCTTCGTCACCGGCGAGATCGGCATCGACAAGTTCATCGCCGAGTACCAGAAGCTCATCTCCAAGTAGCCCGGTCATAGGGCCGAATCCATTCCGCGGGAGGGCGGGACCCGAGGTCCCGTCCTCCCGCATCTTCCGGAGAGTCGACATGAAGCACAGAGGACTGGAGAGGGACGGCGCCGCGCCCTATGTCTTCCTCGCGCCGCTGCTCGCCCTGCTGGCCATGTTCATCATCTATCCGGTCGTGATGAATTTCGCGACCAGCTTCGCCGAGTGGAAGGGCTACGGGCCCAGGAAATGGATAGGCCTGGCCAATTACAAAGCTATGCTCCAGGACGAGCAGTTCTGGACCTCGATCAAGAATACGGGCCTCATGATCCTCTATATACCCCTCGGCACCATCGCGACGCTCTGCGTCTCCGCCTTCCTCCGCGAGGGGATCAGGGGCTGGAAGGCCTACCGCGCCGTCCTGTATATACCGAACCTCCTCGGCTACGTCCTCATGGGAGTCATCTTCTCGATCTACCTGCGCGACGAGGGCCTCGTCAACGCCATGCTGAAGGCGATGACGGGCGCGAGCATCCATTTCCTCATCGACCCGGTCGTCGCGATCAACGCGGTGGGATTCATCTTCGTAGTCTGGCTCCACCTGGGCTTCGGGATCATCTACTTCCTCGCGGCGATGAACGGGATCGACAAGTCGGTCTACGAGGCCGCCCTCATCGACGGCGCCGGATTCTGGAAGACGCTCTTCAAGGTCACGATCCCCAGCGTCCGATTCGCGGTCGAATTCTGGATCGTCTTCAACTTCATCGAGGTATTCGCGCGCATGTTCCCCTTCATCCATACGCTTACCCAGGGC
>CAYPHO010000109.1:0-10030 GCA_964410245.1 uncultured Treponemataceae bacterium | reverse complement strand
ACGCCTTCGAGGCCATGGTCAGCGCGAAGCCCTACCGCAACTCGATGATCGGCTATACCGCCATGAAGGCCCTGCTCTCGGACAACTCGCGCCGCTTCGACCCGGACATCCTCAAGGCCTTCATCCGCAGCATGGGCATCTATCCCCTGGGATCGACGGTCCTCTTGAACAATTCGGCCATCGCCAGGGTGGTCGAGACGCATCCCGACGCCCCCCTGCGCCCCAAGCTCAGGATAATCGTGGACGAGTTCGGCAAGCGCTACCAGGGCGACGAGGGCGACGCGGTCGACCTCGTCTCGGAAAAGGCCCTCTTCATCGCGCGCGCCCTGGATCCCAAGGAGCTGGTCGGCGCGTGAGCCCCCGGGCGCCGCTCGCGGGCGGGGAGTCGCGGGCGCGGACGCGCTCCGAGGCGGGCAGGGCCGGCGAGGACGCGGCCGCCGCCTTCCTCGAGGCCGAGGGCTGGCGCATAGCGGCCCGGAATTTCAGGTGGCGGGGCGGCGAGATCGATATAGCCGCGACCAGGGAAGGCGTGATAGCCTTCATAGAGGTCAAGTCCTGGGAAAGCCTGGGGCCGGACCAGCTCGAGCTGGCGATCGGGCCGGCCAAGCGGCGCAAGATTATAGAAACGGCTAAGATATTCCTCTCTCGGTATCGAGAATATAGTAGCTGCTCCGTCCGCTTCGACGTCGTGTTCGTGCGGGCGGGCGAAGTCAGGCAGCGCTATCGTTCGGCGTTCACGGGAGAGCTATGAGAGGCCGAGTCGTAACCAGTGCGTCATCCGAGGCGGCGGCCGCGAGCGCGAGCGCGCCCCGGCGGCGCGTCGCGGACCGTCCCCAGTCTCCGCGCATAGCGGAGCTCAAGGCGAAGCTCGGCGACGAGGCCTATATGGCCGGCGCGATCCTCAGGATCGCGACGGTACTCAGCGCTCGGATAACGGAAGGCTACTACGATGGCAGACGGAAGACCAGGAGATAGCGGGAAGCGCGAGGGCGGCGGCCAGGGCGGAGGCTCGGGCCAGGGCAGGCGCTTCGGGCGGCGCCGCGGCTATCGCGGCCGATCCCGCCGCGGCGGCGAGGGCCAGGGCGACAAGCCCCAGGATCGCGCCCAGGGCGGCGCGCCGGCTGCGCAGCCGGCGCCCGAGCCCCAGTTCGAGCGGGAGCCGCCTGAGCCCCGCGAGGCCCCGACCTGCCCCCTGTGCCAGAAGCCGATCTACGACCTGTCCACGGCCCTGTCCGCCGGCAAGGAAGAGGGCGATCCCGCCCATTTCGATTGCGTCCTCGATCGGGTCGCCGCCGCCGAGAGCCTCGAGAGCGGCGAGAAGGTCGTCTACCTCGGCTCGGGCGCCTTCGCCGTCGTCGCCTTCAAGGATCGGGCCGAGACCGCCTTTACGGTCAAGCGCCGCATCCAGTGGGAGAAAGAGGGCGAGAAGAAGGATTGGCGCAAGACGCTCTCTTCGCGCATAGCCAACCTCTAGCCCTGGCCCGCCGGGCCGGTGCCGCCCTTCCTCGGCGCAACATCCTCAAGCGGCGGGTTTCCCCCCGCGCGAGAACTCGGCATGAGCTTCTTCAAGAACGAGGCCGGCGCGTCCGCCGCCCTGATCCTCTGCGCCCTCGCCTGGACGGCTTCCCTCTCGTCCTGCGGGGCCTTGTCCTTCCTCTCGGGCTCGCATCGCCTCCGCGTCGTCCTTCCCCCATTCCCCTCGGCCTGGGCTTCCCTGCCCGATCAGCGCTTCGCGCTCTCGTGGCGCGGCGTCCGGGGCGAGCGGCGCTCTCTTTCCGCCGACCCCGGATCGGTCGTCGAGATCGAGGTCGAGCGCGGCTATCCTCAATCCCTCCTGGCTATCCCGAGCTCCGCGGGCCGCGGGCTCAAGCCGGCGGGCGCTTTATATCCCGAGGCCATCGCCGTGCGCGGCGGCGCCGCTCGCGACGTCGCCGCCGGCTCGGCCGGCGCCGATGAGCTCGTCCTGGATTGGATGGGCGGCTACGTCGCCCAGGTAGCCGCCGAGCTCGAGGGCTCGGGCCTAGACCCGCGCCTCTACGCGCTGGGCCGCCTGGCGCGGGAGGCGGAATCCCGCGGGGCGGATCCCTGGATCCTCGGCGCGACCGAGACGGCGCGCAGGCTGGCCGAGCGGAGCTTCCGGGCGACGGCCTTCTGCGATCCGAAGCGCTACGCCTGCTCCCTGCCGGTCGGCGGCGCCTGGGCGCCCGAAAGCCCCTTCGCGCTCGCGCCCCGGGCATCGGGCGGCGGCGTCGAAGCCGATCTCCCGGCGGGCCTCTGGCGATTCCAAGGCCTCGATGCGGAGCTCCTGGTCTCGGTCGAGGAGGCGGGCGGCTTTTCCTGGATGCTCAGGTAGCCGGGGATCGGCTCGGCCCGCCCGAGCCCTCGCGGGGGCGCGGGCCCGCGAGCGGCAGGATGAGGGTGAAGGTCGAGCCCTCTCCCTCCCAGCTCTCGACCGAGGCCGAGCCTCCGTGCGCCATGGCGATGTGCCGCACGATCGCCAGGCCCAGGCCCGTCCCGCCCATGTCCCGCGATCGCGCCTTGTCGACTCGGTAGAAGCGCTCGAATATCCGGCCCAGGTCGGCGGAAGGGATGCCGACGCCGCGGTCGCGAAGCTCGATGCGGAGCGAGTCGCCGACGGCCTCGGCCTTCAGGTCGACGCGGGAGCCGCGCGGCGAGAACTTGACCGCGTTGTCCAGGAGATTGACGACCGCCTGCTCCAGGAGTCCCGCGTTGACGACCGCCTCCAGGGCCGGCTCGCAGGCGGTCGCGATCTCGACGCCCGCCGCGGACGCCTTGGCCGAGACCGCCTCGCGGGCCGCCTCGAGCAGGGGCAGGACGGCCGAGGCCTCCGCGTCGATCGCCTCGCGATCGCCGCGCTCCAGCGAGGCCAGGGCCAGGAGGTCGGAGATAAGCTCCTCCATCCGCTCGGCGTTGCGGCCGATCAAGCCGACGAAGCGCGAGGCCTTCTCGGGATCGCCCAAGGCGCCGTCTGCCAAGGCCTCGGAGAAGCCCTTGATCAGCTGGACCGGCGTCCTGAGCTCGTGCGAGACGTTGGCGACGAAGTCGCGCCGCACCCGTTCCAGCCGCCGCATCTCGGTCAGCTCGGATAGGATCAGGACGAGCCCCTCGACGCGTCCCTCGGCGCCGAGGATCGGCGCGCAGGTCGCGGAGAAGGCGCGCTCGAAGGGCAGGAAGAGCGATATGTCGGCGCTCGCCGTCCCGCCCTTGTCGAGGCATTCCGAGGCGAGGCCTTGCGCTTCGGTCGAGCGAATCGCCTCGAGGAGGCTCTTCCCCGAGCTCTCGCCCCCGCCGAAGAGGGCGGAAGCCGCTCGGTTAAGGGAGATGACGCGCAGGCCGCGGTCGGTCGCGATCACGGCCTCCGGTATGGCGTCGAGGACGGCGGCGAGCCTTCGGCCCCGCTCTTCCGCGAGGCCGGCGCGCTCGGCGATCCGGGCCGTCATCGCGTCGACGGCCTCCGACAGCGCGCCGAGCTCCTCGGCGGCGGCCCGGCTCTCCGGCGCGGCGGCGGCCCCGTCCGCGCGCGCTGCCCCGGCGGCCCCCGCGGCCCCGTCCGGCGCGGCGGCCGCCCCGCCCGCGGCCGCCCGGGCCTTGGCGGCGAGCCGCGAGATCGGCGCCGAGAGGCTGCGCCCGGTCGCGGCAGCGGCGGCGACCAAGGCGGCGACCAGGACGGCCGCCGCGGCCGTCAAGGCGCCGCGGGCGCCGGACATGGCCGCGCGCAGGCTCGGCAGCTCGATGGCCAGGCGCAGCGCGCCGCCTTTCCCGCCGGCGATCGGCGCGGCGGCGTAGGCGAAGTCCTTGCCCAGGGTAGCGGACCTTCGCCGGCCCGAGCCGACCCTTCCCGCAAGCGCGGAGGCGACCTCGGGCCTCGACGCGTGGTTCTCCATCGCGCCCGGCTCGGCTTCGCTGTCCGCGACGACGCGGCCGCCCGGGGCTATGACCGTGGCGCGGTAGCCGCCGGCCTCCGCGATCGAGGCGCACCACGCGGCCGCGGCCGTCCCGCCTTCGGCCGCCTCGGCGGGCATCGACGCGGCCAGGGCTCCCGCGGTCCGCTCGAGGGCCGCGGCGCCCGCCCTTCCGTAGGCCGCGTCCAGCGCGGACAGGCCTATCGCCAGGAAGGCGCCGACCGCGAGTAGGGCCGTCAGCGAGAATGCCAGGAAGACGCGCCTGAAGATCGTGATCGTCATGCCATTAGTCCCTCATCCTGTAGCCGAAGCCCCTGACCGTCTCGATCGCCTCGCCCGCCTCGCCCAGCTTGCGCCGGAGCGCGAGGATCTGGACGTCCACGGCCCGATCGGTCACCGGATAGTCCTTGCCCTTGATCGCGTCGATGATCTGGGAGCGGGAGAAGACCCATCCCGGGTTGCGCAAGAGGAATTCGAGGATCGAGAATTCCGTCGCCGAGAGCGAGAGGGCCTTGCCGTCGACCGCGACCTCGTGCCTCCCCGCGTCGAGCCTGATCGGGCCCGAGGCTACGATTGAGCCCGAGCGCTTGTCCCCGTCGGCCGCGTCCGCTCCCCGCCTGAGCGCCGCCCGGATCCTGGCGGCGAGGACGCGAGGGCTGTAGGGCTTGACCACGTAGTCGTCCGCGCCTAGCTCGAGGCCGGCCACCACGTCGGCGTCCTCGCCCTTCGCCGTCGTCATGATTACGGGCAGGCGCCTGTTGGTCGGCTCGGCCTTGATCCTGCGCAGGAGCTCGAGCCCGTCCATGCCCGGGAGCATGATATCGAGCACGACGCAGTCCGGCCTCGACGCGGACAGGAGCCGCAAGCCCTCCTCCCCGTCGGAGGCCATGGCGAGCGACCAGCCTTCCTTCGCGAGCGAGTAGCCCAGGAGCTCGCGTATCTCGGGATCGTCCTCGACCACCAGGATCGCGGCCTTGGCCATAGGAACCGCGCCCCCTAGTCGTTCAGCTCGACGTGGCTGCCGTCGGCCATGAAGACGACGGCCTCGCAGATGTTGGTCATGTGGTCCCCCAGGCGCTCGAGGTAGCCCGAGGTCTTGAGGATCTTGGCGGCCCGATCGATGGTCTCCGGCCGCTCGCGCATGAGCTCGAGGACCTCCTTGACGAGGGCCTTGTGCTCGCGGTCGACCTCGTCGTCCATCGCGGCCGTCGCGCGGGCCTTGTCGGCGTCGCGGCCGAGGTAGGCGTCGACGGCGCCTCGGATCATCAGGCACTCGGTATCGGCCATTCGGGCGAGGGCCTCGATCTGGCGGAAGGGAGGCTCGCCCGCGAGCTTGATCGCCGTCTTCGCGAGGTGCACCGCGTAGTCCCCGGCGCGCTCGAGGTTGTCGGTTACCTTGAACACGGTCACGAGCTCGCGCAGGTCCCGCGCCACCGGCTGCTGCGTGGCGATGAGGACGGCCGCCTGGTCCTCGATCGTCAGCTGGAGGGCGTTGACGAGCTCGTCGGCGGCCTTGACCTCCTTGGCCAGCTCGACGTTCTGGGTCCTCAGGGCCTCGACGGCCTTCCGCAGGCTCTCCTCGACCCGCGTGCCCATCGCGAGGACGTCGTGCCCGAGCCGCGTGAGCTCCTCCATGAAATGTATCCGAGCCTGCATGCCGTCCCCCCTGCGTTACGCGATGCGATCGCCCGCGGTCAACCGAAGCGGCCGGAGATATAGCTCTCCGTGCGCTCGTCCCGCGGCTTCGTGAACATCTCCCCGGTCGCGGCGAACTCGACGAGCTCGCCGTGCAGGAAGAAGCCGGTCGAGTCCGAGATGCGGGCCGCCTGCTGCATGTTATGCGTGACGATGACGATAGTATAGCGCCTCTTCAGCTCCTCGAGTAGCGCCTCGATCCTGGAGGTCGAGATGGGGTCGAGGGCGCTCGTCGGCTCGTCCATCAAGAGGACGTCGGGCTCGACCGCGAGGACCCGCGCGATGCACAGGCGCTGCTGCTGGCCTCCCGACAGTCCCATGGCGGGCTTTTTCAGCCTGTCCTTCACCTCGTCGAAGAGGGCGGCGCCGACCAGGCTGCGCTCGACTATCTCGTCCAGGCGGCGCCTGTCGGACAGGCCGTGGACGCGCGGTCCGTAGGCCACGTTGTCGTATACGCTCATCGGGAAGGGGTTCGGCTTCTGGAAGACCATTCCGACCTTCTTCCTAAGCTCGATCACGTCGATGTCGCCGAAGACGTCGACGCCGTCGTAGAGGACCTTTCCCTCGATCCTCACCGAGTCGATGAGGTCGTTCATCCGGTCGAGGACGCGGAGGAAGGTGGACTTCCCGCATCCCGAGGGCCCGATGAGGGCGGTCACCGAGTTCGGCTCGATGTCCATGCTCACTTTCTTGAGCGCCTGGACCTGGCCGTAATAGAGGTCGAGGTCGCGGACGACGTACTTCGCGGCAGCCTGCATCGCGCGCTCCTTGTCGCTCATCGGGAGCCCCCGCTCGCGCGGCCCACGAGGAGCTTGGCGCCGGCGTTGAAGGCGAGCACGACGAGAATGAGGACCGTCGCCGTCGAGAAGGCGCGGTCGAAGGATATTCCCTCGGCGAAGAGGAGGTAGACGTGGGCGGACAGCGAGCGGGCCGAGGAGAAGAGTCCGGTCGCGAGCTTGTAGTCCGAGCCCATGGTGAAGAGGAGGGCGGCGGTTTCGCCTACCGCGCGTCCTATCGCGAGTATGAGGCCGGTCAGGATGCCTGACGAGGCCGCGGGAACGACGACTCGGGCTATGGTCTGGAGCTTGGTCGCGCCCAGGGCCAGCGAGCCCTCGCGCAGGGACTTCGGCACCGACTTCAGCGCCTCTTCCGAGGTGCGGACGATGGTCGGCAGGATCATCAGGGTCAAGGTCAGGCAGCCGGACAAAAGGCCGAAGCCGAAGCCCAATATGTCGACGAAGAAGAGGAAGCCGAAGAGGCCGAAGATGATCGAGGGAATGCCCGCCAGGGTCTCGGTGCCCAGCCTGATCGCTCGGACCAAGGGGCCCTGCTTGGCGTACTCCACGAGGTAGACCGCCGCCGCGACCCCGATCGGGGCGGCCATCGCGACGGTCAGGATGAGCATGAAGAAGGTGTTGAGGATGATGCTGGAGATGCCGCCTACCTTGCCCGAGAGCCCGGGCGCCTCGAGGAGGTAGCGGAGCGTGAGGTTCCAGCCGCTCTCCCTGCCCTTCCTGGCCAGGGTCGAGAGCCCCTCGGCCTGGGCGTCCGCCGCGTAGGCGAGGCCGACGGCGCCTGGGGTATCGCGTATCGCGGCTAGCTCCGACGCCCCGGCCGCCGCGGCGCTCGATACGACCTTGACGGGAAGGAGCGGGCCGCCCAGCTCGGACCAGTCGCGGATCCCGCCGGCGAGGAGGGAAGCGATCGCCGCGTCGTCCAGGTCCTCGATCGAGCGGTTGTCGATCAGTGCCGTGACCTCGTCGTTCGCGGCGAGGACCATGCGGCGCACCGGGACGGCGCGGACCGAGCCCGATGCCGCGGCCTCGCGGGCCGCTACGGCGGCGCTGACGACGGCCGCGGCCCCGGGCATGGTCGCGACCGCGAGCAGGGCGGACTCCTCGTCGGCGACGGCCTTCACGAGGCCTCCCAGCAAGATTGGGGCGAGCTCGGCTCCGGATTCGGATCCGAAGAGGAAGGAGGCCGCGGCCCTTCCCTCGGGCGATTCGGGATCGGGGAGGACGGGCACGAGATCGAAGTCCTGGCCCGAGATCTTCGCCCAGTTGATGTACTCGTCCGTGAACAATCCGTAGAGGACGGTGAAGTCGATCGATTCCAGGCGCGCGGTGGGATTGACGATGAAGGCGAGCCCGTCCGGCGAGGCTTCCTCTCGCGGGAGTATCGGGCCCCGCGTCGCGTTCGAGTAGCGCAGGCCGCGGTAGAGGACAAAGCCGATTATCAGGACGAGGAGGCCGACCGTCAGCGCGGACAGGGCGCGGATCGCCCCGAAGGCGGCCTTCTGGCCCATCATCCTCGCGCGGTGGGCCCGATCGGCGGAACTCTGCCTAGCCAAGGGCCGCTCCTTCGGTTCCCGCCAGGCTGCGCTTCAATGCCGCTTGGACGGTTATGTTGAGCGCGAGGATGAAGACGAAGAGGGCGATGCCCGTCGCGAAGAGGCTCGTCAAGTGTAGATCCCTCGCGTAGCTCATGTCGGTGATGATATTCATGGTCAGGGTCCTGATCATGCCGTCGAGCCCCCTGGGCATGAGGGGGGCGTTGCCGCCCACCATGAGGACGGCCATGGTTTCGCCTATCGCGCGACCCATGCCCAGCACGGCCCCCGCGATGATGCCCGAGCGGGCAGCCGGCACCTGCACTCGGACTATGGTCTGCCAGTGAGTCGCGCCCAGGGCCAGGGATCCTTCCTTCAGCTCGCGCGGGACCGCGCGCAGCGATACCTCGGTGACGTTGACGATGGTCGGGAGCGTCATGATCGCCAGGACGATGGCCGCCGATCCCAGGCCGTAGCCCGAGCCGCCGAAGACCGCGCGCGACGCGGCAGATACCATCGCGATGCCGAAGAGCCCGTAGATGACGGACGGGATGCCCGCGAGGAGCTCCACCGCGGACCTGATCGCCCGCGACGCGCGCTTGCCCGAGAGCTCCGCCAGGTAGATGCCCACCGCCAGCCCCGTGGGCAGGGCGATGAGGAGGGCGAGGCCCGTCACGGCGACCGAGCCCGCGATGAAGGCCAGGATGCCGAAGTGCGGCTCCTCGGCGGTCGGTTCCCACCTCGAGGAGAAGAGGAACTCGGTCAAGGGAACCTTCGCGAAGAGGGGCAGTCCCCTCGCGAAGAGGAAGACGGTGATGAGGGCCACCGCCAGGACTGAAAGAAGGGCGCAGGCGAGGAGAATCCCCTCCGCGCCCTTCTCGAAAAGCTTCCTTCGCTTCAAGAGTTCTTTCCTACTTCTTCGGGACCGGGATGAAGTCGGCGGACTTCACGATCGCCTGGCCCTTGGGCGAGAGGACGAAGTCGATGAAGGCCTTCTCGACCGAGCCTGCGACGGGCGCGCCCTTGGTGACCATGTAGAGCTTGCGCGAGATGGGCCAGGTCTTGTTGACGACGTTGGGGATCGTGTCCTTGACGCCGCCCACGAGGAGCGATCGGCCGCCGGCCTTGATGACTTCCTCGGCGAAGGCCATGCCGACGTAGCCGATCGCGCCCGGGGTCGAGGCGACCTTGGCGGCGACCTCTCCGTTCTCCTTGGCCACGATCGCGTCCTTAGTGTAGGCGATGGCCTTGCCGTAGGCCTTCTGGCAGACGATCTCCCAGAAGGCGATGTAGGTGCCCGAGGACTCGTCGCGGTTGACGACGACGATCTTCATGTCCTGGCCGCCCACGTCCTTCCAGTTGGTGATCTTGCCGGTGAATATGGCGGCCAGGTTCTCCAGGCTGATGTTGCTGAGCTTCACGTTCTTGTTGACGACCGGGGTCAAGCCGTCAAGGGCGATGACGGTGGGCACCAGGGTCTTCAGCTGCTCGGCGCTCAGCTCGGCCGAGGAGCCCGACAGGGTGATCTGCCCCGCGCTCAGGGCCTTGAGGCCCGCGCCCGAGCCCGTGCCCTCGTACGAGATCTTCACCCCGGGATTCTCTTTCTGGAACTGCTCGATGGCAGCGTAGGCGATGGGCGCTACGGTCGTCGATCCGGCGAAGGTATAGGTCCCCTTCAGTTGGGCGAAGGCCGAGGCGGCCAGGATCAGGGACAGCGCGACAAAGGCGATCTTCTTCATGGCATTCCTCCGTGCGGGATGGTTCGGGCCGGCCGGGATCTTCGCCTTCGCGCGATCTCCCGGTCCGCGACCAGACCATACGGGGATGGGATGAGGGCTTTATTAGGGTTTTGTTAGGATACGGTTAATCGGATCGACGCCTCGCCTCGAGCAATTCGAGGACGCGCTCGTGGAGCCTGACGTACGCATCGTCGTCGCGGGAGAAGGAATCGCGCTTGGGGATGAGGGTTTCCGCCGACAGTATCTCCCGGACCTCGGCGGGCGGATCGACGCCGGCGTAGGCCATGCCCAGCATGGTCAGCAGATCGTAATCCTCGAAGGCGTCGCGCGTTAGGTGAGCTCGG
>CAYPHO010000108.1:0-10052 GCA_964410245.1 uncultured Treponemataceae bacterium | reverse complement strand
CGCTTCCCGGGGATCGAGGTCGCGGCCGGCGACTTCATCGTCCTCCACCTGGCGCCGGAAGGCGTCGAGGCCGAGGTCGACGAGCTCGGCCCCGGGACGGATCAGTCCGGCGGCGTCGACGCGACGGCCGCGGGACGGGACCTCTGGTCCCTCGCGGGAGCCCTGCCCGACGAGAACGGCGCCGTCGGACTGCGCGATAGGCCGGGCGGCCCCTTCGTCCAGGGCTTCTTCTACGCGGACGACGAGAAGGCCGGGCCGGCGGGCGCCAACAAGCTGTCCGACCTCGTCGCCGAGCTCGCCCGCTCGGGGGCCTGGCCCCTCGCGGGGAACGAAGTCGCGTGGAGCGACGCCTTCGGCTGGCATCCTTCCTCCTCGCGCTCCATGTGCCGCTTCGCGGAGGCCGTCGGGAAGGCGTCCTGGTACGTTACGGAATCTAGCGGCCAGAGCCCGGGCTCGGCCAATCCCGCTCCCTAGGCGGCGTCAGGTCGCGGCCGCGTCCGCCGCCGCTCGGCGCTCGGCCTTGCGTCGCGCGATGAAGGCCTCGAAGGACCGTACCGTCGCGTTGACGACCAGCTCCCTGGGAACGCGGGCCTCCTTCAAGAGCCTCTTCGCCTCGTCCAGGCGGCCCACGTCGCGCCAGTAGTGGGAATCGCTCCCGCATACGACGCTCGTCCCCGTCCGGGCGCAGAGGCGCGCGATCTCGAGGCAGTTCGGCTCGCTTCCCTTGCGGACGCGGAAGGAGCCCGAGTTGATCTCGATCGCCTTGCCGCATTCCTTGGCCGCGGCGACGACTGCCGCGGCGTCGATCGGGTACTGGGGATTGCCGGGATGCGAGACGGCGTCGGCCATCGGATTGCGCAGGGCGGCGATCAGCGCCGCGGTGTTCGCCTCGGGCCCGCCCGGAGGGAGGCACTCGTCGTGCAGCCCCGCCATCACGAAGTCCAGGCGCGACAGGAGGCGGGGCGGCAGGTCGAGTCCGCCCAGGCCGTCCATGATGTTCGCCTCGACGCCCTTGTACAGGCGGACGAGGCCGATGCGCGGGGGTAGGACGCGCAGGTTCCCGAAATGATAGATATGGGGCATGCCCGCGAGGGCGGGGCCGTGGTCCGTCAATACGAAGCCGGCCAGGCCGGCCCTGGCCGCTCCCTTGGCCATCTCGTCGACGGTCGAGTAGGCGTGGCCCGAGGAAATGCTGTGCGTATGGGTGTCGATGGCGATGCGCATGCGCCATGTTCCCCCGAAGCGGCCCGTAGTGCCAAGGGGCCGGGACTAATAACGCCGATCGTCCTGGAAACGCCGATCGCCCTCGCCTAGACTAGATTCATGGATTCCCGCGAAGAGCCCGTCGACGATGCCGCGTGCGAGGCGGGAGTCCTGGATATGGCCTTTCGCGGCTCGCCCTACGGGATTCTTTACCATGACGCCTCCTCGCGGGTAGTCGCCTGCAACGAGGCCGCCGAGCGCATCCTGCGCATTCCCTCGAAGGAGTCGCTCGGTAAGGATGCCTTCGATCCCGAGTGGCGGTCGCTTCGCATCGACGGGACTCCCCTCCCGATCGAGGAGCATCCCCTGTCCGTATGCCTTAGGACGGGTAAGCCCGTGCTCGGCGCGATCGCGGGGATCTGGGATGTCGTCGAGGGCCGGCCGCGCTGGCTCCGCGTCGACGCCTTTCCCCGATTCAACGGCGGCGAGCTCGCCGGCGTCGTGGTCTGGATCGACGACGTCACCGAGGATATCGAGATAAGCAGGGCCGAGAAGCGCTCTCGCGACCGCTTCATGTCGCTCTTCGACCACATGTCCGAGGGGGTCGCCCTCCATGAAACGGTCTTCGACGGCCTGGGCCGGCCGATCGATTACCGCATCATCGACGTCAATCCGAGGTACGAGGCCCATGTCGGCATCCCCAGGGAGGCCGCGGTCGGCCATCTCGGCTCCGAGGTATACGGGACTTCGCCCGCGCCCTACCTCGAGGAGTTCTGCGGCGTCGCCCTTACCGGGAAGCCGCATCGATTCGAGACCTACTTCGCTCCCCTCGACAAGCACTTCCTCATCTCCATCGCACCCCTGGGACCGGGCGGCTTCGCGACCATCTTCTTCGACATCAGCGAGTCGAAGCGCGCCCAGTCCGAGCGCGAGCGCCTGCTCTCGGAGCTCGAGCGGAAGAACAAGGAGATGGAGAGCATCGTCTACGTCGCGTCGCACGACCTCCGCTCGCCGCTGGTCAACATCCAGGGCTTCGGCGCCAGGCTCGAGCGGGACTCCGCCCGGCTCGCGCGGGATGCCGAGGCGGCTTCGGCCGGGGACGCCGCGGCCGCGGCCGAAGCGCGGGAGCTCGCCCTCTCGTCCATCCCGCGCTCGCTCGAGTTCGTCCGGGCGGGAGCGGCGAAGATCGACGCCCTCATCTCGGGGCTGCTCAGGCTGTCGAGGATCGGGCGCGCGGCCATCTCGAGCCGCGAGCTCGACATGGAGGAGATGCTCGGCCAGATCGTTAAGGCGATGTCCTTCCAGATCGAGAGCGCCGGCGCCAGGGTGGATATCGGGAGCCTGCCTCCCTGCTCGGGCGACCCCGACCAGATATCGCAGGTCTTCTCGAACCTCCTGGACAACGCGATCAAGTACCGCTCGCCCGATCGGCCGCTGGTCGTCGCCGTGACCGGCCGCGCGCGAGGCCGCTGCTCGGAGTACTCGGTCGCCGACAACGGCATCGGAATGCCGCCCGACCGCGTCGATCGCGCCTTCGAGATATTCTGCCGCCTCGAGCCGGACGACGGGATCGAGGGGGAAGGGCTCGGCCTGACCCTGGCCCGGCAGATCGTCGAGAGGCACGGGGGCTCTATGAGGGTCGAGTCGGAGCTCGGGGCGGGCAGCCGCTTCGTCGTTCTCTTGCCGGGAAAGGAGTCCGCGGGTGAAGACTGCCGCTGCCAGGATGACTAAAGCCGTGACCGTGCTT
The DNA here is from genome assembly GCA_964410245.1 of uncultured Treponemataceae bacterium. Lineage (GTDB taxonomy): Bacteria > Spirochaetota > Spirochaetia > Treponematales > Rectinemataceae > CAZXXZ01. The sequence continues at coordinate 7,102 of CAYPHO010000108.1, read as the reverse complement.
ATTGCCGAGGACGACGACGGCCACGCCGAGCTGGTGCGCTCGCAGCTCGCGGAGGCGGGCATCGACAATCCCTGCCGCCGCTTCCGCGACGGCCAGGATCTCTGGTCCTTCCTCGACGGCGAGGGCCGGGGCGGCGGGGCCTACCTCGTCCTCCTGGACATCCGCATGCCGAGGATGGACGGAGTCGAGGTCCTCGGGCGCATCAAGTCCGATCCGGGCCTGTCGACGATACCCATAATCATGCTGACCACAACCGACGATCCGCGCGAAATCGACGAGTGCTACGCGCTCGGCTGCAACTGCTACGTGACCAAGCCCGTGGAATTCCGGGCCTTCGCCGAGACGCTCCGGCGCCTGGGGCTCTTCATCATGATCATGAGCGTCTCGGGCGAGCGCGGAAGAAGGCGCGGATGACGATGGCCGCGGGACGGATCGGGAGGCGGCAGCCCGGGCGGCGCGTCCTCATCGTCGAGGACGACCCGGGCGTCGCCGAGCTCGAGCGAGAGCGGCTCGAGGCGATAGGCTGCTCCTGCGACTCGGCCTCGACCGGCCTCGCCGCCCGCGAGGCCATCGCGAGCGAGGCCCCCGACCTCATCGTCCTGGACTACTCGCTGCCCGACATGAAGGCAGACGAGCTCATCGACTCGGCCGATATCCCTCCCTTCATGATCGCGACCGGGAGGGGCGACGAGGCCACGGCGGTCCGATTCATGCGGGCCGGGGCGCGGGACTACGTCATCAAGGACGCGTCCTTCCTCGACGAGCTGCCCCTGGTCGTCGACCGCGTCCTGCGGGAGATCGAGACCGAGCGGGACCTCGCCGCCGCCCGGGCCGACCTCGAGGAGAAGCTCCGGGAGAACGAGGCCCTGCTCCGCGAGATCCATCACCGGGTGAAGAACAATCTCCAGGTCGTCTCGAGCCTTATCAGGCTCCAGGCCCCGCGCGTCGCGGAGGGACCGACCCTGGACCTCCTCGTCGACGTGCAGGGCCGGATATCCGCGATGGCCCTGATCCACGAGATCCTCTACGGGTCGGAGAACCTGGCCCGAGTGGACTTCCTCGGCTACCTGGAGGCCCTCGCGTCGAACCTGGCCTCGACCTACGCCGGGGCGACATGCATGCCCCGGATCCATTGCTCGGGAGAGCGGGTCGGGCTGCCCATCGACCAGGCGGTTCCCCTCGGCCTCATCGCGAACGAGCTGATGACGAACGCGCTCAAGCACGCCTTCCCCCCGGGCTGGAAGGCCGAGGAGGAACTCTCGATCTCGGTCGCCTTGGAAGCGGCGGGCGAGGGCGGGGTCGTCCTGGAGGTGTCGGACAACGGCATCGGCATGCCCGAGCCGCGGCGCGAGGGGAGCGCCGGGGAGGGGAAGAGCCTGGGCCTTAAGCTGGTAGACGTCCTGGGGAAGCAGCTCGGGGCGGAGGCTTCCGTCGGGCCCCGGCCGGACGGGCGGGGGGTCAGGTGGCGCGTCGCCCTGGGATCCTAACCCGGCGCCCCCCTTACGGAAGCTTCAGGAGGCCGGCGGCCATGAGGCTCTTGACCTTGTAGTTCATGACGCGCGACGAGACGCCCAGGAGCTCGGCGGCGCGCTTCTGCACCCATCCGCACCGCTCCAGCGCCTGCTGGATCAGCTGGCGCTCGGCCTCCTCCAGGCTGATGCCGCCGGCGGGCAGGCGCACGCCGACCTCGTCCGACCTCGCCTGGCTGGAGAAGAACATGTGCAGGTCCTCGGCCGTGATCGTCTCGTCCTCGGCCATGAGGACCGCGCGCTCGATGGCGTTCTCGAGCTCGCGGATGTTGCCCGGCCAGTGGTAGCCCTCGAGGATGCGCAGGGCCTCGGGCTCGATGCCCTTGATCTTCTTCTTCATCTCGGCCGCGGCGCGCTTGAGGAAGAACTGGATGAGCAGGCCGATATCGCCCTCCCGCTCGCGCAGGGGCGGCAGGCGGATCGTGACGACGTTCAGGCGGTAGAAGAGGTCCTCCCGGAACTGACCGTCCCGCATCAGCTGCGTGAGGTCCTTGTTGGTAGCCGAGATGATGCGGACGTCGGTCTTGCGCGACTCGTTCGATCCCAGGCGCTCGAACTCCTTCTCCTGCAGGACGCGGAGGACCTTGGCCTGGGTGAAGAGGCTCATGTCCGCGACCTCGTCCAGGAAGATCGTGCCCCCGTCCGCGTGCTCGAAGCGGCCGACGCGGGTCCGGTCGGCTCCCGTGAAGGCGCCCTTCTCGTAGCCGAAGAGCTCGGACTCGAGCAGCTGCTCGGGCAGGGCGGCGCAGTTCACCCTTACGAAGGGGCCGTCCGCGCGCAGGCTGTTGTAGTGGATCGCGCCGGCCACGAGCTCCTTGCCCGTCCCGGTCTCGCCCAGGATGATCACGCTGACGTCGGCCTTGGCCACTCGGTTGACCATCTTGAATACGCTCTTGATGGTCGGGCTCTCGCCGATGAAGTTGTAGGGACGGTAGACGTCCTCTTCGCCGGGGGCGGAGGACTTCTGGTCCTGCCTTCCCTGCAGGGCCCTGCGCACCTGGAAGTTGAGCTCCGGGATGCTGAAAGGCTTTTGCAGGAAGCTGAACGCGCCTTCCTTGACCGAACGGAGCCCTTCCTCGATGGACTGGGCGTCGGTATAGACGATGACGGCCGTCTGCTTGCTCCGCTTGCGGACTTCCTTGACGAGGTCGGCGATATCGCCGCCCGGCACGGGAACGCAGCTGATGACCGCGTCGAAATCGTGCTCGCCCAGCCTGAGGACGGCCGACCGCATATCCGAGACCTGGAATATTGAATGCCCGATACTGCCGAAGAACATGCTGATATCGGTGCTGAAATACGTGTCAGGGTCGATGACGAGAATCGTCCCCATTCGCCCTCCAATCGAGACCATCATTACCAAGATTCGCGAGGAAATCAAGGAGCCGGTAAATCATAATAGCTTCGGGCGATATTTTCGATACCGAGGGCGGCCGTCCCCGTGTTGATATACCCGGGATTTGTCCGTATCATGGGTGACCTAGGGGATCCGGGCCTCGACGCCGAGATCAGGGGGAAACTACGGACGCCACGACGATTCCTTTACTGCGAGAAATCTCGTTTTTCTCCAATATGTCAGATCACGATCTACGTCAGATCGCCGATATCACCGTCGAGAAGAAATACGAGAAGAACGCTGTCATCATCGAGGAGATGACCGAGGCCGAGCGCTTCTTCATCATACACAAGGGCAAGATCGAGATATCAAAGAACTTCGAGGGCGGGGATAAGTTCATACTCTCGGTCCAGAGCGACGGGGATTTCTTCGGAGAGATGGCCCTCCTTGCCGAGGGCCGCAGGTCGGCCACCGTCAGGGCCCTCGAGCCTACGACCGTCCTCGAGATATCCCGAGCCGACTTCGAGACCCTGCTCTACAAGGCGCCGGTGCTGGCCTACCGCATCCTCAAAGAACTGAGCGCGAGGCTGCGCGAGACTGGCGCCCTCCTCATCTCCCACCTCAAGCACTCGAACCGGCAGATCTACAAGGCCTACATCGACACGATGTCCATGATCATCCAGGTCGTGGAGCGCAGGGAGCCCCGCCCGGATTCCCGCATCCATCGCGTACGCGCCCTCGCGCTCGCCCTCGGCAAGGAATTGGGCCTCTCCGAGGAAGAGCTCCTGGACCTCGAGCTCGGCGCGCTGTTCCACGACCTGGGGATGCTGGCGATGCCCGAGGGCCTGGTCGATAAGGAGGGTCCCCTGGCCCCCGAGGAATTCGAGGAGATCAAGAAGCATGTCGAGGAGGGCACGCGGATGATCCAGAGCGTGCCCCTGATCGTCAAGGCGGCGCCCCTGGCCCTCTTCCACCACGAGAGGTTCGACGGCGCGGGCTATCCCAAGGGCCTTTCCGGCGAGGCCATTCCCCTGCCCAGCCGCATCATCGCCCTCGCCGACGCCTTCACGGCGATGACCGGGGACCGGACCTATAAGGACCGGCTCTCGGTCGAGGACGCGGTCAAGGAGATACAAGACAACTCGGGGAGCCAGTTCGATCCGAGCGTGGTCGCGGGCTTCGCGAAGCTCTATAAGTCGGGCTCGCTGGGAGATATCCTGAATTAAGGCCTCGACCGGCGGCCAGCCGGAGGGGCCGGCGCCGCGCGCGCCGCATCATAAAAACGAGGATGAAAAATGAATGTCGCCGATTACCTGCTAGAAAACGCGCGTGACTCGAGTATCGCGGTCGTCGAGGGCTCAGGCTCCTCGAGCTACGAGCGGCTCAAATCCGCCGCCGCCAGGCTGGCCGGCGAGCTTACGTCGCTGGGCCTGCGCGAGGGAGACCGCATCGGCGTGCTCGGCGCCAATTCCCTTTTCTGGATCGCCTCCTACCTCGCCGCCATGAAGATCGGCGGAGTCGCCGTACCTTTCTCGACGATGCTGAAGCCCGAAGAGGTCCGCAGGAACGCCGGCTTCGCGGCCGTTAAGGCCGTCCTCATGGATCGGCGCCAGCTCAGGGCCTTCGGCTCGGCCTTCGACGAGGGGACGAGGATCGTCACCGACGCCGCCCTCGAGGCCGAAGGACCCTCGAATTGGCCAAGCGCGCCCGAGCGCTTCGACGACTCGGCCGACGCCGCCCTCATGTTCACCTCGGGAACGACCTCCAAGCCCAAGGCGGTCAGGATCACGCACGCGAACATCCAGGCCAATACCGATTCCATCATCGAGTACCTCGAGCTCCGGGATACCGACCGCATGCTGGTCATCCTGCCCTTCTTCTACTGCTTCGGCACCTCGCTCCTGCATACGCACCTCCGGGCCGGCGGCAGCCTGGCCCTCTGCAACAGCTTCACCTTCCCCGAGACCGCGCTCGACATGATGGAGAAGGCCGAGTGCACGGGCTTCGCCGGCGTGCCCTCGAGCTTCCAGCTCCTCTTGCGGATCAGCAGCTTCTCCAAGCGGGAGCTGCCCAAGCTGCGGCTGATCCAGCAGGCGGGCGGCAAGCTGCACGGCGTCCTCATCAAGGAGCTCGCCGCGTCCAAGCCCGGGGCGAAGGTCTTCGTCATGTACGGCGCGACCGAGGCCACCGCGCGGCTGTCGTACTTGCCGCCCGACATGCTCGGGAAGAAGCTCGGCTCCATCGGCAAGGGCATACCCGGGGTCGAGCTGCGCGTCATCGGCGAGGACGGCCGGCCGGTCAAGCCGGGCGAGGTCGGCGAGATCGTGGCCCGGGGGAAGAACATCTCGCCCGGCTACCTCGACGATACGGTGACCAGCGCCGAGAAATTCGTGGACGGGGCCCTGAGGACCGGCGACCTCGCCACCGTCGACGAGGACGGCTACGTCTTCGTCGTCGATCGCAAGGACGATTTCATCAAGTCCTGGGGCTACCGCGTCTCCAGCCAGGAAGTCGAGTCCCGCGTCCTCGAGCTCAAGGACGTGGTGTCCGCCGCCGCCGTCGGCACGCCCAGCCTGGAGGCCGGCGAGGATATCCACGTCTTCGCCGTGCTCAAGCCCGAATCGGTCCTGACCGCCGACGCGATCATCGCGCACTGCCGCGAGGGCCTGGCGAAGTACATGGTCCCCGCGAAGATATCGTTTATCGACAAGCTGCCGCTCAATACAAACGGCAAGGTCATGAAATCCGAGCTGAGGAAGAGGGCGGAATGAATAGAAGATACGCGCTAATCGCGGCGGGCTGCGCGGCCCTGGCCATGGCAGGCTGCGATGGAGGAAAAGTGATCAAGACTGAGAAGGCTCCGCCGACGCTCGATTCGATCTCGCTGGAATCGCTGAACGCGCTCTCGAAGAAGAGGATATTCTTCGGCCACCAGTCCGTAGGCTGGAACATCATCGACGGGCTGAAGGATGTCGCGAGAGAGAAAGGATGGCCCGGCTTCGATTTCATCGAGACCCGGACGCCGGACGAAGCTCCCGGCTTCTACCATGCCGGAATCGGGCAGAACGGCGATCCCCTTGGAAAGATCGCCGACTTCGAGGCGATCATGCGCGCCGGCATGGGCGGTAAAGTCGACATCGCGTTCATGAAGTTCTGCTATGTGGATTTCCACGCAGGGACCGATGTCGACTCGGTCTTCGCCTCCTACCGCGATGCCATGAAGAGGCTCGATGCCGAGTATCCGGGCACGGTATTCGTTCGCGTAACGGTTCCGCTCGAGGCAGTCGAGCGCGGAGCGAAGGCGCGGATCAAGAGGATGCTCGGATTCGGCATGTCGAGCATTGAGAGTAATATCGCCCGCGAGCGGATGAACGCGTCGATCCGCGCCGAATGCCTGGCCGCCGGCTCGCCCCTCTACGATCTCGCCACGATAGAATCGACGGAACCGAGCGGCGAGAGGATCGAGCGCGAATACCGAGGGAAACCCTACTACAGCCTCGCGGCCGGGAGCACGAGCGACGGCGGGCACTTGAACGAACGTGGTCGGCTCATGGCCGCCATAGGCCTGTCGCGGGCGCTCGCCGAGTCCCTGCGGGGGAGCGGGGCGCCCGGCCCCTGAGGGCGCCGCCTCCGATCCGCGCCGCGCCTACTGCAGTACCTGGCTCAGCGTGTAGACGCTCGTGACCAGCGTCACGATGCCGGTAATGACGGGCAGGTATTGCACGACGTTGTAGCTCAGCTTGTTCTGCCTGACGTAGATCCTGTCGCCGGGCTTCAGCGGCTCCGAGGATCTTACCCGCTTCCCCTTCTGGTCGGTAACGTAGAAGCTGCCGGTCCCTCGCTGCGGATCGATGCCGCCGGCTTGGTTTATATAAAGCGAGGGCGTGAGCTCGGGCTGGAAGGGGAAGACTCCCGGTCCCGTGACCGCGCCTGATACCGTGATGCCCGCGAGGTTGCTCAGCACGAATATCTGGTCCCCCGGCTGGATGACGGCGGTCGAGGCCCTGGGATTCCCCAGCGAGTCGGTGACGACGCATGCGCCGCCGAGGTTTTGCAGCGGGTCGGCCCCGCCCGCCAGCCCGATATAGTGGGCGGCGAGGCTGTTCGGCTGGTAGGGGAAGGAGCCTTCTTCAAGGACGGCCCCGGCGACCCGGACGGTCGACCTGATAGTGGGAATGAATATCCGGTCGTAGGGCCGCAAAGGGATGTCCGAGGGCGGATTCGGCGTCGATAGGAG
>CAYPHO010000107.1:0-10246 GCA_964410245.1 uncultured Treponemataceae bacterium | reverse complement strand
GGCATGGGGTGGATTTCCCCCCTGGCCTTGTCCAGGAACGCCCGTCTCGTATTGAAGGCGGAAAAAGGCGACGCCGTCGTTTGACTCGACAGTGGCCATGCCCTAGACTGAGGTCAACGGAGGGTGGAGCATGGAAGCCTCGAACGCCAACCAGTTCTTGACCTTTACGCTCGATAACGAGCAGTACGCCATAGGTGTCGCCAAGGTCCGCGAAGTCCTCGAGCACACCAAGATCACCAAGCTCCCAAGGACGGCCGAGTTCATGAAGGGGATCATCAATCTCCGGGGCATGGGCGTTCCCGTCATCGACCTCAGGCTGAAGTTCGGCCTTCCCGAGACGCCGATCACCAAGGACACCAGCATCATCGTCATGGAGGTCGAGGGCCGCGACGGCAACGTCGTTGTCGGGGCCCTCGCCGACGCCGTGCACGAGGTCGTCGATATCGAGGAGGGATCGATCGAGCCCGCGCCCCGCTTCGGCACCCGCCTCGCGGCCGAGTTCATCAAGGGCGTGGGGAAGCGCGACGACAGCTTCATCATCCTCCTCGACATCGACCGGATCTTCAACGCCGAGGAGATCACCGTCCTCGCCTCGAAGCAGCAGGAGACCCAGGCCGCGCCGGCCTAAGCCCGGGCAAGTCAAGCCGGGCCGCGCTCCTTTACAAAAGGCCCTCGATCGCGGATAGTCGCGCGATGGATATCGCGCCCTACTTCCACAAGACCGCCGCCTTCAAGTTCAGCGGGGCCGATCTCCGCCTCGACCTCTCGCACGCGCTCTTCTCGTCCTTCGACGTCGACCGGGGCACCAAGCTCCTCTTGAAGGCGGTCGCCCGCGATCCCGTCCTGGCCCGCGCGCGCCGCGTCCTGGACGAGGGCTGCGGCGTCGGCGTCATCGGGCTCGCGATCGCCAAGGCCTTTCCCGGCGCCGAGGTCAGCCTCCGGGACCGCGACAGCCTCGCCGTCGCCTTCGCCGAGCGCAACCGGCTTTCCAACAAGCTTCGGGGAATCCCCGCGTATTCCGATCCCGCGACGGGGACCGAACGCCTCGCCGTCGCCGCGCCCGGCGCCTCCTGGGGCCTCATCGGCTCGTACGGCCGATCGGATTCCTTCGACTTCGTGCTCTCGAACCTGCCCGCGAAGGCCGGAGGCCCGGTCCTCGCCTCGTTCTTCGGCTCGCTGACCGGCAAGGGCGGGGGAGTCCCCCTCCTGGCCCCGGGCGGCCGGGCGGCCATAGTCATCGTCGAGCCCCTCGCCGCCCAAGCCGAGTCCTGGATCGCCGAGGCGGGGCTGGCGATCGCGGCCCGCTCGCGCGGGGCCGACCACCGGGTCTACCTGCTCGACGCGGCCGAGGGCGCCGCGGCCGAATCCGCCGGGCCGGCCGCCGCCCGCGCGGCCCCCGCCCGCGCGGCCGATGCCCGCGCCGAAACGGCGGACTCGACAAGTGAAACGCCTGCCGAGGCTCCGGATTCGCCGCTTTCCGGCCTCGACCTCCGGGCCTACAACAGGACGGAGGGACGCTTCCGCATGGCGGATCTCTCGTACCGCGCGAAGGGCTTCTGGGGCTTGCCGGAGTTCGATACGCCGGGATTCGGCAGCTCGGCCGCGGCCGAGCTCGCGTCCCGCGTCCTGCCGGAATCCCGCATGGGCGACATCCTCGTCATCGACCCGGGCGTCGGCCATTTCGCCCTCTGGGCCTCGCGCGCGCTGCGGCCGGGACGCCTTGCGGCGGCCTCGCGCGACCTTTTGGCCCTCGCCGCGACCGGCGCGAACATCGCCGCCCTGCCGCGATCCTCCAGGCCCGAGTACGCCGCGATCGACGAGCTCAAGCTCGATTCGCTGGCCGAGTCCTCCTTCGATTTGATCGCCGACTTCTCCGAGGGCGTTCCCGAGATGGACGGCGCCGGCCCCGCCTGGGAGCGCGCATCGCGCCTCGTGCGGCCGGGAGGCGTATTCCTCGCCTCGCGCGGCCTGGGCGAGATGGCCCGACTGGAGCGGCGTAAGCCGGTCGGTCAGGCCGCGGGCGCGCCCGAAGAGGCCCCGAGGCCGCTGTGGACGGCCCTGGGCCGTCGCCGCAAGAAAGGGGCCGTCGCCGCGGCGTGGAGGAAGGGATGAGCCGGCCGGGCCGGGGCTATTCCGGCTAATTCCACGCGTTAGCGGCCTTTGGCCGCCCGGACGCGATAGGCGAGCGAAATAAGTAAATTCTTATTCCCAAATTTGCAAAGCGGTTTGCACGCGTCTATTATTGAGGCATGACCAAGACCGAAACCACGATCCTCGAATCGAGGACGCCTCAGGATTACATCGACCGCTCCCTCAAGGCGCGGCTTCCCCCCGCGGCGAAGGCCAAGCTCGCCCGCATCTGGATGGAGTCGACGGGTTATTCGAAAGACGACATCCTGCGCGCCCGCAATCGGCATCCCTACTGGAAGAAGAAGAAGATGGAGGGCTCGGCCGAGCGCACCAAGAAGCGGCTGGCCGCCCACGACTACTCGGGCGGCGCCTCGGTCCAGTGGGACGAGCGCCTCGTGTCCGAATTCCTGTCGATGAGCAAGACGGACGCGAGCGGGCGCTACGCCTACAAGGATTGGCAGCTCGCCGAGCACTTCGGGGCGACCATCCCCTCGATCCAGTACATGCGCCGCAAGCTCAGCAAGGTATCCTCGCTCCTCGGGCCTAAGGCTCCCCGGCAGAAGCTCGTCGAGTACCTGCTCCGGGCCGAATCGGTCCTTTCCAGGGGCAAGGGCGCGGTAGAGGGCCTCAAGTCGGCCGAGAAGGAGAGGGGCGCCAAGGGCGGGGCCGCGAAGCCGAAGAAGGTCGCGACGAAGGCCCGGAGCGCCAAGAAGGCCGCGCCGAAGAAGGCCGCCTCGAAGAAGGCGGCGCCGAAGAAGGCGACTGCGAAGAAGGCCGCTCCGAAGAAAGCGGCGACCAAGAGGACCGCCCCGAAGAAGGCCGGCGCCGCGAAGAAGCGGAAATAGCGTACGCGCGCCGGGCCGCGCGACTCGAGCCCGGCCCGCCTGTCAGTGCGCGCCCGCGGGAGTCTCGCCGAAGGGATTCGCGCGCCCTAGGACCTCGCGAATAGGGACGTTGGCGGCGCTTAAGAGCCCCGGATCGGCCTCCATGACCGCGAAGGCCTCGGCCCGGGCCTCTTCCAGGACCTTCGCGTCGCGCACCGGATCGGCGATAGATAGGCGCAGGTAGCCCGATTGGGCAGTGCCCGCGATCTCGCCGGGTCCCCTGATCCGTAAATCCTGCTCCGCCAGCTCGAAGCCGTCCGAGGTCGCCAGCATGGCCTTCAGGCGCGCCTTCGCGTCCTCGGTCATCCTCTCGGCATAGACCAAGAAGCAGTATGATTGCTCGCTCCCGCGGCCGACCCGCCCGCGCAGCTGGTGCAATGCCGCCAGCCCGAAGCGCTCGGCGTGCTCCACGACCATGGCGGCCGCGTTAGGCACGTCGACGCCGACCTCGACGACGCTGGTCGCCACCAGGACCGAGAGCTCGCCCCGCGTGAAGGCGTCCATAGTCGCGCGCTTCTCGTCCTCTTTAAGGCGGGAGTGGATGAGCCCGAGCTTGAACTCGGGATAGACCTCGGCCTTCAGGCGCTCGAACATGGCCTGGGCGTTCTTCAGCTCGGCTCCCCGCGAGCTTTCGGTCTCGCCGATCAAAGGATAGACGAAATAGGCCTGCCTCCCGGCAGCCAGGAGTCGGCGGACGAACTCGTAGACCTTCCCGTCGTTGCCCGCCTTCGCCAGGTGGGTGACGATGCTCTTGCGGCCGGGCGGCATGGTCCTGATAGCCGAGACGGCGAGGTCGCCGAAGACGGTCAGGGCCAGGGTCCGCGGTATGGGCGTCGCGGTCATCATGAGGAGGTCGGGCAGGGGGCCTTTGCGCGAGAGCGCGAGCCTTTGCAGGACGCCGAAGCGGTGCTGCTCGTCGACCACGGTCAAGCGGAGATTCCTATACTCGACCTCGTCCGAGAAGAGGGCCTGGGTGCCCAGGACCATGTCGACCTTGCCCTCCTTAAGCGCCGCGAGGAGGGGAGGCCGGGCCGCGTCCTCGGTATTGCCCGAGAGGAAGGCCAACCTTACGCCGAGTGGCTCGAGGAGGCGCGCCGCGGTGGCCGCGTGCTGGCGGGCCAGGAGCTCGGTCGGCGCCATGAAGGCCGCTTGGCCGCCGGCTTCGATCGCGTCCAGGCAGGCGAGGAAGGCGACCAGGGTCTTGCCCGAGCCGACGTCGCCCTGGAGGAGCCGCGCCATGGGGCGGCTCTCGGCCATGTCCGCGGCTATCTCGGCCGCCGCCTCGATTTGGCCGGAGGTCAGCTCGAAGGGGAGCCGCTCGATGAGGCGCTTCTTCAATAAGCCCGAGGGGGCGCGGCGCTCGACCTGCCGCTCGCGCCGCCTCAGCGAGCGGCGCGCGACCGCAACTTGGAAGTAGAAGAGCTCCTCGAAGATCAGGGCCGAGCGCGCCTTTTCCAGGGCCTCGGCGTCCCGAGGGAAGTGGGCGTCGCGCAACGCGTCGCGCTTGTGCGGAAGGCCGCGCTTCTCCATCAGGGCCGAGGGCAGCTCGTCCTCGACCTTCGACCCGTACTCGGAAAGGGCGGCCGTGACCAGGCGGCGAAGCTGTCCCTGCTGAAGGCCCTCGGTCAGGGGGTAGACCGGCAGGAAGCCCGACTTGGGGAGCGATCCCCCATCCAGGCTCTCGGCCTCGAAGGCCGTGGACTGGATCTCGCCGAAGCGGTACGTGAACTTGCCAGTGATAACCACGCGCGAGCCGACGGGCAGCTGCTGCTCCAGGAAGGGCCGGTTGAAGCAGACCAGGACGGCGGGGCCCGACTCGTCCCGCACGTGGATCTTCAAGGTCCTCATGCGGCCGTAGCCAAACCAGTCGTGGGCCAGGACCTCCGCGACGGTATGGACGCGATCGGCGCGGGCGAAGTCGGCGAAGGGGGAGGACTTCGTGCGGTCGTCGTAGTCGCGGGGGTAGAGGAGGAGGAGGTCGGCGATCGAGAAGACGCCAAGCCTCGCGAGGCGGGAGGCGACCGCGGGGCCGGCCCCCCGCAGCACGGTCACCGACTGCCCCAGCTCGCGGAGGAACAGGTCGGGCTCCTACTCCGCCGCCTTGCGCGCGGCCTTGAGCGCCTCGGCGCCGGAGACCGTTTCCTCGGGCCGGAAATGGATGCCGTCGGGCAGGGAGAGGATCTCGCGCTCGACGCAGCCCAGGGCCGCGTCGAAGAACCAGGATCCGGGCGGGGCGTCGGGCACGGGTCCTAGGGCGCCGAGGGCGTAGCGTACGCTGTACATGGTCAGGAGGGACCGATCCTCCTCGCGGACGGCCTCCAGGTTCCAGAGGAAGTAGGCGAGGCGGGCGCGCGTCGCCGGGTCCGAGGACTTTAAGTCCCCGGGCCCGAAGAGTCCCGAGCCCGCGAGCCGGGCGAACAGGGGACCGGGGGCCCAGGCCTTCGCGCCGGTCAGGTAGTCAAGGAGGTCGGTGCTCTCCTGCGCGATGACCGCGAGGCCGAGGAGGCTGACCGGATCGGCCGAGGCGTAGGCGGCCGCGCCCTTGGGCGCGTCCTCGGCGTCCCGGAGCGAGAGGGCCAGCTCGCGCGAGCCCCGGTACAGGCCGCGCTCGGACTCGGAAAGGCGGGGGAGGGCCTCGTCGAGGAGGGCCAGGGCCTCCCGGTAGCGGCCCTGCTTGGCCCGCAGGGCGCCGAGCTCGGCCTTGAGGACGAAGCTCGAGTCGGCCTTGGCGATACCGTCGGCCAGCGCGGCCTCGGCCTCGGCCTCCTTCTTCGCCAGGCGCGAGCGGAGGAGGAAGACCCGCTCCTCGCCCGAGCGCGCGGCCTGGGCCTCGGCCAGGGCGGCCTGGGCGGCGTTCCTGTCGGCGCCGAGGAGGGCCAGGTCGCCGGCGATCGCCGCCAGCTTGGCGCGGTAGCTCTCGTTGAGGGGCTGGGAGGACTTGAGCGAGGCCGCGTCGGCCCGGGCTTCGGCTATAGCCGCCGCGAGGTCGGCCGCGTCGGCGGCTCCCGCTTCGGCGGCCTGGGCGCGAAGCTCGGCGGCCCGGTCGGACAGGAGGACCAGGCGCGCGAAGTCGGCGTCGGCGGCCGTGCCCACGAAGCTGTCCTGCTGGATCGTGGCGCAGCCCGCGCCGAGGACGGCGGCGGCCAGGACCGCGGCCGCCGCGAGGGCCGCGCGGCCCAGGGGGGCCTCGGGGCGGCGGCCCTGGGCGGGCGCCCGGCCGAGATCGTCCGCGTTGCGCGACACTGTCTTCATGCTCTTCCTCCTGGGGCGGCGCTCAGCGCAGCGAGTAGGCGTGGATCGTGTCGTCGATGCCCCCCGCGATGATCTCGGGGTAGCCGTCGCCGTTGATGTCCGCCAGGACCGGCAGCCAGGCGCCCTTCGCGGGGAAGCCCGGGACCGGGTCGAGGTCCGCGGTGAACGCGTACAGGCCGTCGCCCGAGCCCGCCGCGAAGATGATCTCGCGGCCGTCGCCGTAGGGCTTGGCGATCGCGAGCGAGGCCCCGCCTCCGCGCAGTCCCTCCTCGCGCCGCTCGCCGATCGCCTCGCCGGCGGCGGAAACCCGGATGACCAGGCCTTCCGAATCGAGGACGTAGAGCGAGGCGCCGTTGGCCTGGGCGACGGGAAGGGCCGAGAAGGAGCCGCCGAGCCGCAGGGGGAAGCCCGAGCGCATCTGGCCGGCCGCGTCGCGCAAGGTCAGCTCGCCCGATTGAGTCAGGAAGGCGATGTCGCGGCCGCTTCCCGAGCGGACGAAGACCGGGGAGCCGAAGGCGATGCCGCCCGCCGGGGCGGGCCATCCGGGCAGGGCCGCGCCCTCCTCGTCGACCAGGACGATCCTGCCGTCGAAGGACTTAGGGTATGCGGCGATCGCCCCGCCGCCGAAGGAGGGCGGCGAGAGGAGGGCGCTCTCGCCGGGGAGCTCGACGCGGCTCTCGGAGCCGTCCGCCGAGACGATCGCGATGCCGCCGCCCTTTAGGCCGAAGGCCAGGCGGGGCGCCCCGCCGGCGGAGGGGGCGAGGGCGGGCGGGCTCGAGGGCCGGCCGCTGGCGGCGACCGGGAAGGGACGCAGGTGCTCGAGCTTGGCGTCGAGCCGGTAGACCGTTCCCTGCCTCGTCAGGGCCCATACGAAGGGCGCTCCCGCATCGTCCTTGGCGGCGAGGAGCCAGGCCTCGCCGTCGAGCTTGGCCTCGAGCTCGGCCTTGCCCCCCGATCCGCCTGAAAGCGGCCGGGCCACGACGCGCCCTCCCGAGAGGCTCAGCACCGCGACGGCCGTCGATCCGGAGCCCAGCACCAGCGGCGCGCCCGCGAGCCTGCCGCCCGCGGCTATCGGGAAGCCGGGAAGCTCGCGCGCTCCCGCCGCCTCCTCGCCGCGCACCGCCCTCAGCGAGATGCCCAGGCGCGAGGAGCCTGTCCTGACGAAGAGGGCTCCGTTGCGGTAGAGCCTGAGGACGCGCTCGACCGCGCTAGTGCCGCGCAGGAAGAAGGGGACGCCGCGGTCGAGCGAGTAGAAGACCGCGGCCGCCGCGTCCGATCCGGAGGAGCCCACCAGCCTGCGGTAGCCCTCGGAGCGGGGCAGGGTATCGCCGGAGGCCGAGGCCTTGGCGACCGCGCGCAGGGCCTCCGCCGAGGATGAGATGAAGAGGAAGCCCTTCTCGGCTATCCAGTAGGGCTGGGGCACGTCGACGTCGACGATCTTCAGGAGGTCGCGCACGAAGGGCGGCAGGACCAGGCGCGGTATGCGCAGCTCGTCGACCACGGTGGACAGGTCCTCTGAGATGAAGGCCGAGGAGACCAGCTTGTCGAAGGCCGCCTTGCGGGCGGACTCGCTGGAGACGCGGACGTAGAAGACCGGCTCGGCGAAGCGCTCCAGGCCGAAGGCGCCGAACTCGTCGCCCGCCCAGGAGAAGAGGAGCTCGTCGAAGCCGATGCCCAGGGCGAGGCGGCAGGCGGACTCGGCCTTGGCGTAGATGTCCGCGGTCGATGCATCGAGGTAGCGCAGGGCGATGGGCATCAGATCGCCTGGCGTCTCGGCCGCCGCGAGGCTCGCGTAGGCCGTACTAGCGGGAAGGAGGGTCAGGATCGAGGGCAGGCCCGAGCGCCGCGACGCGAGGGCGGCCAGGGCCTTATCCGAGGCCTCGACCGGAAGCGAGGCTTCCAGGGACACCGCGTCGTCGGAGATGTCGAGGTCGAGTATCGCTTCCCGGGGGAAGGAGAGGTCCTTGAGGATGCCGCCTGAGGCCGCCTCGCCTCCCGCCAGTCGCGCGATCAGGCCCGAGATGTCGGCGATGATCCTGATCGCGCCCCCATGCGGCGCGGAGAGCTCGAGCCCCGCGAGCTTTGCCCTGGCCGCGAGGTTAAGCGCGTCCTTCTCGTCGACCGCCAGGGCTGAGGTTTTCGCCGTGCCCCGGGCGATCGCTGCCTCCAGCGCCTCCGCGGAGGTCGAGGCGAGCAGTATCCGGCCGATGACGGCGAGGCGGACGAAGGAAGGAGCCTTGCCGATCAGGATCCGCGAGACTCCGGCGTCGTACTCGTAGCTTAAGTCCTTGATCTTGACGAAGGGTCCGGCGACGGGCAGGAGCCGCGCCGCGGCGCCCGCTATGCCCAGGTCGACGGCCGCGACGACCTCCGAGCCTTGGACGGCCACGTGGACCGGCATGTCGGCCAGGAAGCCGAATGCCTTGGACGAGAGGAAGGGCGTGGACCTGGCGGCGACGAGGAGGGCGCGCAGGTCGGCCTCGCCGGCGCCGGAGAGCAGCTCGTCCGCGGCCTTGAGCCCGGTCAGGCGCGTGACCGCCTCGCCCAGCGAGCGCACCGAGGCGTAGGCGTCGGGCCTCGGCGGCAGGAAAGACGCGGGATTCCTCCTGTCCAGGGCATTGATCGCCAGGAGGACGAGGCAGGCGGCGACGACGATCCCGATTATCGACGCGAGGACGATCAGGATCGCGCGGAAGGGCCGCCTGCGCCGCTTCGGGGCCTCGGGGACATCGCTTCTCTCGGCTGTCTCTGACATGACCATGACTATAGTCGCCGCGGCGATCACGAGGCAAGATGCGGCCCGCCCGGCCGGGGACAGTGCCGGGACGGCGAGCGCCTTGTCCCCGCCTCGGGGACAGTGCTACGATCCGATCGAGGTGGATCAATGCGCAAGGAACTCGAGAAGCTCATCGCGATAGACCGGGAGATCGGACTCTTAAGCCATATCGGCGCCCTCTTAGGCTGGGATCAGGAGACCTATATGCCCTCGGCCGCCGGAGCCGAGCGGGCCGAGCAGCTGGAGCTGGTCGAGTCCCTCGTCCATGAGCGATTCACCAAGCCCGAGATAGGCGAGCTCCTCGCCGCCCTCGGCTCGACGCACGATAATCCCGGCGGGGACGCGGGCCTCTCTGCCGAAGAGCGCGCCTACCTGCGCGCCTTCCGCAGGGACTACGAGCGCAGGACCAAGCTGCCCGCCGAGCTCGTCGCCGAGATCGCGCGACAGACCAGCCTGGGCCAGCAGGCCTGGGCCAAGGCCCGGCAGGCGAACGACTTCGCCGCCTTCGCTCCCCACCTGGAGACCATCGTCGGGCTCATGCGGAAGGAAGCCTCATGCCTCTCCTCCGGCGGGAATCCCTACGACGCCCTCCTCGACCTCTTCGAGCCCGGCGCGACCGAAGCCTCGTTGAAGGAGGTCTTCGGCTCGCTCAAGGCCGAGCTGGGCGGCCTCGTCGCCTCGATCCGCTCCCGTCCCCAGATCGAGGCGCCCTTCCTCTCGCGCGAGTGCGCCAAGGAGCGCCAGGAGGCGATCAACGAGTGGCTCGTCGGCATCCTGCCCTACGACCGCGAGCGGGGCAGGCTGGACACCGTCGCCCATCCCTTCACCACGACCCTCGGCTCGGACGACGTCCGCATTACGACCAGGTATATCGAGACGCTCTTCGTGTCGGGCGTCTTCTCCACCATACACGAGGAGGGGCACGCGATGTACGAGCTCGGCATAGCTCCCCCGCCCGGCTTCGAGCGCACCCGGCTCTCCGAGGCCGCGTCGATGGGCATCCACGAGTCCCAGTCGCGGATGTGGGAGAACGTCATCGGACGCTCGCCCGCCTTCTGGAAGCGCAACTACGGCCGCCTCGCCGAGCTCGCCGGGCCGACGCTGGAAGGCGTGGGCCTCGACCAATTCATCAAGGGCATCAACAAGGTCGAGCCCTCGCTGATCCGCACCGAGGCCGACGAGGTGACCTACGGGCTCCACGTCA
>CAYPHO010000106.1:4099-10370 GCA_964410245.1 uncultured Treponemataceae bacterium | reverse complement strand
ACGCTCTTGCCGACGCCGCCCTTGCCCGAGGCGATGGGCAGGATGCGCGTCACGGCGCCGGCTCCGGGCGGAGGCCGGCCGGGCTTCTTCTGGAATCCGGCACCGTTCGACTGTAGCGCCCTGGGCGCGGCGGGGGCAAGTCCCGATCGGGGCATTTGCCGGCCGGACCGCGGCGAGGTATCCTTCTTCCCATGACGAAGGCGCGTGGAGCAGTCCGTATCGCCGCGATCGCGGCCTCGATGATCGCGGCGGCCGGCGCGGCCTTCGGCGACGACGCGTTCTACCAAGAAGAGCGGATCGCCATCGAGACCGAGGCCACGCTCAAGGAGGGCCTCGCATCACTCGACATACGCTCCTCCGCGAGGTCGGCGCGCGCGTATATCGATTCATACTACGCCGGTCCCTGCCCCTATACGGCCGACATCCCGGCCGGGCCGCACCTCATCAGCGTCGAGGCCCCCGGCTTCCGGCCCCTCGGCCTAAGCCTCGTCGTAGAAGAGAAGACCCTGTATACGATCGCCTTCGATCCGCAGCGGATCACGGGTCGGCTCTTCGTCGGCCTGGAGCCCGCGAGCGCGAGCCTCTACCTCGACGGCCAGCCGATCGTCCCGGGCCTCACGGAGCTTCCCGTCGGATCATACAGCCTCGTCGCGCGCCTCTTCGGCTTCGAGGAGGAGCGCCTCGATATCAAGATCGAGGAGGACTCGACGACCCGCGTCGACATCGCGCTGAAGCGGGCCGCCTTCTCGGTCTATGATTTCGGCGCGACGAGATCGGCCTTCAATCCGGCGAACGCGGGCGACGCCGGCCGTACGAGCATCGTCTTCACGGCGACGAACTACGGCTCGGCGAGGATCGAGATATTCGGGCCCGACGGCTCCCCGGTCGCCGAGCTCGACTTCCCCGACCTGTCGAACTGGAGGGTCGGCGAGTACTGGGACGGCCGCGGCCCCGACGGCGCTCCCCTCCCCGACGGGACCTATACGGCCCGCCTCCTCGCCCGGCCCGCGGATAACGCGCCGATCCTCCCGCCCGGGGCCGTCGCCCAAGGCGAGGTCGCCCAGGACGGCTCGATCTCGCTCGAGGCCGAGATCGTCATCGACTCCTCGATCAAGGTGCGGCCGACCGCCTCGATCTCCGCAATGCCCGGGCTCCTTAGCTTCCCCGACCCCCTGCCCCAGGCCGCAGGCACGGCGACGACGGAAGTCTCCTGGTTCGCGCCCGGCCTCGAGCCTTCCTCTTCCGCCCTCGGCTGCTCGCTCTCGGTCTCGCTCGGCGGGAAGGCCGTCGTCTCGCTGTCCGGCTCGGCCGAGCTCGCGGGATCGGGATCGGCCGGCCTCGCGGCCTCGGCCCTCTTCTCGCTCGCCGGGGATCGCGGATCGGGACGGGGCGGCGCCCTCTTCCTCCGCGGCTCCTGGAGCGGGACTCCCGATCCCGCGATGCCGGAGTCGAGGAGCGCGGTCGAGCTCTCCTCGCCCTGGTCGATCGGCTTCGGGGACCTAAGGATGGGCGCCTCGATCGGCGCGTTGGGCGATTTCGCTACCTCCGGCTTCGGCCTTCTCGCCCTCTGCAGGGCCGGCCTGTGGTGGGAGGTCCCCTCCTTCCGGATCGGGCTGTCGGGAAGCCTTCCCTTCGGCCTGGGCATGGCCGGGACCCAGGCGGGGCCCGCCTGGCCCGCCCGCGCCGCGGCCGAGGCGAAGCTCCTCCTCGGATCCTCGCCCTTCACTCTTTCGGCCTACGCGTTGGCTGATTTCGAGCCGAGCGCCGCGCCCGGGCTGGGCGGGGGCCTGGCCTTCGGCCTGCAGTTCTAAGCGGCCGGCGGCCTCGCCAGGGCGAGCGGCGCCGGTGTAGTATGGCCGCGTGAGCCACTACTCCATATCCGACCATCTTTCCTTCGGATCGCCGGCCGACTACGATCGGCTGGGCCTGGACGCGCCCGGCCGCGACGGCGCGGGCCGCGCGGCCATCGGCGCCGCGACCCTCGAGGCCCTCGCCGAGCGGGCCTTCTCGGACATCGCCTTCTACATGAGCCTCGAGCATATCGAGTCGATCGCGGCGATCCTCGATCCCGGCTCGGGCTCGACCGAGGCGGACCGCTACGTCGCCGCCCAGCTCCTGCGCAACGCCGCGATCGCGGCCGAGGGCGTGCTTCCGATCTGCCAGGACACGGGCACCGCGGTCGCCTACGGCTGGCTGGGCTCCGGCGCCTCGATCGAGGGAGACGGCGAATCGGCCCTCGCCTCGGGCGCGGCCAAGGCTTACGCCGGCCGACTCCTTCGCAAGTCCCAGCTCGCGCCCTCGGCCTTCCTGGGCGAGGCCAACACCAAGGACAACCTGCCCGCGATGATCGATATCAGGCCCTCGGCCGGCGATGAGCTCAGGCTCTGCTTCACGGCGAAGGGCGGCGGCTCGGCGAACAAGACCGTCTTCTCAATGGAAAGCCCGGCCATCCTCGACGAGGCGATCCTACGCTCGAGGCTCGCCGAGCGCGTTAACGCCCTGGGCTCCTCAGGCTGCCCGCCCTACCGGATATCCGCCGTCCTCGGAGGCTCGAGCCCGGATCAGGCGCTCTACGCACTCGCCCTGGCGGGCCTGGGACTCCTCGATGGCCTGGGTCCCGTCGGCGCGGCGGTCCGCGCGGCCCCCATCCGCGACCGCGAGTGGGAGGCCATCATCCTCGAGCTGGCCGCGGGCACCGGCGTCGGCGCGCAGTTCGGCGGCCGGAGCCTGGCCCTCGACGCCCGCGCGATCAGGCTGACGCGGCATGCCGCCAGCCTTCCCCTGGCGACCGGGGTCGTCTGCTCGGCCCATAGGAAGGCGCGCGCGATCGTTTCGAGCGAGGGCGTCTTCCTAGAGAAGCTCGAGCGGGACCCGGGCCGCTTCCTGCCCGCGGACCTGCCGATCCTGCCCGGGGCGCGCCGCGTGAGCCTGGACGGCGACCAAAGGGAACTGGGCCGCCTCCTCGGCGGCATGAAGGCGGGCGATTTCGTCCTCATATCCGGCACGGTGATCACCGCGCGCGACGCCGCCCACGCCCGCTTCCGTCGCCTGATCGAGCAAGGGCTGGCCCTCCCCGACTACCTCATGCGCCATCCGGTCTTCTACGCCGGCCCGACCGAGGCCGCTCCCGGCATGGTCTCGGGCTCATTCGGGCCGACGACCGCCGGCCGCATGGACAGCTTCATGGAACCGCTGTGCTCGGCCGGCGCGAGCCTCGTGTCGATCGCCAAGGGCGGCAGGTCGAGGGCCGCGGCCCAAGCGATCGCGGACGCGGGCGGGGCCTACCTGGCCTGCATAGGCGGCGCCGCCGCCTTGGCCGCCCGACTGCACGTCGTCTCGAGCGAGGTCATCGACTACGCCGACCTGGGCATGGAGGCGGTGCGCCGCGTCGTCCTGCGGGACTTGCCCGCGATGATCGTCGTGGACGGCTCGGGCCGGGATTTCTACGCCGAGGGCGGCCGGCCCTAGCGGCCGCCGCGAGCCCGCCTAGCCGCCAACGCCGGCCCTAGCGGCCGCCGCCTCGCATGAGGCGCTCGGCCATGTAGAGGGCGGCGACCATCAAGGCGTGCGAGTACTGCCCCGTCCCCATGCGCCTTCGGACCTCGGCGACGGGGACGATCAGGCTGTCGACGACCTCGTGCTCGTCCTGGTCGATCCTGCCCCTGGGCTCGAGGCCTTCCGCCAGGAAGACGTGGAAGCGATTGTCCATGATGGCGGGATTCGGGCTGACCGAGCCGGCGCTCCGGATCGACGAGGCGAGGTAGCCGGTCTCCTCCTCGAGCTCGCGGGCCGCCGCGGCGGCGGGGTCCTCGCCGCGCTCGACGCAACCGCCGGGGAACTCGATCGACACCTCGTCCGAGCCGTGCCGGTATTGCCTGACCATGAGGAAGCAGGCCTCGCCGTCCCGCTCGACGAGGGGCACGACGGTCGCCCAGTCCGAGGCCTCGAGCACGACGAAGCTTCCCCTTCGCCCGCCCGGCCCCTCGTTGTCCCGCTCCGTCGCCGTGAATACGGCGGTACGCAGGAGCTCCTTCCTGCCCAGCCGCTTCCAGCTCTCGCCGCCCATGGGCCCTTCCATCCGCGCCTCCGCCGCGATGATACCCGCGCCCGGGCCGGCCCGGCTAGCGCGGGCGCTCGGTCTTGCCTCTCGAACGGCCGCAGGGTAGGATCGTCGGACGCGAGGAGACTATCCGTGGACGATCGCCCGCACTCCTGGGTCGCCGGATTCCCGGGCCCGATAACCGTCGCCGGGAAGGACGGAACCATCCTGTACATGAACGACGCGGCCGCGAGGAGCTTCGAGAAGAGCGGCGGAATGGCCCTCGTCGGCTCGAAGCTCGCCGACTGCCATAAGGCCGAGTCCAACCAGGAGATCCGCTCGATCATGGACGAGGGCCGCGTCAACGCCTACACCATCGAGAAGGGCGGCAAGCGCAGGCTCATCCTCCAGGCCCCCTGGTACGAGTCCGGCGCCCTCGGGGGCATCGTCGAGATCTCCGCGGAGATACCCGCCGAGCTTCCCCATTTCGAGAGGGACTAGCGCCGCCGCCGAGGCAGCAGCCATCTGGGACGCATGGTATACTGGCCCGAGTGAAGACCCTAATCAAGATTGGTATCGTCCTCTTCGGGGCGCTGTCCGTATTCGCGTTTTCCGTCTCCTTGACCCAGGTCCGCCGGCTGTATCCGCAGGGCGAGGGCGCGTCGCCGTCGACACTGGGGTACTATTTCTCCATTTACCTGCCGGGAAACAGGGATTCCTTCTTCGACGATATCATCGCCGGGGCGGAGCGAGCCGCCTCCGAGCTCGGCGTAGCGATCACAATCCACTCGATCGATACGCAAAGGAACGACCTTGAGATGGCGCCCTATACGGGCGTCGACGGGATCGTCGTGTGCCCCTACATGGACGACAATGAGGCGCGACGGCAGCTATCGCGGCTGTCGGAGCGCGATATCCCGCTCGTCCTGATCAACCACAACATCCCAAGGGATCAGCCCTGGCCGTACATCGGGACCAACAGTTTCGATGTGGGACGGAAGATGGGATCGATAGCCCGCCGAACGGTCGGGCCGGGCCTCCGCGCGGCGATCGTCTATAGCGACAAATCGCCAGGCATCTATGCCGAGCGGGAGCTCGTGGAGATGGGACTCTCTACGATACTGGAAGCCCGGACGCCGTCCCTCATCAAGCGCCTGAAGACCAGCCGGAATCCCTTCGACGCGGAAGAGGCGATCTTCCGGCTCTTGAGGACCGATTCCGAGATCAACTGCATCATCTTCACCGATCCCAACGACACCGTCGCGGCCGCCCAGGTCCTGATCGACATGAACCTCGTCGGGCGCGTGCAGATCATCGGGTTCGGCGACAACGCGGGCATTCGAGAGTTCATCCGCAAGGGCATCGTCGCCGGCAGCATCGTCGTGCATCCCGAGCGCATCGGCTACCAGGCGATCGTATCCCTGACGGAGCTGCGCTCTTCCGGCTACACGTCGACGAGCGTGGACACCGGCGTCGACGTCCTGGACAGGGGCGGCCTGTGAGAAAGGGGCTCGAGAACTCCTTCCGCATCCAGATGGTCCTCAGCGTCTTCGGGGCATTCCTTCTCCTCGCCCTCTCCACTGCCTATATCCTCTACTCCACGATCCAGCTTCAGGGCATGATCGACAACAGCTTCGATAAGGAGCGCCATATCAAGTCGATCCGGGAATCACTGATCGACTTCCAGAAACCGCTCCTCGAATACCTGTCCACCCGCTCCTCCAACGCGCTGGCGCAACTTCTCATCGATTCCCAAAAGCTGCGGAATTCGCTCACGCCGCCCGCCGCCCAGTCCAAGGACCGGATCGAGCTCCGCGAGCGGGAGGCGTACTCCCTCATACTGGCCTACCTGGACATGGCGGACGCCGCGATCGACGAGAAGCGGGGGCGCAACATCGCCGGCTACACCGCCCTGTACGACGGCATGACCGCGCTGCTCGAGTACCTGAACGATGAGATCGAGACGATCAGCGCGGAGCGCTTCCGCGGGCAGCTGGACTCCTACGGCGTCTTCATCGCGAATTCGCGCAACGTTCTCTTTTGGAACCTCCTCTTCATAGTCTTCGTATCCGCCTTCTCAATCCTCCTCCTGCTGCACTCGGTCGAGAAGATGACCGAGCCGATGGTACGGCTCTCCTCCATGGCGACCGAGCTCTCCGAGGGCAATTTCGGCATCGAGGACATCGGCATGAGCTCCGTCTACGAGATCGACCATGTGGTGGAAGCCTTTAA
>CAYPHO010000106.1:0-4089 GCA_964410245.1 uncultured Treponemataceae bacterium | reverse complement strand
CCGGATGAAGAACGACATCCGCAACTATATAGGAGAGATCCATCGTCAGGAGAGCATCAAGCAGGAGTACATGCAAGAGAAGCTTCGAAACTTCAAGATGGAGGTGCTGGTGCGGCGCATGGAGATATACACCCTCCAAGCGCAGATTAATCCCCACTTCCTGTTCAACACGCTGAACACCGGCATGCAACTGGCCATCATGGAGAACGCGGATCGGACCGGGGAATACATGGATATCCTCTCGCGGCTCTTCCGCCACAACATACGGAACAAGGAGACGATCGTCCCCCTCAGGCACGAGATCGAGGGCCTCAACTACTTCTTCTGCATCCTTCGCATACGCTTCCCCAAGAACCTGGACCTCGTCCTGGACTATCCGGAGGAACTCCTCGATTCCTGCTGGGTACCGGTTTCCGTGCTCCAGCCCCTCGTGGAGAACTGCGTCGTGCACGCATTCAAGAACATGCCGGGCCTGTGCTCGATTATCGTGCGCGCCGAGAAACGGGAGGGCATCTTGGAGTTGAGCGTGACCGACAACGGCTGCGGCATGGCGGTCAGCACCGCGGATAAGCTGCTACACCCCCTCCCGATCGAGGACTCGTCGTCCCGAGTCATGGGCCTCGAGAACGTGATCCAGCGTCTCTATTTCTTTTATCCCGACGCCCCGGACGTGATAAGCATCCGGACCGGCGAGGGCTCGGGCACGTCCATCATCATGCGCATAGACACGAGGGTAAAGCCGTGTACCGAGTTCTGATCGTCGACGACGAGGAGCCCGTGCTGGAGGGCTACGAGTTCATGCTGAGGGGCGCGCCCGACTTTTTTCTGGCCGGCAAGGCCGCTTCGGGCTACGAGGCCCTGCGCGCCATCCACGAGCTCAAGCCGGATGTCGTGTTCATAGACATCAACATCCCCGGGATGGACGGCATCAGCGTGATCGCCGAGGTGCATTCCCAGTATCCTGGGACGATTTTCATCCTCTCCACCGCCTACGAGCGCTTCGACATGGCCCAAAGGGCGATCCCTCTGGGCGTCTTCGCCTACCTGGTGAAGCCGGTTTCGAAAAAGACCTTCCAAGAGACCCTCGACTCGGTCCGGACCTCGCTTCGGAAGAAGGAGCCGGGACTCTCCCGCGAGGGCTCCGAGTTCGCCGAGAGGGAGTTCCTGACCGAGGCCATCTGGACGATGATGCGCGAGGACGAATGGGAGCGTTACCGCGAGCTCTTCTCCTTCCATTCCGACAAAGGCATCGCGCTCCTCGCGGACTTCGAGGAGGAGCCGGCGAAATGGTGCGCCGAGCTGGCGACGGGAATTTCCTTCAGGCACCGATGCCTCCATTCTCTGCGCTCGAACAGGGGCATCTTCTTCATCCCGGAGGATGCGGACAGGGACAAGCTGTTCGAGTCTATATCCACGGTCGTCGGCAAGGCGATCCCCGATGGCGTTTGCAGGGCCTTCGGGCTGGGCCGCGTTCATCGCGGCCCGGAACTCTACCTTTCCTGCGAGGAGGCGCTGAAGGAGCTTCGCAAGAAGGGACGCAACGCGGAGCTCCGGCTGAGGGAGCGACTGCGGATTGCCCAGATCAGGCGGAAGATCGGCGTGTTCGACATCGACGAGCTGCGTTCATTGTTTTCCTCCCTCTGGGAGGACACCTTCGCGGCCTATGAGTTCCCAGTGGCGCAGGCGAAAATGGCCTTTCTATTCGCCCTCCTCCTCGACGACTGCTCCAGCTGCTATCGCGAGAAGCCCGAGGAAGAGCCGCCCTTCAACCCGATGGAGGAGATAATGTCCCTCAAGGACGTCGCCGAATGGTCCGCGTGGGGGAATCGGGCCTTCAACAGGCTGTACCGGATGTTCGAGGAGCAGCGCTCCAGTCGCTTCCCCGTGCCGCTTGTCAAGGCGATGGACTATATCAGCGAGCATTTCGCGGAAAGAGTGCAGCTATCCTCGACCGCGGAGGCCGCGGGGGTATCGAGCGCCTACTTGAGCAGGCTCTTCTCCGAGCACCTGCACACCACGTTCGTCGACTACCTGACCGAGCTCAGGATTGACAAGGCCGAGCGGCTTATCAAGGAATCTCGGATGACCGTCAAGCAAATCGCGTTCACCGTCGGATATCCGGATCCCAATTACTTCGGCAAGATATTCAGGAAGACCACCGGGCTCACACCGACCGCTTATGCGGCCGCGCATACGGAGGAGGAGAACTCATGAAAGCCCCCATCCAATTCGGGGTCTTCTGTTGCTGCCTAGCCGTCGCCTCCTGCACCGGCCGGGCTGTGGACGACCGTCAGGCCGGCGTATCGGAGCCGGCCGCGGCGGAGCTAGCGGCATCGTCCGTTCCCCGCGAGGACGGAAGCGACACGATGATCACCATAGGCCTATCGGTCGCGACGGATACCTTCATCATCGAACGCTGGAACAAGGACATCAAGATATTCACCGGCGCCGCCCGAGAATTGGGGGCCGACGTGATCGTCCAAATGTCAGCGGGGGGAACCAAGGAGCAGATAGCGCGTATCAACTTCATGCTCGATCAGCATATCGACGTACTGGTCGTCATAGCCCACGACACTGATATGCTTGCCGGAGTCGTGAAGCAGGTCCGCGATTCGGGGGTCCCGGTGATCGCCTACGATCGAATGATACAGGGCGTACCGATAGACGCGTACGCATCCTTCGACAACAGGGAGGTTGGTAGACTCTGCGGTAAGGCATTGGCCGCCGCGGTTCCGAGGGGCCGGTACTTGATAGTGAACGGCTCGGTTCGGGACAACAACAGCTACGAAGTTAGTTACGGCCTCCACGAGATATTGAATCCCTTTATCAAGGAAGGACTTATCGAGATCGAGGAAGAACTCTGGCTCGAGGAATGGAGCTTCGACGAAGCGCTCGCGAGAATAGGATCGGTCCTGGATCGGACTACCGACATAGACGCGATATCCTGCGGGAACGACCAGATCGCTACCGCGGCGATACAGCAACTATCCGAGCGGCGCTTGGCGGGCAAGGTCGCCGTAGTCGGCCAGGATGCTGACCTGATCAACTGTCAGAGGGTCGTCGAAGGGACTCAGCTCATGACCGTCTATAAACCGATCGCAAAGCTCGCGTCCAGGGCAGCCGAACTCGCGGTGTCCATTGCTAGAGGGAAGTCTATTCCCAACGATACGCTCCTGGACAATAAAAGCGGAGCGGCCATCCCATCCTATATCGAAAAGCCAATCGCTGTCCAAAAGAGTAATATGGATAGAACAGTGATCATGGATAGCTTTCATTCATGGGAAGATGTATATCGTAATTTCATTCGAAGGTAATGGTATTATTTTGATGCGCGTATTTTACCCTTCGATATAGATCAGTTACCGCCTGGTACCTTAATTCCCGCTTTATATCAAAATATTACGATTCCCCATAACCGATGTCTCAAATATATAATACGCATCTTTCTATCGAACCAGGAGGATGGATAGCATGAGGAAATTTCTAGTCGCGCTGATCGCTCTTTCCCTGTTCAGCTCCTTCGCCTTCATGTCTTGCACCAAGAAGTCAGGGAAGACGATGATCGGCATCGCGATGCCCGAAACCCACGTCACCCGCTGGGTCAAGGACGGAAACGAGCTAAAGAGCCAGGCTGAGAAGCTCGGCTACCAGGCCGAGGTCCAGTGGGCCAACGCCGACCAGCCCACCCAGAACACGCAGATCCAGAGCTTCCTGACCCAGAAGGCGAAGGTTCTCGTCGTCGGCTGCATCAATGACGGCGTCTCTTCCGTCATCGCCGAGGCCGGACGGGACAAGGTCGCGGTCATCGCATATGACCGAATCATCCCCAACTCCGACAAGTACGATTACTACATCACCTTCAACAACTTCAAGGTCGGCGTGCTCCAGGGAGAAGGCATCGTGGCCGGGCTCGATCTCGAGAACGCCACCGCGCCCAAGTACATCACCCTCTTCGCCGGCTCTCCCACCGACGGTAACGCCTTCTTCTTCTTCGACGGCGCCATGAGCGTCCTCAACCCCTACATCGAGAGCGGCAAGCTCAAGGTCGTGGGTCCCTATCCGAAGTCCTCGAAGGACACCGCCGAGTTC
>CAYPHO010000105.1:0-10405 GCA_964410245.1 uncultured Treponemataceae bacterium | reverse complement strand
GAGGACGAGATCGTTATCGTCGCGGAATACGTTCCCGCCGCCCGGGAGCCCGTCGCCGCGCCGACCGTCAAGGTCGCCGGCGCGCTCGCGCTGTTCAGGGACGCGCTGAGCCACCCGGATCCGCTCGCGTAGCTCACGCTCGCCGACAGCCCGCTCAGGTCGCCCGTGCCGGCATTGGTCACGCTCACCGTTTGCGATGCGGGGCTCGCGCCGCCCTGCGTCGCGCTGAAGCTCAGGCTCGACGCCGAGAGGCCGATCGCCGGGGCGTCGACGCCGGTGCTATCCGTTCCGCCCGAAGGGTTCGAGCAGGAGCCTAAAACAATCGCGGCCAGGGCGATCAAGATTAGCGCGCGTCGATTCTTAACGTCTTTACCTAGCATCTCTACTCCTCCGCAGAAGGGCCTATTCAGGCCGGGCTGAGGCGAATGATAGCGACGCTTCGGGAAATGTCGTCCGAAAGTATCTTCTCGTACCCGGAGAGGGAGCGATCGGAGCGCTTCGGGGGAGCGGCTACGGTTTCTCCAGCTGGGCGACGCTCGCCTTCATGTCCTTGTGCTGGAGCGCCTCGACCAGGGCCGCCCCGGGAAAGAGACTCGAGCGCGCGGACTCGCGCCTGTATTCCTGCAAGCGCTCAGGCCGTAATCGCGTCGATCTCGGCGAATCGCGCGAAGCGGGAGGCATCGCGCTTGCGGACGAGCCGGCTTGCGAAGGCGATACCTTGCCTTGAGCTGCCTGCCTTCGAGGCGGAGCGAGCTTTTCATAGTTGCGGAGAGGTCAAGATCGCACCAATTCATTTCTTTATTATACAGTTATATACAAATCTTGTAGACATGTATGCATTTTGTTTATATAATTACTTATCATGAAATCACTCTCTGCCATAGAGCAGGATGAAATCCGGTCGCGACTACTGTCCGCCGGCAAACTGCTCTTCGCGCGCCTCGGCATATCGAAGACGACGGTCAGGGATATCTGCTCGGAAGCCGGAGTCCCCTCTGGAAGTTTCTACTTATTCTTTCCTTCCAAGGACGAGCTCTACTCCGAGATCCTGGTCGCCAGCGTCGCTGAGCACCGAGGCGGGAACAGCCTGGCATCTTCATCGGAGGCCGAGATCGGCGCGGCGGCGGGCGGGATCGGACCTGAGGCGCGGCTCAAGGCTTTCTTATCGCGGATGATAGCCGGGATCCAATCCGATCCTATCCTCGCGCAGTTCCACCGGCGCGATTCGAGGGAAGCCGCGAGGCGCGCGCTCTTCTCCGCGCGGGGCGGGACGGCCTTCGCCGAAATCTCCTCGGGTCTCGACGCGGCGATCGAGGGATGGAAGGCCGCGGGCCTGATCGGGGGAGATGCGAAGGCCGTCCGCGAGATCGTCCAGGCCCTCATCTTCCTCGCGCTCAACACGGCCGACATAGCGGGCGGGGCCGGGCCCGGGCTCGTCGATTCGTATATCGGATTCGTGGCGGCGGGGCTGGCCAGGGGCGCGCCCGCGGCGGGAGGCGATTCGTGAAGTTCCTTTCGATCTGCTTGAGCGGCACCGGCAACACCTCGTGGGCCGTCGGCAGGTTCGCCGAGGCCGCCCGCGGCCTGGGGCACGAGGCCGCGGCCATGACCGCGCGCGAGTCCCTCTCCGAGCCGCTCGAGACCCTCGCGGCCGCCCTGCGCGGCGCCGATATGCTGATCCTCGCCTACCCCGTCTTCGGCGCCGACTTTCCCCCGGCGACGAAGCGGGTGCTGGCCCGCATCGCCGAAGCGCGCATCGGCCCCAAGGAAGCGGCCTGCCTCTGCACGATGGGCTACGTCGACGCCCAGGGCCCCTTCGTCGCGTTCCGCTCGCTGCGCGCCGCGGGACTCGAGCCTCGCGGATACCTGCCCGTGCTCTTGTCCAACAACATCAGCGTTCCCAGGATACGCGTAGATCCCGCTCCGGCCGCGACGCTCGGCAGGCGCATGGCGGCCGCGCGCGTCGGCATTCCCCGCTTCGCGGCAGCGCTCGGCTCCGGGCGCCGCTACGTCCGCGGGATCGGCCCCTACCTGATACCCGGGTTCTTCATACGGCGCCTGACCGGCAAGAGCCTCGAGCGGCCGTCCCTCCTTCTTGCCTGGGACGAAGCGCGATGCTCCCGCTGCGGGCGCTGCGTCCGCGAATGCCCGATGGGCGCGCTCGCCTTCGAGGGCGGCAGGCTCGTCTTCGGCGATGATTGCACCTACTGCACGAGATGCTACAACAGGTGCCCGACGCAGGCGATCCTCCCCGAGGGGGAATACGCGCCGCCGGACCGCTATATCAGGTATCTCTGCCCCGAGGACTGAGCGGCCGGCCTACAGCTTCTCCAGCTGGGCGACGCTCGCCTTCATGTCCTTGCGCAGGGGCGCCTCGATCCTGAGGGCCTCGCCGGAGACGGGATGCGCCAGCTCGATCGACAGGGCGTGAAGGGCCGAGCGGGACAATAGCGGCCTCTCGTCGAGGGGATCGCCCCTCCACTTCTTCTTGAATTTCGACAGCAGGAGGGGCTTCCCGTCGCCGTACAGGGGATCGCAGAGGCAGGGATGGCCGAGCGCGGACAGGTGGACGCGGATCTGGTGCGTCCTGCCCGTCTCGGGCCGCGCCTCGACCAGCGCCGCGCCCGGGAAGGCGCCGGAGGCGGGGTAGCGCGCGATGACCTTGAAGCGGGTGACCGAGGCCTTTCCCCTGCGGGCGTCGATGATGGTCCTGTGCAGGCGGTCGCCGTCGGGGACAAGGGGAAGCTCGCAGGAGGTCTCGTCCCACTCGGGATTCCCTCGGACCAGGGCGAGGTAGGTCTTCGATACCGAGCGCGACTCGAAGGCTGCGCTCAGGGCCTTGTGCGCCTCGGGCTTCCTCGCGAACAGGAGTACCCCGCTCGTGTCCTTGTCGATGCGGTGGACGACGAGGAGCCTGCCCCACTCTCGCGACAGCTCCTGCGACAAGGCCGGGGCGTCGGGATCCCAGCGATCCGGTATCGAGAGGAATCCCGCCGGCTTGTCGACGGCCAGGATCGTATCGTCCGAGTAAAGGACGGGAATTACGGTAGGCATGAGCACAGAGTAACGGCGCGCGGCCAATTGCTCAAGCTCCGCCGCCCGGCCCGGCCTGCCGGGCATGCAGGCCGAGCATCGGGCAAGCCTTATCCGCGCCTCATGTCCAGAACGGGGACTCGACGCAGGGAATCTCGTTTTCGTCGGCGCTGTCGCCTAGAATGCGGACCGTATCGCCCTCCCAATAGTAAGCCCCGCCGTCAAAATCGCTGCCCGCGGAATACACCTTCCCGCCGATCGCCTGAATCGCGCCGATGACGACTTCGCTCCCCGCGCTAGCGGGCAGGGGCAGGGCATGCAGGTCGCGATTCGCCCAATAACCGGGCAGCTCGGTCCTGTTGTCGACCCGATAGGAGCCTCCGACGTAGACCGTATCTCCCGACACGGCGATCGCCTCGATCTCGAGGCCGAAGGTGAAGGAATCGTCCCCGGGAGCGGTCGAATGGAGGTCGGATCGTAGGCCGTCCTTCCAGTAACAGCCGTAGGTCTTCCCGTCCGTCCTATAATACCCGGCCGCGTAGACGGAGCCGCCCGAGAGGGCGATCGCCGTGGCGTGGCCGTACGAAAATCCCTCGCCGTCGGGTATGCTCAGGTCGTGCCGCTCGACGCCTTCCCAATAACAGGGCAGGATTCCGCTTTTCCCCGAGGAGTAGCCCGCGGTATAGACGGTATCGTCCGACGCGACGGCGATAGAAAACGCGAATCCGTTCCGGGAAAGCGGTTCACCCTCCTGGTCCCCTAGGATGTAGCAGACGCTCCCCTTCCAATAGCAGGGCGCATTATAGGGTCTCTCTGCAGTGCCGCCCAGGACGCCTACCGTATAGACCTCGCCCTCGTGCAGGGCGATCCCCAGGGCATAGGCGGAGCAGGTCAATGCCGAGCCGGATTCGTCCCCCAGGTCGACGCGCTGCTCGCCGGCCCAATAGCAGGGCACCGACTTCGAGCCGTCGGAATAGAAACCCGCCGCGTAGGCGATCCCGTCGAGGCTCAAGACCTTGGACGAGGCCCAGGATTGGTATTCGAGGCCGGAGCCCAGGCTATGCCGAGTCGTTCCCTCCCAGTAGCAGGCGATACGCTTGGCGCCGTCATAGTAGTTGCCGCCGAAGAGCGGGGACGCGGATTCGGAAGGCGAGGGATCGGGCGAAGAGGGGTTCCCGCAGGCCGAGAGCGACAGGGCGATACAGATGCCTGCGATGAATAGTCGGTGGAATTTCAAGACGAGCCTCCTGCGATGGATGTTTTGAGTTCGGACTCGCGCCCGGCTCTTTTCTGTAAACCTCGACGCCGACTCAGCTTTCCCCGATTCCGGGACCCGGGATCGAGCCGTCGGGAGTCTCGCCGGAGAGGTCGCGCAATACGCCGTTCTCCCAATAGCAGGGAGTGCGGGTTTCCTGGCCGCTGACCCGGTACGATCCCGCGACGAAGACCGTGCCTTCGGACAGCGTTATCGCGGCCGCGTAGGCGTTATCATCCGTGCCGACCGTCAGGGCATGGAAGGTAGTCCCTTCCCAATAACAGGGCAGGTCTCCGGTGTTGCCCCGATAGTTGCCCGCGGTGTAGACCTTCCCGTCGGAGACGGCTATCGCCGACGCGTCATTCCGGGTATTCGGGAAGCTCTTGTCGGGGTTGGGGCCGTCCAGGGTCTTGCACTCGCCATTCTCCCAGTAGCAGGGTCGCCGGACTTCTTCGACGCGGCAGTAGCCGCTCATATAAACGGAATCGCCCGACAGCGCGATCGAGTAGGCGTAGGCGTCGCTCGTGCCCGCGACGCCCGCGAGGACATGCGGCGCGCCGTCCGTCCAACAGCAGGCCACCGCCGTATCGTCGCTGGAGTAGCAGAAGCCCGCGATATAGACCGTCCCCGAGGCGGACACCGCGATCGAGATCGCCTGGCCGTCGCGGTGGCCGTCCGGCAACTCCAAGTCGCGGCGCGCGCTGCCTATCCAATAGCAGGGAAGCCGCATATCGCCGTCGAAGTAGAAGCCGACCGCGTAGACCGTGTCGCCGGAGACGGCGATGCCCAGGGCGCGCCCGCCATTGGCCAGGTCGGTCGTCCCGTCGGCTCCCTTCAGGACGACCAGGTTGCCGTCCGCCCAGTAGCAGGGCTGAGTCGCGGAGCCGGACTGGAAGTGCCCGGCGACGTAGACGGCGCCGCCCGAGCTCGCGGTTGAGGCGGCCGCGCGCGACGAGCCGGAGAGGCTCACGCCCAGGGAGTGACGGACGCCGTTTTCCCAATAACAGGCGACGGACCTCGTATCCTCGAAATAGAACCCGCCGAACGGGGGCGCCGCGGCGGGGGTGCCCTGACCGGGATCGAGCGGGGACGATGACGGGTTACCGCATGCCGCGAGCGCCAGGGCTACGCCGATGCCGAGAGAGAAGCGACGGAATTCCACTATGGACCTCCAAAGGGGCTCTTTTGAATTCGACGGCCGACCGGCCGTCGACCGCCAGATTAGCCCTGGAGTCCGGGAAAATCGCCTCGATCTATATTCCTGTTCGTTTTTTCCGATCCTTTTCCGTCCGGCCTCGCCTCCAATCCCTGGGGCTCATCCCGGTCGCCTCCGAGAAGGCCGTATTGAAAGCCGACTTCGAACCGAAACCGCAGTCGAAGGCGATCTCCAGCATCGTGCGTTCCGGCGAGGCGAGGAGGCGCGACTTGGCCTCCTCGATCCGGAAGCGGTTGATGTATTGCCGGAAATTGACTCCCAGCCTCGCGTTGAGGATCTCGGAGGTCTGATGAGGCGAGATGCCCAGCTCGGCGCTGAGCCGGGAAAGGCTGAGAGAGGCGTCGGAGTAGAGCCGCTTCCCGCGCATCGCCCTGTCGAGGCGCTCCATCACGTTGTCGGTATCCAGGCCCGCGAGCTTCGTCGTCCGCCTGGACTGCCCGAGCTCGCCCTCCGCGGCCCTGAGCCCGAAAAGGGCGATGTTCCTCTGCTTGAAGAAGTAGAGCGGATAGGTCACCAGTATCGAGGCCAGGATCGAGGCCTTTCGCGAGAGCTCCGAAGGGAAGAAATTGACCCACAGATAGCACATTAGGGCCGCGAGGACGAGCACGGCGAAGATTATGACGCCCCAGCTCGTCGGCTTCCAGCTGATCCTCTTCCTCGCGAGCCCGACGGCTGTCCGCGCCAGGAAGAGCGCCATGCATCCGATCACCCATGTCTCGAGGTTGCGGGCAATAAGGTAGTACGCCGCGCGAAAGAAGGGGACATCGGTCCGATACAGCGGGACCTGCTCGATCTTGGCCTCGGGCGCCTGGAGGAAGAAGGGCATCATGAGGAGCGCGACGATAAGGGGCGCGAGGAAGAGGAGGAGGTAGGGAGAGACGAGGGGAAAATCGGGCTCTATGAGCAAGGTGAAGAAGAAAAAAAGGAGAGAGCCCGTCAGGAGCATGAGAGGATAATAGACGTAAAGGAGGGCGGGCAGGACGCGACCGAGGCCGAGCGTTTGGCCGAGATAGATGAGCACCGAAAGCCCGAACGCGAGCCCAAGGGCCGAGGTAACGTAGTTGATCGGCTTCTTGGTTGGGACGAAGAGCTCTCCGGCCCCGATGACCGCTACGGAAAAGCCCCCGCAGGCGACGAGCCAATTAAGGACGGTAATCGGAGCGAGAGCGATCTGGCTTTTAGGCATGATTCTGTTATTCCCTCGGCCGCACGATGATGCCGGATTCGCCGGAGGTTTTCAATACCGAGCCGGAAGGAACCCGCGGTGGGCGCTATAGACGGCTCGCGCTCTTCAACGCGAGTCCCCGCCGCCCGGATCCTTTTCCGAGATGTCCCGCATCGCCGTCACCGCGGAGCTGATGCCGGTAAGGTGGCCGAAGATGCTCTCGTAGTCGCCCTTCATGGCCTCGGTGGACTCGCGCATCTCCTTGAGCGCCTGGATGATCTGGCTCGATCCCGCCGCGGACTCCGCGAGGAGGTCGAGGACCTCGGTCAGGCCCGCTGCCGAATCGCTCACCTCGTTCATGACCGAGAGCACGGCGGAGTTCGCCTCGAGCGCCAGGGAGCTGGCGCCGGAAACCGTGGACTCCATGCCGGCCAGCGACGCCGCTATGCGCGAGGAGCTCTCCGAGGATCCGTAGGCGAGGCGCTTGACCTCGCTGGCGATGACGGCGAAGCCCCTGCCCGCCTGCCCGGCGTGCGCGGCCTCGATCGCGGCGTTCATCGCCAGGAGGTTGATCCTGTCGGCGATCTCGGCGATGCCGCTCGACATCTCGCCGATGCCCGAGATGCTTCCCTCGATGCCCGAGATCGCCTCGCTCGCCCGAGCGAGGCTGTCCCCGCCCGCGCGGGCGCCCCGCGAGATGTCGTCCAGGGCGCCTCGCTTGCCCGCCGAGACCGCCGAGGCCTCGCGTATCGAGCGGAGCATGGCCTCGATGGCGGCGGTCGACTCCTCGATCGTCGCGGCCTGCGAGGCGCAGCGATCGAGCAGAGCCTTCATGGTGCCCGTCAGCCCGTTCAGCGAGGACTCGGTCTCCCTGATGCCCCCGGCGAGGCTGTCAGCGACCTCGCGCTCCCTCGCGCGCTTCGCCTCTAGCATGAGGTATTGGTAGCGATGGCAGTTCTCCGCCTTGTTAAGTCCGTTGTGGATGGCCACGGCCATCCCCTCGCAGGAGCCGTAGCCGCAGGACGAGCAGTCCAGGACGTCGGATTCGTCCCGCTTGCCCATCGAGGCGAATATCCTCGCCAGCTCGGCCTCGCTCGGCCTGGCGATCCTCTTATCGGCCGAGCGGTCCCGGTAGATCCTCCGGCAGTTCAGGCCCTCGAGGCCCGAGCCGATCGCGGCCTTCAGCTCTCGCCGGCGGCGCGCCGCGCGCCATTTGCTCCCCGCTCCCGCCGGGGCGGACCTTTCCTCGATCGCGTTCCGCGAGAGCTCGAGGTGGCGCTCGCCGGGGACGGCGCCGGGCCCCACGACGCAGCCCTGATCGCAGTTGAGGCAGTCGACCACCAGGGGCGCCGCTCCGGCCTCGACGCTCTTCGAGAGGCCGTCGAGGTAGCGGTAGACCTGGTCGGGCCCCTCGATCGTCCTCGTGGCGGCGGCGGCCCCGGGGGACTCCCGCTCGATCGTGCGCTTGAGGCCTCCCGGGAGCGGGAAGCCCGCGGCGCGCTCGGCGGCGGGGCCGTCGAAGGTCGAGCTCTCGAAGGAGCCCAGCGCCCGCCCGGAGGCCGCTAGCGCGGCGGCGATCGATCGGAATGTTACGTTATACGAAACCAATTCGGTATCGAGGAATTCCCGCTTCTTCGCCAGGCAGGGCGTCAGGGCGGCGATGGCCGCCCCGGCGTACCGGGGATAGCGGGCGCGGATCATCCTGGCGCTGTGGAGTATGGGACTGTCGATCGGGGCGAGCATCGGGATGAGCTCTGGCCGGAAGAGCTCGACGTAGGAGACGATCGAGGGACAGGGCTGGGCGATCATGGTCCGGGTCCTCGGGCCCTTCAGGCGGCGCAGGTAGGACTCGGCGCAGAGCTCGGCGCCGAAGGACGCGTCGAAGACCGCCAGGACCCCGAGCGAGCGCAGCCAGCCGACGAGGCGCTCGAGCTCGCCGGGGAAGCTCGCCGCGACGGCGGGGGCGACGATAGCGACGAGGGGCCTGCCCTCCTTGAGCGCGCCGAAGAAAGCCTCGGCATCGTCGAGGGGGAAGCGCGCGTGGTGGCTGCACGCCTCTATGCAGCGGCCGCAGCCGATGCACAAATCGTGGTCGATGCGGATCTTGTCCCCGGATCCGTCGATGCAATACTTGACCGGGCAGACGGAGATGCAGGCGTGGCAGTTCACGCAGGCCGACTCGTCGACGCCGATGACCGGAGCGAGGCTGATTGGCATTCGTTACTCCCGAGCGATAATCGAACCGAAGCTGAGAAATAGCGGGGCGCGCGAAAGCGGCGCGCCGTACGTTTTTAATTACCGTCCTCGGATAATGGCGAAATCGCTCGGGATAATCAATATCCTGCGGTAGCGCGGCGCGGAGGCCGAGATTCGAAGCCTAGGCCGGCACGCCCGTCCCGGGATCGAAGCAGTCCGGGAAATCGGGCTCCCCGTCCGTGACGACGCGGCCCCGCGGATCGGAGGCGGCCTCGGCCAGGATCGGATCGGCCGCGAAGATCGCGGGCCACAGCGGGCCGTTGGCCAGGAGCGGCCTCGAGGACATCCGGCCGGCGATCCGGCGCTCGACCTCGTCGGCGCTCAAGCCCGAGGGATCGGAGGCCGCGCTCGCGTAGCGGAAGGACCAGAGGGTCGCGTACATGGGCACGAAGGTCGAGGCCGCCGCCACGCGCGGGAAGACCGAGCGCAGCGTCCGCTCGATGCAGGCGTAGGCGGCGGGCCTCGCGACGGGCGACTCGCCGTGCATGGCGAAGACCGACTCGCTGCCGCGCATCGCGGCCCGTACGAGCCGGAAGAAGTCCTCGGTGTAGAGGAAGCGCGAGGGCCCCGCGGGATCGGTCATGTCCATGACGACGACGTCGTAATCCGCCCTCGCCGCCTCGACGAAGGCGCGGCCGTCGCCGATGACGAGGCGCGAGCGCGGATCGTCGAAGGCGCCGCGATGGACGCACGGCAGGTTTTCCCGCGAGAAGCGGACCACCGCCTCGTCGAGCTCGACCATGTCCGCTCGCTTTACCGTCTTGTGGGCGAGGACCTCGCGCAGGGCCCCGCCGTCCCCGCCGCCGATCACCAGGACCGACTCGGGATTCGGGTGGGCGAGCATGGCCGGGTGGACCAGGAGCTCGTGGTAGCGGTATTCCCAGCGCTCGGATACTTGCGTGATCCCGTCGAGGAGGAGGACCTTGCCCAGGGCCTCGCTTTTGACGAGCTCGGCTTCCTGGTACGGCGTCTTCTCGGCCGCGATGGAGGCCTCGACGCCGTAGAAGAAGCCGGAGCCCGGGTTGAGGTGCTCGCGGACCTCGCGCCCGCCGCCCGCAGGGCGGGCGGCGCCGTCGTCGGCCGCGGCGGCTATATCAAGCCCCCTCGGCCCACGAGGTTCTTGCACTCGAAGAGCTCCTGGATCTCGGTCTCCAGCACCTTCTTGATGCGCTTCTTCTCCTTGCCGCCGAGGCTCTTCACCTCGTCGCCGAAGAGGTGGTCCTTCAGGTCGAGCTCCTTCTTGCGCATCTTCGTGTGGAAGTTGTTGTCCGAGATGATGTTCACGTCGTAGGCCGTGTAGTCGTCCAGGAAGTCGTCGGAGATGAAGTCCTGGATCGAGCCGATATCGTGGTCGATGAAGAGCTTGCGCCCCCGCTTGTCGCGCGTGAAGCCCCGAACCCGGTAGTCGATGATGACGACCTCGGAGTCGAAGCTTTCCAGGAGGTAGTGCAGGGCCTTCAAGGGGCTGATCATCCCGCAG
>CAYPHO010000104.1:0-10447 GCA_964410245.1 uncultured Treponemataceae bacterium | reverse complement strand
ATGCAGGGGGGAGCCGCCGTTGCCCGGCACCTGGTGCGCCATGAAGCCGCCGGCCGCGGTGCCGGCGAACAGGCGGGCGAGGACGGCCTTCTGGTTCCGCATCCACTGGAGCGAGGCGTTCGAATAGATCGCGCCGTAGGCCGAGGGCTCGGGCGTCCAGGTCATTCCGTCGGCGAGGATCCACTCGGCCTCGAGGGCTGAGGCCCTGGCCGCTTCGATCATATCGGGCGAGGAGTCGAGGCCCGTCAGGCGCGAGCGGGGAAAGGCCCGCGCGAGCGCGGCGGTCGAGTTGCCCGGACCGCAGCCAAGGTCGAGTATCGCCATGCCTGCCGCGGTCCTGCCGCGAGCGTCCATAACCGCCCGCAAGCGCAGGGCGAGGTCGTCAGCGGCGCGGGTCCGTTGGTTCTCGAAGCCCAGGTAGAGAGCGGGGTCCCATCTAGCCATGCGCGCTTCCTTTCGGTCTCGTTTCAAGCCAGGGAAATCGTGCCTGCGATCGCGGTAGCGGCCGCGGAGGCGGGGCTCATGAGGTGGACCATGCCGCCCTTGCCCATGCGTCCGTTGAAGTTGCGGTTGGTGGTCGAGGCGCATACCTCGCCCGAGGCCAGGACGCCGTTGGACATGCCCAGGCAGGCGCCGCAGGTCGGGTTGGTCACGCAGAAGCCCGAGTCCATGAATACCTTGATGATGCCTTCTTTCAAAGCCTGGTCGTAGATGGCCGGGGTCGCGGGGCTGACGATGCCGCGCACCGCGCCGGCGATCTTCTTGCCCTTGAGGACGGCCGCGGCCTCGCGCAGGTCCTCGATCCTGCCGTTCGTGCAGCTGCCGATGTAGACCTGATCGACCGCGGTCCCGGCGAGCTCGCGGATCGGCTTGACCTGGTCGGGCTTGTAGCCGAAGGTGGCGACCGGCTCGATTCCCGAGGCGTCGATCGCGAGCGTCCTCTCGTACTCGGCGTCGGGATCGCTCTTCCAGCGGCCGTACTCGGCGAGGGCGGCCTCCTTGGCCTTGAACTCGTCCTTGATGAAGGGCCAGAGGTACTCGACGGTGGTCATGTCCGGCTCGCACATGCCCGAGGTCGCCCCGGCCTCGACGGCCATGTTGCAGACGGTCATGCGGCCTTCCATCGAGAGCGCCGCGACTGCGGGGCCGCCGAACTCGAGGACGCGGTCGGTGGCGCCGTCGACGCCGAGCTTCGTGATGACGGTCAGGATGAGGTCCTTCGCGTAGACGCCGGGCCGCAGTCTCCCCTCGACCTGGACGCGGATGGTCTCGGCCTCGCGGAAGGAGCAGACGCCCTTGAGGATGCCGACCTCGAGGTCGGTGGTGCCGACGCCGGCGGCGAAGGCCCCGAAGGCGCCGTGGGTGCAGGTGTGCGAGTCGCCCATGATTATTGTATAGCCTGGCCGGACGAAGCCCTTCTCCGGGAAGATCGCGTGGCAGACGCCGTTGCGGCCGATGTCGAAGAAATCCTTTATGCCGTGGCGTCGGCTCCAGTCGCGCAGTGTCTTGCCCTGCTCGGCGGTCAGGGAGTCCTTCGCCGGGGTCACGTGGTCGATGACCGCCTTGATGCGAGAGGGGTCGAAGACGCGGTCGAGTCCCCGCGCGGCGAGGTCGTCGACGCCGATGGGCGTGGTGATCTCGTGGCAGAAGACGGCGTCGAGCGAGAGGACGCGGACGCCTCCCTCGAGCCGGTCGCGCGTGTGCGCGTCGAAGATCTTTTGGACTGCGGTACTGCCCATGTGCTTCCTCCCCTATGCGCTTCGATTATTAGCCGGTCAGCGGCGCGGCGGCGTCGTGATCCACAGGGCGACGAGGCGCCCCTTCCCCGCGTTCGCGAGGGTATGCGGGATGTCGGACGAGAAGGAGGCGGCGTCCCCCTCGTCGAGGTCGTAGGTCCGCGCGCCGTAGGAAAGGCGCGCCTTCCCCTTGAGTATAATGCCGGTCTCGCTGCCGACGTGGCCGTACTCTGTATCGCCGGTCTTGGCCCCGGCCTCCATGGTGATCCAGCGGACCTCGACGGCGTGCTCGGAGGGGCCGCCGCGCATGATCGAGACCTGCTCGTACTCGATGCCGGGGCTCCGGGTGACGCGGCGCTCGGCCTTCTTCGTGACGGTCGCGGGCTTCTGCCTGCGGTAGTCGCGGAAGAGCCATTCGAGGTCGATGTCGAGGGCGCCCACGATGGCCATCAATGTGTCGAGACTGGGCGAGACCTTGCCCCGCTCGATCTGGGAGACGAGGCTCTCCGATACCCCTGCCTCCTCGGCCAGGGCGCGCAGGGTAATGCTCCGCTTCTCCCGCACCTCGCGGATCTTGTCGCCGATCGCGGCTACTGATGTGTCTTTCGTCATACTAAAGCACCTGAAGTATATTTTAAGCCTTTGCCGCTTTGCCGTCAAGGCCTTCGGCGCCCGTCGACAGGCCGACCGGTGCCGCGCTAGTATCGGCCATGGCCGCCGATCTTGGGTTCATCCTCGTATCGATCATGCTGCCGATGGCTGCGATCATCGCCCTGGGCTACGGCCTGCAGAAGGCCTTCTCGCTCGACCTGCGGACGCTGACGCGCTTCTCGATGTACGCGCTCATCCCGAGCCTGGTCTTCGTGCGCGTCTACGAGGCCGAGTTCGCCTGGGCCGAGCTGGGGCGGGTCTTCCTCTACGCGCTCGCGGTCATGGCCGCCCTCTACGCGCTGGGGCTCGGGGCCTCCGCCCTCATGCGGCTGCCTCGGACGCGAAAGCTCGCTTTCGGCAACTCGCTCATGTTCTTCAATAGCGGCAACTACGGGCTGCCTTTGGTAGACTTGGCCTTCCGGGGCGATCCGGTGGCGGTGACCGGCCAGCTCATGATCATCCTCATACAGAACATCGTCGGTAATTCCCTGGGCGTTTATCAGGCGGGCAGGGGAGGATCGGGCGCGCGAAAGGCGCTGAAGCGGACCTTGACCCTGCCGACGCTCTGGGTCATGGCCCTCGTCTTCGCTATCAAGGCGGCGGGCTTGTCCGTGCCCGAGCCCGTATTGGTTCCGCTGCGCTACCTCGCCCAAGGCTTTATCGGATTCGCCCTGTTCACGCTCGGAGCCTCGCTCGCCGGGATCGCCTCGAAGTTCGGGCTTCGCGACGCCCTGGCGTCGAGCGCGCTCAAGCTCGCGGTCGCGCCGGCGATCGGGTTCCTGCTCGTCCGGCTGTTCGGCTTCGAGGGCGTTCTGGCTCAGTCGCTGGTTCTGGGAGTAGCGACTCCCGCGGCGGTCAATACGGCGATCATCGCCCGCGAGATGGAAAACGAGCCCGACTACGCGGCGCACATCGTGCTTGTGTCGACCGCGCTAAGCCCGGTGTCCTTGTCCGCCGTAATCCTGCTGCTAGGACGCTGAATCGAGGATCGAGGGAGGCGGCGCGGGGCTAAGGAGCTTCCGGTTCTCGATCTGGTCGCGGTATAGCCCGCGTAGGCGCTCCATCAGCTTCTTGCCGTCGGCGTCCAGGAAGGGCTCGTCGTAGATGTCCGACATATACGAGACGGCGCCGATGCAATCGACGATAATCCTGAGCTCGTTAAGGCTGAGGTCTATCTCGAGGGGACGCCTGAGCGCCGCTTCGATGCCGTGATTCATGGCGTACCACCTGAAGCTACATATATATAGCCATTCCCGATAATGCGCAACCGGGAAACGCCGGTATGCTCGACGCCTCCCCTGAAACGCGATGCGCGAAATAGCATTCGGGCGCTTCTGCCCTCCCGTTCCCCGGGGCTGCGACGGGGGCTTCGGCCTCCCCTCGGCCTCAGGGTTGAAGCGGCTGAAAGGCTCTCGATGAAGAGCCGGAATCGGTCGTCGGTCGGTAGGCGATCTTTTCTTGATAAAAGCGCTCTATACGATCCTTAAGCGCCTGTCCCTCGGAGTCCAAATACTCCTCGCCCTCGATCTCTCCGAAATACGTGATCGCTCGTAGGCACTCGACGATGATTCGAACATCGTTGAGATCCATCGGGATATCGATCGGTGATTTCATTATATGCTCGAGGCTCGAGATATCGGTGTCGTACACGGCGCGCCCCCTGTTTACTAGAAACCTTCTGCAGGCAATGCTCGGCCTTATTTTCGCGGTAAGCTGCTACATATATAGTATCGGCGGTATTAGCGTATCTATATATATTAACGTAGCTTATGTGCAGGTTTGCTTGAACTGATGCTTGTCGGGGAGGGGTAACGATTGTAAAAAATTGAACGTTTGGTAAAATACTAACGTTTGGAAAACTTAAAACGATCACAAAATGTCAACCCGCCGACGCACGCCGCTTCTCTGGCATATAGTACATCTGATGGATTCCCGCAGCTGTCCTGCAGTAATAATCGGCGGAGGCCCTGCGGGGCTTTTCCTCGCCGCCCGGCTCGGCATTTCTGGGACGGTCGTTCTCGAGAAGGGGCCGAGGCCAGGCCGCAAGCTCTCGGTTTCGGGCTCGGGGCAATGCAATCTTTCTCATTCAGGCCATATCGAGGAATTCCTGTCCCGCTACGGCGCGAACGGCCGCTTCCTGCGCAAGGCCCTCGGCTCGTTCACGAACGAGGACCTCTCTCGATGGTTCGAGTCGCGAGGCCTCGCGATCGAGGAGGAGCCCGAGGGCGGCAAGCTCTTCCCCGCCTCCCGCAAGGCTTCCGATGCGCTTTCGGTGCTGGTCCGCGAGTGCGGGCTCGTCGGCGCGGTAATCCAGAATGAAGTCCGAGTCCGGCGAATCGAGCGTCGCGGGGAGCTATACTTAATTCACATTGAGCGCCGAGGGGGAGTTGAATGCGAGGCGCTCGAGGCGCCCCTCGTCGCCGTGGCGACGGGAGGCATGTCCTATCCCGCTACCGGGAGCGAGGGAGACGGTTATGCCCTGGCCGCCGCGCTCGGGCATTCGATCGTCGAGCCGAGGCCGGCCCTGTCGCCGATCATCGCCCGGGACTTCAGGCTGGGCGAGCTTTCCGGGCTGAGCTTCCCGGGCCTCGGGTTCGTCCTCAAGCGAGGAGGCCGAGCCGAGCTTCGGGCGAAGGGCGATGCGCTGATAACGAGCGACGGCCTTTCCGGTCCGCTCATCCTCGACGCCTCCCGGCATATCCGAGCCGGCGATACCCTCGAGCTCGATTTCGCGGGCGCCTCTCCGGAAGGGTTAAGGGCCGAGCTCGCCGCGCGCGCCTCTGCCGCTCCCCGGGCCCTCGTCAGGAACCTCCTCGCTGAATCGGGGCTGCCGAAGCGCCTGGCCGCGGCCGTATGCTCCGAGGCGGGCCTCGATCCCGAGCTCCGCGCGGCCGAGCTGACGAGACTCGGTCGCGCGGCTCTCGCGCGCCTGTCGACCGGCTATCCGGTCCTCGTCGATCGCGTCGCCGGCTTCGACAAGGCGATGGCCACCGCCGGCGGCGTCAGCCTCGGCGAGGTCGACGCCGCGACCATGGAGTCGCGCATCGCGCCGGGACTCTTCTTCGCGGGAGAGGTCCTGGATATCGACGGCGATACCGGCGGCTACAATCTCCAGGCCGCCTTCTCGACGGCGAGCCTCGCCGCCGCCGCCATGCGCTTGCGGGCGGCCTCCGCCGGCCCTGGCGAACCGAAGCTTTCCGGGGAGGCGGCGCGATGGATGTCCTGATGCCTCGCTGGTTCGCGACTTTCGCGCCGGGATTCGGCCCGCTCGTCGCCCGCCTGGTCGCTCGCGACGTCCCGGGCGCGAGGATCATCGCCTTCGAGGATAACGCGATCCGATTCGAGTCCGAGCGCGAGCCGCGAGCGGTCTCGGCATATTGCCGCTCGCTGTTCCGGATACTGGGCGAGCGGCCGACCAAAGGGCCGCCGCGGCCGGTCGCGCCCGCGGCCGCCCTCGAGGCCGCCGCGCTCGCCTTCGCGGCCGATCGCGGCGTCTTCGGCGGCCCCGCTCGGCAGCCCGGCGGCCCGGCTCGGCAGCCCGGCGGCCCCGCTCGGCAGCCCGGCGGCCCCGCTCGGCAAGGCGCCGCTCGCCCCTCCGCCCGCGACCGCTTCGTCCTGCGCGCCTTCGGTCCCGAGGATCCCGAATCCGTCCCGCAGGCGGCCCGCCGCCGCCTCGAGGCCGCGATCGAGGCCTATTTCGGAGGCAGGCCCGATCCGCGGGGAGGTCCCGGGGCGCGCGAG
Source organism: uncultured Treponemataceae bacterium (assembly GCA_964410245.1). GTDB lineage: Bacteria > Spirochaetota > Spirochaetia > Treponematales > Rectinemataceae > CAZXXZ01. The sequence goes on along the minus strand of CAYPHO010000104.1, from coordinate 4,319 downwards.
TTCCGCCTCCAGGCCCGGGCCGACGGCTCGGTCCTCTTCCTCGAGCGCGCGGGCGGGAGCTCCTCCCGCGAGGCCGAGCCGAGGCGCGGCGAGCTTCCGCGGACGACCTGCCGCCTCCTCGCCGAGATGACGGATCCCCTGCCCGGGGACGTCTTCCTCGATCCCTTCTGCGGCTACGGCGGCATCGCGCTGGAGCGGGCCCTGGCCGCCCCCTATCGCTTCGCCTTCGCCCAGGACCTCGATCCGGAAAAGGTGGCCGCGGTCAAGGACGCGTTGCGCGATCGCGCCTTCGAGCGGCGCAGGAAGACTTTCTTCCCCAAGGTGCGGGACGCTCTCGACCCCGCGGCCTTCGATCCGGGCTTCGTCGGCGCGATCGCGACCGACCCGCCCTGGGGCGTCTACGAGGGAGGCCCGGGCTCGGACCGCGCGGGCGACATCCTTACCGCGTTCGTGAGGCGCTGCGGCCAGGCGATGGGCCCGGGCGGGCGCCTCGTCCTCCTCGTCTCTCGCGACCTGGCCGGGCCCGCGCTCGAGGCCGCTCGCGGCGCCTTCGATCTTCGCGAATCCTTCGACGTGCTCGTGTCCGGCAGGAAGGCGAGCGCGCTCAGGCTCGACAGGAAAGGATAAGGGGCGGCCATGAGGATGTGCTTCAGGTGGTTCGGGGAGGGAGTCGATCCGATCGAGCCGTGGAAGATCAGGCAGATCCCCGGGATCTACGGCATCGCGACCTCGCTCATGGACATTCCCGCCGGCGAGAAGTGGCCCCTCGATCGGCTGCTTGCGGTCAAGCGCTCGGTCGAGTCCCATGGGCTCGCCCTGGCGGTCATCGAGAGCTACAACGTCCACGAGGACATCAAGCTCGGCCTGCCGAGCCGCGACCGGTACATCGAGAATTTCATGGACGCCCTGCGCGTCATGGGCGAGGCCGGGGTCGAGGTCCTCTGCTACAATTTCATGCCGGTCTTCGACTGGACGCGGTCCGATCTCGCCATGAAGCTTCCCGACGGCTCGGAGGTCTTCGCCTACGAGAAGGACAAGATCGAGGGCCTCTCCCCGCTCCGGATCGTCGAGCGCATGGAGGCCGAGTTCGAGGGCTATTCGATGCCCGGCTGGGAGCCGGAGCGCCTCGCCGAGCTAAAGCGCCTCTTCGAGCTGTACGAGGGCGCCGATTCGGAGTCGCTCTTCCGCAACTTCGAGTACTTCCTGAAAGCCGTCGTTCCCGTAGCCGAGGAGGCGGGCGTCAAGCTGGCGGTCCATCCCGACGATCCGCCCTGGCCCATCTTCGGCCTGCCGCGCATCGTGTCGAGCTGCGAGGACCTCGAGCGGATCGTCGCGGCGGTCGACAGTCCCTGCAACGGGCTGACGCTCTGCTCGGGCTCCCTCGGCTCGCGGAGGGACAACGACATCCCCGCGATCGTCCGCCGCTTCGCCTCGCGCGGCAAGGTGCATTTCGCGCATATCCGCAACGTGAAGATCGATGCCGAGGGTAACTTCCACGAGTCCTCGCACCTGTCGAGCGACGGGTCCCTCGACCTCTTCGAGATCGTGAAGGCCTACTACGATTGCGGTTATAAGGGATTCATCCGGCCGGATCACGGGCGCATGATCTGGGGCGAGAAGGGGAGGCCGGGCTACGGCCTCTACGACCGGGCGCTCGGCATCGCCTACCTGAACGGCCTGTGGGAGGCGATCGGCAAGATGAAGCGCGCGGCGCGTTATACGCAGGTCGCCGATGGCGACTCCTACAACCACTTCCTCTCAGTCAGCGAGCGATAGCGCGCTAGGGCGGCGCCCTCGGCCGCGCCCTAGCGCCGCGCCCTAGCGCCGCGCCTTTAAGCCGTAGCGGCCTTGCGCACGACCGCGCGGCCCAGCCGGCCGTCCATCGCTACCTCGAAGGGCCCCGGCAGGCGCGAGACGGCGCAGAAGCCCGCCTCGATCTCCCGGGGCAGAGCGCGCAGGACTGCCCAGTCCACCGAGCCCTCGCTCCGCTCGGGCACGGCGAGGTAGCCGATGCCGCGCTCGGCCACGTTGCGCAGGAAGTGGCTGCCGAAGGAGAAGTCGATCGAGATGCCCGGCATCTCGGTCTCGACGATGGCCCTCGCGTGGGCGATGTGCGGGTACAGGACGGGTATGCCCAGCCAGGGATCGCGGCTACCCCACCTGCCCGGCCCGATCAGTACGTAGGGCCGGCCCTCCGCGCCGAGCCGCTTGTCCAGCGCCGCGACCTGGTCGGCCGCCTCGCGGCTGCGCGAGCGGTCGAAGGTCTCGGGATCGATCCAGAGCGCGTACTCGATTCCCGCGATCACTCCGCCGCCCATCGCGCGGTCGGAGACGACCAGGCAGCCCTCCGGATCGAGTATCTCGAGGTCGACCCCTCCCGCGCCCGAGCGCGCCAGCCGCTTCACCTGGAGGAGGTAGAGCGTCTCGTCGCCCGTGCCCGGATCGCGGTCGAGCGCGTACTCGAGCTCGACCGGGCCCTCGGTCGCCTCCTCGAAGGCCCGCAGCGATTCGGCGATCGCCGGGGCGAAGGGCAGGGCGTCGTACTTCAGCAGGGGCGCGAGGTCGATGATGCGGGCGCCGTCGCGCCCGGTGCCGGGCACGAGCCGCGAGTCCTCGCGGTCCCAGGTCGAGGCCACGAGGTCGAGGGCCCCCGTGCCCTCGGCCTCCGAGATGTCGAGGTCCTCCAGGGCCGCCGACTCGCCCTTGAGCAGGTTGGGCTCGGGCCTCTCCATGTCGAGGGCGCAGAATCGCCGCTGCGATCCCGAGCCCGCGAGCTCGGGCGGGGCCGTATTGAGCGCGGGGTAGCGCGGGCAGAAGCGGTGCGCGGCGCCCCCGTCGACGACGTAGGCCCCCAGGCCCAGGGCGGCGACGCAGAGGCCGTCCTCGGGCCGGGCGTACGATACGGGGTAGTAGTTGATGGACTGGGCCGTGCCCGAGAGCGTCGGATAGAACCACCTGCCCCGGCGCGAGCCGACGAGCTCCTGGACCGCGACGGCCATCGCCTCGTCCTCCTCGGGGCAGGAGGCGGCGCAGCGGTAGGCGCGCGCGTCCGGGGAGAACATGCTCGCGTAGACGAGCCTGACGGCGTCGACCAGCTGCGCGAGCCTCACCTCGTCGTCGGGGTGGTCGTTCGGGATGGCGTAGGACTCGTAGATCCCCGAGAAGGGCTCGCCCGCCGCGTCCTCGTAGAGGCTCGAGGAGCGCGCGATGACCGGGCGGCCGCGGCCGGGCAGGAAGCCGCGCAGCGCGTCCACGACGGGCGTCGGCAGGGGGCTTTTCAGGAAGCGCTCGCGGAGCTCCTCGTAGTCCGCGGACGAGGCGACGACCTCGCGGGGCGTCGGCCCCGCGTAGCCGGGCGGCGGCGTCTCGAGGAAGCGGCGGAACGCGTCCACGCAGACGACGAGGGTCCGCGGCATGGAGATGCCGAGGCCCGGCGCCGCCTTGACCAGGCCGTCCGCGAGGAGGACGCCGATCAGGGCGAGGCCGTCGCCCTTGCCGCCCAGGCCCCCGCCCCCGATAAGCATGAAGCCGCCCCCGGTGAAGGGAGCGGCTTCGAAGGGGGCGGCCCCGCTCTCGCGCGGCCGCCCCTCGCTCGGTCTATCTATCAAACGATTCCCTGATCCATCATCGCGTCGGCGACCTTGAGGAAGCCCGCGACGTTCGCGCCGACGACGTAGTTGCCGGGCTTGCCGTAGGCCTCGGCGGCCTTCACGCAGGAGGAGTGGATGTTCTTCATGATGCCGCGCAGCTGCTTGTCCACCTCTTCCCTGGTCCAGGAAAGGCGCATGCTGTTCTGGGTCATCTCGAGGCCCGAGGTGGCGACGCCGCCCGCGTTCGAGGCCTTGCCGGGCGCGTAGAAGATGCCCGCGTCGACGAAGGCGTCCACGCCCTCGATGGTGGTGGACATGTTCGAGCCCTCGGCGACGAGCTTGCAGCCGTTCTTCAGGAGGTTGGCCGCGTCCTTCGCGTTGATCTCGTTCTGGGTGGCGCTGGGGAAGGCGCAGTCGGCCTTGTAGTTCCACAGCTGGTCGTAGCCGAGGCTCTTGTCGCGCTTGGTGTAGACGGCGCCCTTGAACTTCTGGGCGTACTCGGAGACGCGGCCCCGGCGGACGTTCTTCAGCTCGAGGAGGAAGGCGAGCTTCTCGTCGTCGAAGCCGGCCTCGTCGTAGATGCAGCCGTCGGAGTCGGAGATCGTGACGACCTTGGCTCCCAGCTCCATGAGCTTCTGGATGGTGTACTGGGCGACGTTGCCCGAGCCGGAGACGAGGCAGGTCTTGCCCTTGAAGTCCTGGCCCTTGGTGGCCAGCATCTCCTGGGCG
>CAYPHO010000103.1:7652-10520 GCA_964410245.1 uncultured Treponemataceae bacterium | reverse complement strand
CCGCAGGCGTCGCGCCCGAGTAGGAAGTCGAGATGAAGACCATGGGAACGGTGACAGAGGGCATGAGGTCGATGCCGAGGCCCAGCCCGCTGACGACGCCGAAGACGCAGACGGCGACGAAGATGCCGATAGCCAGGACGTAGCGCGTGACGGAGAACTTGACGGCGGGATTTACGCGATTGTAGATCTGCGCCTCGAAGTCGCGGCGCCCGCTCATGGCCGCCCCGCCGGCGCCGGCGAATCCGCCCGGCCGCCTCGAGCCTGCCCGGATGCGGCCTCCCCGGCGGCCGCGAGGAGGTCCGGCACCTCGATCATGGTCGCCTGCACCTGCTGCCCGTCTACGATGCCCGGCGGCGGGCTGAGTATGACGATCGTCCCGGCGGCCAGGCCCTCGACGGCGCCGACGGCGCCGGAGGTCGCCAGCACCTTTACGATCTTGGTGACGACCCTGCCCTCCTCGATCGCGAACAGGTAGTTGCTGTTCTCGATAGTGCCGATCGAGCCGATAGGGACGAAGGCCCCGCGGGCCAGGGGGACGACATAGCTCACCTTGCCGACCGTCCCGAAGGGCAGCGCGTCGCCGCCCTCGAGGTAGGCCGTCAGGGAGAGCATTCCGCCCACGGGCACCGACGGGGATTGCTTCACGACGATCGAGCGCCTCTCCCCGCCGGTCTCGAAGCTCAGCCTCGTTCCCTGGCGCACGCCGAGGGCGTCGGAGGGCGAGAGGCTGAACGATACCTGGCGCTCGGGCCCGACCAGGACGAAGGCCGCGGCGTTCTGGCTTAGGTACATGCCCCTCGTCGCCGAGATCGAGGCGATCTGCCCCGCGAAGGGCGCCTCTATGACCGCCTTGGCAAGGTTCATCCGCGCCTGCTCGAGGTTGTTCTCGGCCGTCCTGACCGCGATCCTCAGCGCGTCCTGGCTCTGGCTGGGCGTCGAGGAGACGCCCCTCCGGTTCTGGTCCAGGGCCAGGCGCGCGCTCTCGAGGCTCGCCTGCGAGCTCGCCAGCTGCCCGCGCGCGTTATCGAGGGCCTGGGCCGAGATCCCCCCGAGGTCGAACAGCGCCTTCTGCGATTCGTAGAAGCGCTTCGCCGAGTCGTAGCCCGCCTGCGCCGACTCGAGCTGGAGCTCCAGCCTCGCGCTCGACTGGATGGCGTTATCCTGGGCGGAGCTCAAGTTGAGCCGCGCGCTCTCGAGAGCCGCCTCCGCGTTGGCGACGCTCAGCTTGAGCGCCGCGTCGTCGACGCGCAGGACGATGTCGCCGGCGGAGACCCAGTCGCCCGCCTGCCTTTCCACCCTCGAGACGATGCCGCCCACTCCGGCCGCGATGGAGCTCTGCAGCGCGGGAACCACGACGCCGGCGGTATCGCGCGCCGCTTTCAGGATCCCCGCGGGAACGGCCGTCGCCTGAACCGCGATCGCCTGGGCCCTTCGCGGGCCGCCCGGCGCTCCGCCCCCGGCCTGGGCCGCGACAGCCGGCTGTCCGGCCCGACCCTGCCCCGCGCCCGGCGCTGCCGGCTTCTTGTCGCAGCCCGCGAAGGCCGTCAAGGCCGCCAACGCGGCCGCTCCGAGGATGATCGCTTCCCGATGCTTCATATTCTCTCGCTCCTACAATCCCATGGCGGACTCGAGCATGATCACCTGCAGGAGATAATCGCCCTTGGCCTTCAAGTACGCGGCCCCGGCGCTCGAGGCGGCGTTCTGCGCGTCGATAAGATCCTGGTTCGTCGCGGTTCCGTATTTCATCTGCGTCCTCGCGAGCTCGAGCTTCCGTTCCGCCAAGTCCTTCGCGTCCTCGGCGAGCGCGATCCGGTCCCGCAGGATGAATGCCATCCGATAGGCATCGCGGATATCCGACTCGATGCTCCTCGATAGCTGGCTCGCCTGGGCCTCGAGGACGCCCAGCGCCGCCGAGGCGGCGGAAACCTGAGCCTCGGCCGCCCCGGCGTCGAGGATCGGCAAGGTAAGCTTGGCGCCGAGGCTGGCCTGGAAGGCCTCGCCCGGGTCATCCCCTCCCGCGAGGCCCATGGCCAGCCCCGCGCTGGCGGTAAGCCCGGGCTGCCGGAGCGCCCTGGCCAGGGCCAGGTCGATTTCCGCGGAGCGGCGGCTGAGCTCCAGCTGCGCGGCGTCAGAGCGCCGCCCGAGCCCGATCGCCACCGCCTCCTCGACCGTCGCGGCGGGCAAGCCGGGCTCCTCGAGCTCGCGCACCTCGAAGGGCTCGGAGGGATCCCTTCCCATCAGCGCGGCGAGCTTCCGCCGGGCCGACTCGAGGTCGTTCCGCGCCGCCTCCAGGTCGAGCTCGGCGGTCCTCGAGCCCAGCCTCGCGCTGATCAGGTCCACCTCGCTCGCCTGCTCGAGGGCGTAGGCCGCCTCGATCTGCGCCGAGATGGCCGACTGCCTTTCCAGGACTCCCCGGCGAAGGGCGACGGTCCGCTGCGCCGTCAACACGGCGACGTAGCTTATCCTCGCGTTGGCTGCGATAGCGGTCCTCGATTGCCCCGCGGCCAGCTCCCTTCCCCGGTAGCCCAGTCCGGCCTTCTCGAAGGCGGCGGCGGCCTGCCCGCCCGGGTAGCCGTCCCATAGGGTTTGGGCGAGGGAGACGCCGAGGCTGGTCGACGGGGACGAGGGGGCGGGAGGAATGGATTCCGAGACGGAAAGGCTCAGCTTCGACGAAGCCCCGGCGCTCAGCGCCAGCGAGCCCTGTACGCTATGGCTGGCGCCCTCCGATCCGACGAGCCTCGACAGGGACGAGGCCGCGGGCCCCGAGAGATCCTCGCCGAAAGCGCCCGTAAGCGCGTACGATCCCGAGCCCGATAGCGAGAGGCCGAGCTTGCTCTCCGCGAGGTCCGATTGGGCCTTGGCCGCCGC
>CAYPHO010000103.1:830-7642 GCA_964410245.1 uncultured Treponemataceae bacterium | reverse complement strand
CGACGACGGTGATGCATTTTGAAAAATCTATGTGGGCCTTGGCCGCCGCGAGGGAGCCTTCTGCGATCCGAATTTCCTCTCCGGAGGCGAGAGCGGCCGCCACGGCGTCTTCAATGCCGAGAGTCGGCGGCTCGATCCCGCTCTCGGAAGCGACCGCGACCCGCGCCCCTACGAGGACGGCCGCCGCGGCCAGTGCGCGGACCGCCGTCCTATTTCCTATTCCCATCTGGACCTCTCCTCGGAACGATGATGATATCCGAGCCTCTCGGCCGCGATCGTAAATTGCTCGTAAAAAATACGGTTAGCCGAAATCCAGCTCGAACTGGCCGGCCTTCCCGAACCAGGCGCGCGCGTCGAGGCCGATCGCGTCGGCGATAGAGGCCGCGATGGGTAAGAGCTGCTTCTCGGCGTAGTGCTCGTAATCCAGGGGAGAGCCCGAGCGCAGGCCGAGCGGCTCGGCCCCTGACTTCGTCATCACGTACGATACCTTGCCGCGGCGGCTCGTCCAGCCCATGAGGCGGGCGGCCCTGACCTGCGGCGTCTCCGAGGCGTAGTCCTCCGCGGGGCGCCTGAGTGTCTTGCGGTACACGAGCCTGTCGTCGCGCCCGCCCGAGCGCAGTGAAGCGAGCTCGGCCTCGCAGAAGGCGCGGAGCTCGGCCTCTCCCGCGCCCCCGAAGACCTGCTCGAGAAGCTCGACCTGGAAAAGACGCGCGAGGGGAGTGAAGTCCGTCCTCGCCGCCTCCATGCCCTTGACCTCGACGCTCCGGTTTCCGTCGGCGCCAAGGAGGAGTCCCGCGTAGCCCTTGGCCCGGCCCCTCGCCTCCCCCTCGGCATCGTCGGAGCCGAGCGAGGACTTCAGGCGCGGGATGAGGAAGCGGCGGTAGGCCTTCTCGCAGCGGATGCGCAGGAAGGAGGGCAGGCGGTACTCGCCCTCGACGCGTTGGGCGATCTCGGCGTTGAGCTCCTCGGCCATGGCCCGGCCCGGCGCCATGAGCTCGTCGTAGCCGGCCTCCTCCCCCAGGCCCGAGAGGACGAAGACCGAGTCGGTGTCGCCGTACAGAACGCGCATGCCGCGCGATTCGAAGAAGTCCTTGGCCATGACCAGGAACTTCTTGCCGAAGGAGGTGATCGCCCCGGCGATCTCGGTGCGGGCGTAGCGGCAGCCCTCGGCGCCCAGGACTCCGTAAAAGGAGTTCTGCAGGATCTTGTAGACGTAGGCCGCGACCTCGTCGCCCTCGGCGATCGCCCTCTCGCGCTCGGCCGCGTACTCGGCGATGAGATCGGGCATCACGCCGGGCTCCCGGGAGAAGCGGGCCCCGTTGGGCGCGACGATGTCGTCCTCGGACGGGCCCCGATGCAGGGCGCGCTCGTAGGCCAGGGGGTCGACGTTGAAGGTCCTCATGATCGAGGGATAGAGGCTGCGGAAGTCGAGCACGAGGACCTGGGGGAACATGCCCGCGGCGGGATCGAGTACCGTGCCTCCCGCCGCGCCCGACACGCGGCGGTCCGCCCTGGGCGGCGGCGCGATCATCCGCGACCGCAGCGCGGCGCCGTAGACGCGCTCGAAGGCCGGTATGCTGGTCCAGGCGAGGTCGAGCGAGACCCCGGTCAGCGCGGCCCGGCGGGCGGTCAGCTCGTCGAGTCCCGTCTTCGACAGGATGCGCAGGACGAGCTCGGAGTCGCGCAGGCAGTAGGCGCAGAAGGCGTCCGGATCCTCGGCGCGCAGGCGCTCGAGCTCGTCCATCTTCGCCTCGCCGCTCGAGGCGACAGACTTGCCCTCGCCCAGGACCTCCCTGCTGACCGACTCCAGCGACAGGTCCTCGAAGCGGGCGCCCGATCCGCGGGCCAGGCGCATGGCGTCGATGACGGCCCTGCCCGGCAGCTCGAGGACGGGCGCGCCCGAGGCGCGCTCCGCCAGGCTGACCGGATCGTCCGTGCGGCCCGCGTCGAAGAGGAGCTTCAGCTTCGCATAACGCGCGACAAGGACGGGGAAGTCGAAGTCGACGATATTCCAGCCCGTCACCACGTCGGGATCGACGCGGGCGATCCTCGCGGCCAGCGCGCCCAGCAGCGAGGCCTCGTCGGGGAAGGACTCGACGCCGGGGGCCGAGGCCTCGCGCCCGCCCACGGCGGGCAGGAAGAGGACCTCGCCCGGCGCGCCCTCGCGCAGCAGGGAGACCGCGGTCACGGAGCCGTCGCGCGCGGTCTCGATGTCCAGGGCCAGCCATCGCAGGCGGGGAGGAGCGTCGCCGGAGGCGCGCGGATCCCAGGCCGCCAGCTCGGGATCGACGAAGACCGCGTCGACGCGGCGGCCCGGCAGGCTCTCGCCGCGGATGAGGACCGGCCCCTTGACGCCCAGGGAAGCGAGCTCGTCGTCGGCGTGGCTGGACTCCGCCGAGGCGACCAGCAGGCCCGCTCGCTCGAGGGCGCGGATCGCGCGGCCCCGCCCGCCCGGCGGCAGGGCGAAGCGCGAGAGCGGCCGGCCCGCCATGTCGGTCCAGGACTCGTCGTCGCAGCAGCGGGCCGCCTCGGATGGGCCGCCCCGGGCGAAGGCCGCGGCGAGGGCTTCCGCGGCGGCATCGCGGTCGGCCCTCGCGACGAAGACCGCGGGGCCGGCGCTTCGCCGCAGGACGGCGAAGCTGCGGCCGTCCTCCAGCCGTCCCGTCATCAGGATGCGGCTCTCGGCGGGTACGCCCTCGCCGCGGCGGCGGGGCGATTCGTCCCAGGCCGATACGATGAATCCCCGCGCCGCTTCCATGCGGTCGAGTATAGCGTCCGGACGGCCCTCGTCATATACTCGATCCAGGCAGGGCACCATGGACATTGACTTGTTCGGCGCGGTCGCGGATCACTTGGCCGAGGGCATCTACATCCTCGACGAGAACAGGCGCATCGAATACTGGAACCGCGCCGCCGAGCGCATCTCCGGCTACTCGTCCGACGAGGTCGTCGGCAAGAGGTGCATGGACAACATCCTCAGGCACGTCGACGCGGCGGGCAAGGAGCTCTGCCCCAGCGACTGTCCCGTCGCCGCGACGATACGCGACGGTAAGCTCCGCGACGCCGATGTCTTCCTGCACCACAAGGACGGCCACCGCGTCCAGGTCGCGGTCAAGGTCGTACCCATCCCCGGCGGCGACGGGAAGGCTGCGGGGGCGATCGAGATCTTCGCCGACCGCTCCGACCGCTCCCTCCTATTGAAGGAGCTCGAGGAGCTCCGCAAGGAATCGCTGATCGATCCCCTGACAGGCCTGGGAAACCGGAGGTTCGCCGATATGAGCCTCGCGTCCTCCATTCGCAAGCTGGAAGCCGAGGGCCTTCCCTTCGGCGTGCTCATGCTCGATATCGATCATTTTAAGAACGTCAACGATACCTACGGCCATACATTCGGGGACCGCGTGCTCAGGATGATCGGCTGGACCCTGGCTAACGCGGTACGCCGCATGGACTCGGCCGCGCGTTGGGGCGGCGAGGAATTCATCGTCGTCGCGCCGGGAGCCGATCGCGCGGTCCTGGCAGAGATGGCCGAGCGCGCCCGAGTCCTGGTCGAGCGCAGCTGGATAATGAACGAGGGCAAAGAGAGGGTTTCGGCCACCGTCTCGATCGGCGGCGCCGTCGCGCGCAAGGGCGAGAGCGCCGAGGGCCTGGTCGGACGCGCCGACGAGCGGCTCTACGCCTGCAAGCGCGCCGGCCGCAACCGAGTCGAGGTAGAGGATTGAGCGGCCGAGGACGCAACCGAGTCGAGGTAGAGGATTGAGCGGCGGGGCGCGAGGCCGGCATCGCCCGGATCCGGCCGTCCTCGTCGACAGCTCCGCCCTCGCCTACCTCGTCGAGGGCGCGCCGGACAGTCCCCGCCGACGCGCGGTCGAGCGCTTCCTTGAAGAAGCATGCGACTCGGGCTCGGAGATCGTCGCCTCGGCGATCGCCTGGGCCGAGCTCCTCGAGGGCCCCCTGCGGGGCGGCGACCCCGGCCTCGCCGACCGCTACCGCTCATTCCTAGCGGATTCGTCGAGGGTCCGCATCGCGGTCGTCGACGTCGCCATAGCGGAGGAGGCCGCCGCCCTGCGCGCGCGCCGCAAGCTCGGCCTCGCGGACTCCCTCCACATAGCGACCGCGATCGTCCTGTCCGCGCGCGCGGTCCTGACCAACGACGAGGACTTGCGCGACGTACCGGAGTGCCCGCGCGTCTTCCTGGTGGACGAGCTGGCCCGCGACCCGGACGCGATAGCCGACATCCTCGATTTGCGGTAGCATCGGCGAACCATGACTAATGACATCGTCAACGCTTACGCGGCCGCCGCCCTCGACTGCGGGCTCGGGCTGCGCGAGGGCGAGCGGCTCCGGATCGTCGGCGAGCCCCCGCAGCGCGGGCTCATGAACGCGATCGCCGCGGCGGCCTACGGCCGCGGCGCCCAGCTCGTCCGCGTCGAGTACGACGATCCCGCCCTGGCGCGCATCCGGGCCGACCGCTCCCGCGCCGAGTTCCTCGACGAGCCTCCCGCCGTGCTCAGGGCCGAGTCCGAGGCGCTGGCAGCCGGGGCCTGGCGATACCTCTTCATCGAAGGGCCCGAGGATCCGGAGGCCCTGGAGGGCGTCGACCAGGATCGAATGACGCGCATCCAGCGCGCCAGGAGCAAGGCCATCGAGACGCTGCGCGGCGCCTATATGTCCAGCCGCATCCCCTGGTGCGTGATGCCCGCGGCGACCGACGGCTGGGCCCGCGCCATCCTGGGCTCGCGCTCATCCGCCGCCGAGCTCTGGGCTATCCTCTCGCCGATCCTAAGGCTCGGCGAAGACGATCCGGCCGCGGCGCTCCGGGCCCACATGAAGCGCCTCGACGAGCGGTCCGCCGCCATGAACGGCCTGCTCCTGCGCGAGATCAGGTTCTCGGGGCCGGGGACGGAGCTCCGCGTGCGGCTCGCCCCCGGATCGAGGTGGGTCGGGGGCAACGATTCCACGCCCGAGGGCCGCGCCTTCGCGCCGAATATCCCGACCGAGGAGGTCTTCGCCACTCCCGACTTCCGCGGCACCGAGGGGATCGCCGCCCTGACCAAGCCGGTCAGGCTGCGCGGCAGCCTGGTCGAGGGAGGACGCCTCTCCTTCAAGGGCGGCGCCGTCGTCGACTGCTCGGCCACGCGGGGCGAGGACGCCCTGACCGCCTTCCTGGATACCGATCCGGGCTGCCGCAGGCTCGGCGAGGTCGCCCTCGTGGACTCGGGCAACCCGATCGCGCGCTCGGGCCTGGTCTTCGACTCCTCGCTGCTCGACGAGAACGCGGCCTGCCACATCGCCCTGGGAGCCGGCTACGAGGCCGCCTTCTCAGGCTCCCTCGACTGGAGCGACGAGGAGAAGCTCGCGGCCGGCTTCAACGTCTCAGACCTGCACGAGGACCTGATGATCGGCTCGCCCGAAATGGACGCGATCGGCGTCGACGAGGAGGGGCGCGAGATCGTCCTCATGCGGAAGGGAACGCTCGCCGTCTAGGTCCCCGCCTCGGCTAGAAGACCGCCACGATCGACTGCCCGGTATTCTGTCCCGAATTCGCGTCGAAGCTCAGGTTCCAGGCATCGAGATCGGGACTGCCTTCCCGGGATATCCTGAGGATCCTCCAGTCCCGGCTCAGACCCTCGTCGCTTCCCTTGAAGTAGCCGAGGACGTAGGCCTCCCCCTCCGGCCCGAAGGCTATGGAATTGACTCTGGAGAATACGCCCGCATCCAGCGTCAGCTCCCACGAGGTCGCTCCGTCCGCCATATACTTGACGATGCGCTCGTATTCAGCGGACGCATCGGCCGAGATAAGGGATCCGGCCGCGTAGAGAGAATCCTCCCGATCGAGCGCGAGGCAGTGCGGCGCGTCATTGTGTCCTTCATAGTCGACCGTCTTGTCCCAGCCGGCGGCGATCTCTATTCCGGCCGCAGAGTATTTCTTGATGAACCAATCCTCGCGATTCGCGGCGTCCACGTACCTGAAGCCGCCGAGGTAGAGGCTTCCCGCCGGTTCCACGGCGATCTCCGAAGGATACAGGTCGGCGGCGATGGCCGGGGCGTACGCGGCATCCTCCGCGCCGTTGGGCGAATACTTCTTCACCAGGTACGTTCCGTTGATGACGCCGAGGACGTAGAGGCTCCGATCCGGGCCGAGGGCGGCCGAGACGGGATAATCGCTCGTAGCCGGAACGCCCTCTATCTTGTCCCATCCCGCGGCTATCTCGGTCCCGTCCGAATGGTACTTCTTGATCTGCCAGTCATTATTCGTTCCCTCGAACACGGTAATCCCGACCGCGTATACCTCATCCGAGGAGTCGACGAGGAGGGCTACCGGCGTTCCGCTCCGGCCGCTGCCATCCGTTCCGACGCGCTTATCCCAACCAGCCGCCTCCGCGCCGGAGGGCGCGAATTTACGTATCCGCCAATCGTAGCCAGTCGAGGGGAGGTAGGCCCAATACGCGATATAAATATTCCCCTCGCTATCGACGCCCATGCAATTATTCGATCCGTAGTCTGAGTTGCCGTCGTCGAAATTCAGGTCCCAGCCGGCCGAGACCTCGTTCCCCGCGGCGTCGTACTTCTTGAGCCGCATGTCGAAGTTGTTCCCCGGTTGGGTCGTGCATTGGCCGAAGGCATAGATATCGATAGCGGGTTCCGAAGCCGGCGGCGATCCGCCTCCGCCGCCGCAAGAGACCGCGATCGAGACGGCGAGGATAATCGGGAAGATTTTCATATTTCTCATGCAACGCTCCTTATTCCACCGACGGCGCGTCGCTTCCCGAGCCGCCGAATCCGGTCAGCGCAAGGACGAGCTATGCCGCGCA
>CAYPHO010000103.1:0-820 GCA_964410245.1 uncultured Treponemataceae bacterium | reverse complement strand
TCGACGATAGATTCTTCTTTCGCATCATGACGACTCCTCTCTCCCTTTTTTCCGAAAGCCGGGCCGGCGGCTCGATCCCCGGCCTCACTGCAAGGTCGCGATCTTGAGATTCCCGTCCTGCGTCATCCAGAAATAGAGCTTTCCGCCCGCGAAGACCATGTTCCCGTATGTCCTGACGGCGGGCTTATCATAGAAGGCGGCCTGGCAGCAGATCGTCGCGACGCTTCCGTCGGCGACGGAGACCCGCCGGATCCCGCCGTTCACCTCGTTCACGTACAGGTACGTCCCGTCGCAGGCGATGTCCAAAGGACTGGAGAAGCGCGCGGCGCTCGCGGATCCGTCGACGAGCCCGCTCGCGCCGGTCGCGCTGCCCGCGTGCACCGTCATCGCCCCGGTCGTTTTATGGATCTTCAGTATGTTGTTCCTGGTACCGTTCGCGACGTACAGATAGTCGCCGAGGCAGACGATGCCCGTCGGCATCGCCGACGGCTCGACGTAGAGCGTCGTCACGGCGGCGGTCGAAATAACGATCCTGCGCACGGCGTGGTTCAGGATGTCGCAGACGTATAGGCTGGTCCCGTCGGTGGCCAGGCCCACCGGATCGTTGAAGCGCGCGTTGGTCCCGACCGCGTCCACGAGCCCCGCGGTATTGTCCGTGCTTCCGGCGAGGATCGACAGGCCGGTCGCGAGATCGGAATCGACTCGCGCGACGCGATGGCAGAGATTCTCCGCGAAAAAGAGCGTCGAGCCGGAGAACGCCATGGGCCTGCCGCTATACGGGGATACGCCGGTATAAGTCTCGCCGGCCGGATTCGCGATC
>CAYPHO010000102.1:10353-10714 GCA_964410245.1 uncultured Treponemataceae bacterium | reverse complement strand
ACATCGCCTGGAGGTCCAGGTCGACGAGTATCCTGAGCGAGAGGCCGCCGTAGATGCGGAAGACGGGGGTAGTGGAATCGGCGGCGTAGATAATGCCAGTAGAGCTCAGATCGGGGGCAGTGCCTCCGTTCGATTCGATGAGGGCCTCCAGTCCATCGAGATCATTTGAGTTGTAATCAGTCGAAACCGTCGATTCGACGCCACCAGTGACCGTTGACTTTCCAACTGACAATCCTGCGCCGACATAGGGGATGAAGACAAGCAGTTTCTTGCTGGCCTGGACTGTGAAGTCAAAAACATTGGCCGACCATTCAATGCTAGCCTCGGGATCAGAAGTAGTTACGTGATGTGTCGAAGCTCC
>CAYPHO010000102.1:0-10343 GCA_964410245.1 uncultured Treponemataceae bacterium | reverse complement strand
CTTGCCTGAACTGTGAAGTCGAATGTATTGGATGTCCAATCTAGGGATAATTTTGGTTCATTGACTTCAATAGTTGTCGCGTCTACGCCTTGATCAGTTGTCATAGTAAAATTCGTGTTCCCAATTCCAGTTGGTGATTTTATGCTGCCCTTCTGGTAATTGTACGAGGCGCCGATGCTCAGGTTCGGCAGCAGGACGTTTTGCTTGAGGATAGCGTAGCGGACCTGGATGCCGATGTTCGTGTAGTCGACGCTCATCCCGCTCGATGCGTTGATCGCCTCGCCGACCGAGGCCGGGATATAGCCGCCCTTGACGCCGACGTCGATGGGCAGGAAGGGAATGCCGATCTTCGCCGTGACGACGGCTGCCGGTATAGGGACGCCGAGGCTGTCGAGCTCGGAGGGCAGGCTGCCTCCCATCGCGCTGAAGAGGGTCTTCGCTGAGTCCGCGTTCGCGAAGGCCGCCCCGACCGCGAGGCCGGCCCCGAAGTGCGGGAATCCTCCGATATATGCGTCGGACCAGTTCGAGCCGATGGTTGAGTTGACCGCGAGGGTGCCGGCCATGTCGCCTGCGAAGCCCTGGAATGCGTCCTCGAAATCCGAGAGCGTCACCTGCGCGAAGGCGCCGGATATCGCAAGCGTCATTACGCACAGTATCAATATTGATCTCTTCATTCGTTCCTCCCGTCGGCGCAAGGCCGACGGTAAAAAGTATAGCCCTCCCTTTCGCGCTTTCAACGAGGTAATGGAGATTTTCGAGGTGGCGGACTGAATCGCGGTACGTGTTGCGCCCGCGCGTCGCGCTCTCAGCGCTTGATGATGTCCTGTATCTCGGTCCCGCGGAGCGCGGTATCGCGCTCGCAGTCGAAGATTTCCAGGTGTACGTGGCCGCCGTGGTCGGGGCGCCGGGCGTTCATGCCCGTGTTGCCTCCCCTTCCTATGATATCCCCGGCCTTAACGAGGTCGCCGGCCGCGACGAGGACCTCATCGAGGTGGAGGTAGGTATAGTAGCGGCGCGACGCGCGATCGAAGACGACGACTCCGTTGCCCGCGGCCGGGCTCAGGCCGCCGCCGGTATAGGAGGCGGCGCCGGGGCCGCCCTTCCAGTCGCCGGCCGCCGCGACGACGATGCCCGAGTAGAGGGCGCGGATCTTCGGGCCGATGTGCCGCCCGTTTTCCCGGCGGAAGGATTTAAAGAATACGTCGAGTGCGTAGGGATGGGCGTGCTTAAGCCGCTCCTTCGGGGTGAACCAGAAATCGGATTTCGCGAAGGGCGAGGGCGCCTTGGCGAGGTAGGAGGCGAGCTTGGTTCCGCTTATAGGTCTCGAGTCGGCGGCTTTCCCCGAGCGCGCGGACTGGGCTTCCGCGAAGGCGAGCTCGTACTTCGCGCGGAGCGGGCGCATGCTCAGGCAGAGCTCGACCTGCCGCTTGTAGTAGATCCCGGCAGGGCCCTTGACGGCGGAGTGCGCGCGGTAGTCATCGACATCGCGGTCCAGGGCGATGAGGGCCATGACCTCGCGGGCCTCGGGGAAGCCGCGCTCCGGCGTGGAGGGCCGTGCCCTCGAGGCCGCGGGCGCTGTTGCAGCCGCCGCTTCCGCATCCTCGCCTAGGACATCGCCGCCCGCTGCGGCCGAGCCCAATAGCGCCCATGCGCCCGCGGCGAGCAGGATCAGGGCCGCGAGCGCGGCGGCCAGAGGCTGTCCTCCGCTTCGTCGCGGCGCGGGCGCGTCGCCCGAGCCGCGGCCGTCGCCGGTCACGAGGCGGGACCCTCGAGCCAGATCTCCTCGGGCTCGGGATGGCTTAGGAAGGCGCGCATAGCCTCGGTGAAGCCGTAGGCCCCCGCTTGGCCGAGCATGATCAGGTCGCCGCTCTTCGGCTCGGGGATGAGTACTTCGCCCAGCCGGTCGAGGGCGGTGCAGAGGGGTCCGGCAAGCGTGCAGGGAACGGGGTCCCCGGTCCCGCCGACAAGGCGCGCGGGGAATGGCTGCCCCGTCAGCAGGGGACGCAGGAGATGGTTGACGCCCCCCTCGAGCACGGCGAATCTGGTCCCCCGGCTTATCTTCGTTCGCGTAACGCGGCCGAGGTAGGCGCCGCAGGGACCGGCGAGGAAGCGGCCGGGCTCGACGATTACCCGGCCATCGAACCAGGGATTCTCCTCGAGGACGCGGCCGAGCCCCGAGCCCAGGGCGGCGAGGTCGAGCTCGGCCTCGCCCTCGGCATAGGGAATGCCCAGGCCACCGCCGAGGTCGATGAGCTCGAGGCTCCCGGCCTCGCGCGAGAGCAGGAGCGCGATCTCGAAGCTCCTGCGGTAGTTGCCCAGGAGCCTCTCCGCGTCCCGCTCGTTGCTGGCGGCGAAGACCTGGAGGCCCGTTATGCGAATCCGCTTGAAGGCCTGAGCCGCCTCGAGGAAGGGGAGGAGCTCCTCCTCGTCGACGCCGAAGGCCGAGGGTCCCGAGCCGCCGATGATGCGCGCGCCCTCGGAGACGCCGGATGCCGGGTGGACGCGCAGGCTGACCCGGAGGGGCGAGGAGCGCGGCGCGCCGCCCGGCCGGGCCTCGCGCGAGGCGAGGAGCGAGTCGATCCGCTCGAGGTCCTCGATCCCGTCGACTTGGATCCGCGCCCCGATATCCAGGGCGGAAGCGATCTCGGCCTCGGTCTTGCCGGGGCCGGCGAAGAGGACGCGCCCGCCCGGGACTCCCGCCGCCGCGACGCGCGCGAGCTCGCCCGAGGAGGCGCAGTCGAAGGAGGCCCCTTCCGAGGCGAGGGCGGCGATGAGGGGCGCTCCCGGATTCGCCTTGACCGCGTAGGCTATGACGGCCCGGGCCGGCAAGGCGGCGCGCAGGGCGCGGAAGGAGGCGAGGGCGATATCGAGGCGATAGGCGAAACAGGGTCCGCCCGAGCGCGCCGCGATCGCGGCCGCCTCCGCGTCCGAGAGCGCGAAGAGGCTCACTTGAGCTCGGCCTTCAGCCTGAGCACCGCCTCCTCGACCTCCGCGCGGTGGCCGAAGGCGCTGAAGCGAAGGAAGCTCTCGCCCGAGGGCCCGAAGCCAGAGCCCGGCGTCGTGACGACGGCGCAGGACTCGAGGATGCGGCCGAAGGCGTCCCAGGAGGCCTCGCCGGGGAAGCGCGCCCAAATGTAGGGCGCGTCCGTGCCGCCGTAGTTCTCTATGCCGAGATCGTCCAGGGCGCCCTTGATGACCGCCGCGTTGCCCATGTAGTAGGCGACGGTCGCCTTCATCTCCGCGAGCCCCTCGTCCGATAGGGCCGCGAGGCCGCCGGCCTGCGCGACGTTCGAGGCCCCGTTGAAGAGGGTGGTCATGACGCGGTTCCAGTCCTTCGAGACGGGAGTGCCGTCCGCGAACTTCAGTTGGGCCGGCACGACGGTCCAGCCCAGCCGGACGCCCGTGAAGCCGATGGGCTTCGAGAATGAGTTGACCTCGATGGCGACCTCGCGGCTGCCCTCGATCTCGAAGATGGACTTCGGCAGGGATGGATCCGAGATGTACTCGGCGTAGGCCGCGTCGTAGATGACGATCGCGCCCTTGGCGCGGGCGAAGGCCACGAGCTCGGCGAGCTGAGACTTGGTAGCGCATGCGCCCGTGGGATTGTTCGGGGAGCAGAAGTAGATGAGGTCGGCCCCGCGCGCCGCCGAGAGGTCGGGGAAGAATCCGTTCGCGGGGGAGCAGGGCAGGTAGGAGATGCCCTCGTAGCCCGAGCCGTCGGCCCTCGCCGGGCCGGCCGCGCCCGCGATGACCGAGCCGTCGACGTAGACGGGGTAGGCCGGGTCCTGCACGGCGATCCTGACCCCTCCGCCGAACATGGACTGGAGCCTGGCGATGTCGCACTTCGCCCCGTCCGAGACGAAGACCTCGTCGGCCTCGACGGGACAGCGGTACATGCGCTTCGCTATGGCCGCGCGAAGTTCCGTCATGCCCTGCTCGTCGCCGTAGCCGGAGTAGCCCGAGGCGGTCGCGAGCCTCTCGGCGCCTTCCCGCAGGCCGGCGGCGATCGCCGGCGAGAGAGGCTCGGTCGTGTTGCCGATGCTCAGGCTGATGACCTTTTTCCCGGGATTGCGTTCCTGGAAGGCCTTGCGCCGCTTGGCCACCTCGGGAAAGAGGTAGCCGGCCGAAAGCTTGGCGAAGTTCTGATTGCGCCTAACGCGCGTGACGTAACCGCTATCGCTCATCGACGACTCCTTATTTGAACCTGCGAAGCTTGCCGAAGTCCAGGGTGCGGAAGTAGTCGTCGACGGTCTCCGCGCGGCGGATCTCGACCACGCTCCCGTCCTCGCGCAGGAGGAGCTCGGCCGAGCGGAGCTTGCCGTTGTAGTTGAAGCCCATCGCGTAGCCGTGGGCGCCGGTATCGTGGATGGCCAGGAGGTCGCCGACCTCGATCGGGGGCAGCTCGCGGCCGATGGCGAATTTGTCGTTATTCTCGCAGAGCGAGCCCGTCACGTCGTAGGTCTCGGTCCGGCTGGCCTCTTCCTTGCCCAGGACGGTGATGTGGTGGTAGGCCCCGTAGAGGGCGGGACGCATCAGATTGGCCATCGATGCGTCCAGGCCCACGTACTCGCGGTAGGTGCTCTTGCGGTGGATGACCCGCGACACGAGCCAGCCGTGAGGCCCCGTAACCACGCGGCCGCACTCCAGGAAGACCTTCATCGGCGCGAGGCCCGCGGGAACGATGATCGACTCGTATGCGGCCTTGACCCCCGCGGCCACGCGGGACAGGCTCACGGCCTCCTGCTCGGGCCGGTAGGGTATGCCGATGCCGCCGCCCAGGTTGACGAACTCGAAGCGGATCCCGACGGCCTTCGATATCTCGGCGGCCAGCTCGAAGAGGAGGCGCGCGGTCTCGACGAAGTACTCGGGATCGAGCTCGTTCGAGGCGACCATGGTATGGAGGCCGAAGCGCCTCGCGCCCTTCGCCTTGAGTAGGCGGTAGCCCTCGATGAGCTGCTCGCGCGTGAAGCCGTACTTCGCCTCCTCGGGCTTTCCGATGATGGCGTTGCCCTCTTTCAGCGGGCCGGGGTTGTAGCGGCAGCATACGAGCTCGGGGATGCCGGCGGACCTCTCCAAGGCCGCGATGTGCGATATATCGTCGAGGTTGACGATGGCCCCGGCCTTGACCGCGGCGACGAACTCCGCGTCGGGAGTGTCGTTCGAGGAGAACATGATTCCCTCGCCCCTGATCCCCGCGCGCTCGGCCAGCATGATCTCGGGCAGCGAGGAAGCGTCGGCTCCGAAGCCCTCGGAGGCGAGGATCTTCAGGATGAAGGGATTCGGCAGGGCCTTGACCGCGAAGAACTCCTCGAAGCCCCCGGGCAGTATCGAGAACTCCTTTAAGAGGGCCCTCGCGCCGGCGCGGATCGCGGCCTCGTCGTAGAGGTGGAAGGGCGTAGGGTGCTTGCGGCAGATCGCCTCGAGCTTGTCCTTGTCGAGCGGGAATCGCTTCTCGGTCATGATGCTTCCTTTCCTATCTGAGCGCGCCCTCGAGGGCGGTGGCGGCGTCCGTCTTGGCGTCGCGGTACTTGACGATGCATGGCGCGTACAGGGAGATGCCGCGCTCCGCGGCGTAGGCCCCGCTCGCCGGCCGCGAGCCGGGCACGACCACGGCGCCCTCGGGGATCTCGCCGCGGACCTCGCGGCCCTTGACGACGTCGTATAACGCGGTGGATGCGGTGACGATCGTGCCCGGCGCCAGGACGGCTCGAGCGCGGACGACCACGCCCTCGAAGAGGCCGCAGAGGGCGCCGATGAACGAGTCGTCCTCGACGATGACGGGGCGGGCGCCCGCGGGCTCGAGGACGCCGCCGATCTGCGCGGCCGCCGAGAGATGCACGCGCTCGCCGATCTGCGCGCAGGAGCCGACGAGGGCGTGGCTGTCCACCATGGTTCCCGCGCCGACCCAGGCGCCGACGTTGATGTAGGCGGGCGGCATGATGACGACGCCGGGCTCGATGCGCGCTCCCCGGCGGGCCGAGCTGCCGCCCGGCACGACGCGCACCCCGTCGTCGGCGCCGAAGCGGCGCGGGGGAAACGCGGACTTATCCGCCGCGCCTCCCGGCCAGCCCGACACCTCGACCGTGCCGGTGGACTTGAAGCCGGCCAGTATCGCGCGCTTGACCCAGGCATTGGCGGTCCACGTCCCGTCCGGAGAGCGCGAGGCGGAACGCGCGGCTCCCGATTCGAGCGCCGCGAGGAGGGCCTCCCGCGCCGCGGGAAGCTCGGGATCGGAGAGAATCTCCTCTATCCCGCGCGAGTAGAAGGCTTCGAGACCTTCGAGCCTCATGTACCTATCGCTTTCCCAGGCCGAAGGCGGGCAGGAGCTCCGCGAGCCTAGAGCGCGTCGCGTCCGAGGCCGGGGCCAGGGGCAGCCTGACCGCGTCGGAGGAGTGTCCCGCGAAGGCCATGGCGGCCTTGAGCGGAACCGGATTGGACTCGAGGAAGAGCGCGTCGATGACCGGCAGGAGCCGCGCCTGCGCGGCGGCCGCCTCCTCGCGCCTGCCCGCGAGCGCGGCCTCGATCAGCGCCTTCGTCTGCTCGGGCAGGATGTTGCCGACCACGGAGATGAGGCCGTGGCCTCCCAGGGCGATGGCCGGCAGGGCGAGGGCGTCGTCGCCCGAGAAGAGCTTCTTGCCCGCGGGCATGGTGCGGATGATCTCGCCGATCTGGGCGAGGTTGCCCGAGGATTCCTTGACCGCGATGACTTCGGGTATCGCCCAGAGCCGCGCGAGGTCCTTCGGGAGCAGGTTCATGCCGGTCCTGCTCGGAACATTGTAGGCGATGATGGGCATGCCGGGGACCGCCGCGGCGATCGCGCGGAAGTGCGCCTCGATCCCGGCGGCCTGGGGCTTATTGTAGTAGGGCGTGACGACGAGGATGCCGTCCGCGCCGGACTTGGAGGCCCTTACCGCGAGCTCGACGGCCAGGGCCGTGGAGTTATGCCCGGTCCCGACGATGACGGGCATGCCCCGCGCCTCTTCCTTGGCCGCGGCGACCATCGCGTCGCGCTCCTCGAGGCCGACGGTCGCGGCCTCGCCGGTCGATCCCAAGACGACGACGAAGTCGACGCCTCCCTCGGCCATGCGCCGTACGAGGGCGCGGAAGGCCGGCATGTCCACCGCCCCGGCGCCGTATTCCCCGGGTCCCGAGGCCGGCTTGAACGGAGTGGCCAGGGCGACTCCCAGGCCCCGCAGTCGTTCCATGTCCATGTCCCGCCTCCTATCTCTCGAACAGGGGATCGATGACCTGGGCGGCCACCTCGTCGAAGGTATGGAGCCCCTTCTTCCCGGCCATCCACCGCAGGGCCACGAGGGCTCCCTTGGCGAACATGCCGCGCGACAGGGCGCGGTGCGAGAGGACCAGCTGATCCTGGGCCGTCTCGTAGAAGATCTCATGGTAGCCTATCTCGGCCCCGATGCGAAGGCTCGCTATGTTGACCTTGTCCGGCTCGGCCCTGCCCATGTTCCAGCCCGAGTAGCGGGGGCAGCCTTCGGCCAGAGCGTCCGCGAGGAGGGCCGCGGTGCCGCTGGGGGCGTCGGCCTTTCCCGTATGGTGGTGCTCGACGATGCCCAGCGAGCTCTCGGCGTCCAGGGCGGCGAAGCGCCCCAGCGCCAGGGCCACGCGCCGGGCGAAGGCGACCGACAGGGAGAAGTTAGGCGATATCATCACCCCGATCCTGCCGGGGTCGGCCTTGACCTGATCCAGGAGCGCCTTGTCCCAGCCGGTCGCGGCGATTACCAGGTTGGTCCCGCTCTCCATGGCCCAGGCCAGGTGCTCGCCCACCGCGCCCGCCGCGCTGCAGTCGAGGGCCGCTTCGACCGGGCCCGAGGGGGACTCGCCCAGGTCGACGGTCCAGGCGACCTCGATATCGCTTTCCTTGGAAGCGGCCTCGATCGCCGCGGCGCCCAGCCTTCCCCTGCCGAAAATGCCGATCCTCATCCCGTCCTCCCTCGCCTTCACTCGAAGAAGGCGGCGTGAAGCCTGCGAAGGGCCTCGGGAGCGCTCGCGCGCTCGACCACGAGGCTCAAGTTGATCTCGTTCGCGCCCAGGCTGATCATCTGCACGCCGATGTCGCCTATCGCGGCGAAGGCCTTTCCCGCGACGCCCGGCGTCTTGAGCAGGCGCTCGCCCACGACGGCGACCACGGCCCTGTCGCGCTCGACCATGACATCGCCCAGCGCCCCGAGGTCGGCGACGAGCTCCTCGATGGCCGCGCTTCCGTCGACGGTGGCCGAGACGCTCACCTCCGAGGTCGCGACCAGGTCGACGCTCACGCCCCTGCGGCCGAAGGCCTCGAAGATCTTGGCAAGGAAGCCCGAGCCCCCGAGCATTCGGGGAGTCCGCACCGTGATCACGGTGACGGGCCCGCGGGAGGCGAGGGCGGTCGCCGGCCGGCCCGAGGCGGAGCCCCGGGAAATCGTCGTGAAGCGGCCCCGGGGCACCATGCTGTGGCGGACCGTCACCGGGATGCCCAGCTCCACCGCGGGCAGGATCGTCGCCGGGTGCAGGACCTTGGCGCCGTAGGCGGCGAGCTCTGCCGCCTCGTCGTAGCCGAGGATCTCGATGGGCCTCGCGGCCGGCACGATGCGGGGATCGCAGGTCAGGACGCCCTCGACGTCGGTCCATATCTGGATCTCGGAGGCGCGGATCGCGGCGCCGAAGAGGCTCGCGCTGTAGTCCGAGCCGCCGCGGCCGAGGGTGGTCGCGGCGCCCGAGGCGTCGGAGCCGATGTAGCCCTGGGTCACCGCGATCATGCCGGGGCCTACCAAGGGCGAGATCCTCTCGGCCGCCAGCTCGGCGATCTTGTCGGTCAGGGGCTTGGCGCAGCCGAAGCGCGAGTCCGTGCGCATGACCTCGCGCGCGTCGATCCAGGGAACGCCCATGAAGGCTGCCATGATCGCCGTCGACAAGAGCTCGCCGCGGCCCGCGAGGATGTCCATGCTCCGCTCGGGCAGGGCCTTGAGCAGGGCCGCGCCGCGGAGCACCGAGCCCAAGTCGGACTCCGCGGCAGCTATGACGGCCTCGACGGGCGCGGGCAGGGAGCCTGAGCCGAGGAGCTCGGCGGCGGTCTCGCGGTGGCGGGCGATCATCGAGCCGAGCAGGGCGAGGGCCTCGGCCTCGTTCCCCGAGGTCGCGGCGCGGCCCGCGTCGAAGAGCGAATTGGTGACGCCCGAGAAGGCCGAGAGGACCAGGAGGACTCCCTCGGAGGCCCGCTCGCGGGCGAGCGCGGCGACGCCGCGGAGCCGCTCGGCGTTGGCGACCGAGGTGCCGCCGAATTTCATTACAACCGGACCGGTCATAGATACCCCTTTGCTAGAGCGAGCTCCGCGTTCAGGACCGAAGCCCCTGCCGCGCCCCGCTCGGTGTTGTGCCCGAGGGCGATCATCTTTATTCCGAAGAGCGGGCACTTCCGTACCCTGCCCACCATCACTCGCATTCCGCCGTCCTCCCCCGCGTCGAGGCGGGGCTGGGGCCGGTCGGGCTCGCTCCGTACCTGGAGGAAGACTTCGGGCGCCGTATGCAGGCCGAGTCCCTCGGTATCCGGCACGAAGGATTCCAGGGCCGCGACGACAGCCTCGGGGTCGGGCGAGCCGCCGAGCCTGAAGTTGAGCGCTACCATGTGCCCGTCGACTACGGGAACGCGGTTGCACTGCGCCGAGATGAGGAAGGGCGCCGGGATGACCCGCTCGCCGTCGAAGCTCCCCAATATCTTGCGGGATTCCGACTCGACCTTCTCCTCCTCGCCCTTGATGAGGGGATACACGTTAGCGACCGCGTCGAGCGAGGCGACGCCCGGATAGCCGGCGCCGCTTAAGGCCTGCATGCTGACGGCCATCGCCGCCTCGGCGCCGAAGGCGCGGTGCAGGGGCCCGAGGCTCGCCGCGAGCGGAACCGTCGTGCAGTTCGGATTGGTCACTATCGCGCCCTTCCATCCGCGCTTCCTGCGCTGGACGTCGATGAGCCCGAGGTGCCCGGCGTTCAGCTCCGGAATCAGGAGGGGAACGTCCTCCTCCATGCGGAAGGCCGATGCGTTCGAGAACACTAAAGAGCCGGCCTCGGCGAAGAAGCCCTCGATTATGCGGGCAGGGGCGGCGTCCAGGGCGGAGAAGACCAAGGGAGCCTGGGCGACTGCGGGATCGCAGGGGACGACGCGCATCGCGCCGAAGCCCGCGTAGGGCTCTCCGGGAAGACGCCAATCGCAGGCCTCGGCGTATGGTTTCCCGACGCTCCTCTCGCTCGCGGCTACGTACAAAAGCTCGAATCGCGGATGCCCGGCGAGATGGCGCACGAACCTCTGGCCTACGACGCCGGTAGCGCCGAGGACGGCGACGGGTATGCGG
>CAYPHO010000101.1:0-10734 GCA_964410245.1 uncultured Treponemataceae bacterium | reverse complement strand
CCTCCGCTTCCGCGTGGACAGCGCCGACCTCGCCGAGGTCGTGGAGATGAAGGAGCGGGGCTATTCCTTCGCCGAGGACAACGCCATGGCGCCGCGCGATTACGCCGACGCCAAGGAGAACTGGGCGATAGCCCTCGACGTCCTGGGCGAGATCTGCGGCGAGATCATCGCGCCCCGCGCGGCCGAGGCCGACGAGGAGGGCGCCCACTACGAGGACGGCACGGTCACCTACGCGGCCGCGACCCAGGCCGCCATCGAGGCCTTCCGCAAGTCCGAGATCCTCGGCTGCATGCTGCCCTGGCAGTACGGCGGCCTGAACCTGCCCGAGACCCTGTACCAAGCCATGATCGAGATGGTCAGCCGGGCCGAGGGAGGCCTCATGACCATCTTCGGCCTCCAGGAGATCGCCTCGACCGTCAACGAGTTCGCCGACGACGAGGTGAAGGCGAATATCCTGCCACGCTTCTCGCGCGGGGAGGTCTTCGGCGCCATGGTCCTGACCGAGCCCGACGCCGGATCGGACCTGGGCTCGGTACAGTGCCGCGCCCACCTGGACGAGGCGACGGGGCAGTGGCGAATAAACGGCGTCAAGCGCTTCATCACGAACGGCAACGCCGACATTCACCTGGTGCTGGCGCGCAGCGAGGAGGGCTCGAAGGACGCCCGCGGCCTGTCGATGTTCCTGGTCGAGCGCGACCGGACCGTCCGCGTCCGCCGCATCGAGAATAAGCTGGGCATCCACTCCTCGCCGACCTGCGAGCTGCAGTACAAGGACACTCCCGCGATCCTGGTCGGCAAGCGGCGCTTCGGCCTCATGCGCTGCGCGATGTCGCTGATGAACGGCGCCCGCCTCGCGGTCGCCTCCCAGGCCGTGGGCATCGCCGAGGCCGCCTTCCGCGAGGCCAAGAAGTACGCGTCCGAGCGGCAGCAGTTCGGGACCGCGGTCGGCGAGCTGCCGGCGGTCGCGCGCATGCTGGTATCGATGCGGGGCGAGATCGAGGCCGCCCGCGCCCTGATCTTCGAGACCGCGGGCTGGGTCGACCGCCTAAAGGCTTGCGAGCAGAAGCAGGAAGAGCTGGAGAAGTCCGGGGCGGCATCGGATCCCGCCCTGATCGCGAAGAAGAAGCAGGCCTCGAACCTGGCCGACATCCTGACGCCCCTATCGAAGTACTACGCGACCGAGATGGGCAACCGCGTCTGCTACAAGGGCATGCAGGTCCACGGCGGCGTCGGCTACATGAAAGAGTTCAATGCCGAGCGCCACTTCCGCGACGTGCGCATAACGAACATCTACGAGGGCACGAGCCAGCTCCAGGTAGTCGCCGCCCTGGGCAAGATGGTAGGCCGGGGCCTCGACGTCCTATTGAACGCCTGGGCCGCCGCCTGCCCTGCGCCCGCAGGCCTCGAGGGGACGCGCGAACAGCTCGACGAGGCGACCGCCCTGTTCAAGGAAGCCTGCGACAAGCTCCACGCCGCGGACCGAGTATCCGCCGACTACCTGGGCGCGGACCTCATGGACATGGCGGCCGGGGTCGTAAATACCTGGCTTCTCTTCCGCGACGCCTGCGGCGCTTCCGAAGAAGCGCTGCGCGCCCGGAAGGCCCAGCTGGTCCGAGCCTACGCCGCCGAGCAGCTGCCCAAGGCCATGGCCTCGGGACGCACGGTCCTGGCCGGCGACGCGAGCGCGGTGAGCGCCAAGGAAGCGATCTTGGCATAGGTATCGGGCGCGGCGAGGCCGCGGCTTTTTCAGACCACGGCAAGCGGGGGACCCCGAGAAAGGGTTTCCCGCTTTTTTGTTCCGGATGAGGGGGCGCGGGGCGAGAAGGGCGCGCAGCGCTCGGGCCCGCCTGCGTCAGGGCTGGCCGGCGCGACCTTCGCCCCCGCATGATTTCTGGAATTTCGAGCTCTGTCCCTTGAAAGCACAGCGTAACTCCTGATTCCGCAAAAGCGAATCGTTAACGAAATCTACATTACAGCAAAAAACGCAGCTATCCGCGAAAAGGGCTTGACCAATTTCGCCTTAATCAATATGTTTCTTATCGATAAAAGTAGGTCGATAATAAAATATCGAATAGCAAGGCCCGATATAGGAGGTGCCCAATGAGCAGCATCGTGATCACTGAGCGCAAGCGAGCTAAGCTGACCAAGGCCGAGGAAGCGCCGATCGCCGCGCGGTCGAGCTCCGAGGCCGATGAGCTGGAAGCGGTCGTCCGGAAGGCCAAGGAAGCCCAGGCGATCTACGCGGGCTTCGATCAGGAGAAGGTGGACGCTGTCTTCCGCGCCGCCGCCCTCGCGGCCAGCGCCATGCGCATTCCCCTTGCCCAGGACGCGGTCGCGGAAACCGGGATGGGCATCGTCGAGGACAAGGTCGTCAAGAACCTCTTCGCCTCGGAGTATATCTACAATAAGTACAAAGGCATGAGGACCGTCGGCGTCGTCGAGCGGGACGAGGCGGGCGGCTTCGCCAAGATCGCCGAGCCGCTGGGCGTGATCGCGGGCATCGTGCCGACCACGAATCCGACCTCGACCGCGATCTTCAAGGCGCTGATCGCGCTGAAGACGCGCAACGCCATCGTGTTCTCCCCGCACCCGAGGGCGAAGAAGTGCACGGCCCGCGCGGCCGCGATCGTGCGCGACGCGGCCGTCGCCGCGGGCGCGCCCGAGGGCCTTATCGGCTGCCTCTCCGATCCGACGATCGAGGATTCCAACCGGCTGATGAAGCATCCGGATATCGCCCTGATCCTGGCGACGGGCGGGCCGGGCATGGTGAAGGCCGCCTATTCCTCGGGCACGCCGGCGATCGGCGTCGGCGCGGGCAACACGCCCGCCGTCGTCGACGAGAGCGCCGACCTGGACATGGCGGTCAACTCCATCATCCTCTCCAAGACCTTCGACCACGGCGTGATCTGCGCCTCCGAGCAGAGCGTCATCGTCGTCGACGCGGTCTATGACGCCGTCCGCGCGCGCTTCGAGGCGCAGGGCTGCCTGGTGCTGGACGAGGCGGCCAAGGCCAAGCTGGCCGCCGTCCTGGTCAAGGACGGCAGGATCAACGCGGCGATCGTCGGGCAGGGCGCGGCCAAGATAGCCGCGATGGCCGGCATCGACGCTCCGTCGGGCGTGAAGATCTTGATAGCCGAGGTCGACAGGGTGGGGCAGGATGAGAGCTTCAGCTGGGAGAAGCTGTCCCCGGTGCTGGCGCTGTACCGCGCGGCCGACTTCGAGGCCGCGGTCGGCAGGGCCGCCGAGCTCATCGAGTTCGCGGGCCTGGGGCACACGGCCGTCCTGTACACCGATCAGGCGAACCGGGACCGGATCGACGCCTTCGCCGCGCGGGCGCGGGTCGGACGGGTCCTCGTGAACATGCCGAGCTCCCACGGGGCCATCGGCGACGTCTTCAATTTCCGGCTGGAGCCCAGCCTGACCCTGGGCTGCGGCAGCTGGGGAGGCAACAGCGTGAGCGAGAACGTGGGGCCGAAGCACCTTTTAAACTACAAGACCGTCTCCGAGCGCCGCGAGAATCCCCAGTGGATGCGGCTGCCCCCGAAGGTCTACCACAAGTACGGCTGCCTTGGCCTCGCGTTAGGCGATCTTAAGGGGAAGCGGCGGGCCTTCGTCGTTACCGACAAGGCCCTAGTCGACCTGGGCATCGCCGCCAAGGTTACCGGAGCCCTCGAGGGGCTAGGGATCAGGACCGAGCTCTTCTCCGAGGTCCTGCCCGACCCGACCCTGTCGGTCGTCCGCGAGGGCGCCAGGCGCATGGCGGCCTTCGGCCCGGACGTCGTCGTCGGCCTGGGCGGCGGCTCGCCCATGGACGCGGCCAAGCTGATGCACCTCCTGTACGAGAGTCCCGAGGCGAGCTTCGAGGACCTGGCCCTGCGCTTCATGGACATCCGCAAGCGCATCGTCGAGTATCCCGAGCTGGGGAAGAAGGCGATCATGGTCGCCATCCCGACGACTTCGGGCACGGGCTCCGAGGTGACGCCCTTCGCGGTCATTACCGACGACGCGACGGGGAAGAAGTATCCCCTGGCGGACTACGCGCTCACCCCGGCCATGGCGATCGTGGACGCCGAGCTGGCCATGGGCATGCCGAAGGGCCTGACCGCGGCGGGCGGCATCGACGCGGTGACCCACGCGCTGGAAGCCCTGGTCTCGGTTATGGCGACCGACTACACCGCGCCCTTGGCCATGGAGGCGGCGAGGCTCTTGTTCTCTTACCTGCCCCGCGCCTACGAGAAGGGAGAGGCCGATCCGGAGGCGAGGCAGAAGGCGCACGATGCGGCGACCATGGCGGGCATGGCCTTCGCCAACGCCTTCCTGGGCGTCTGCCATTCCATGGCGCACAAGCTGGGCGCGAAGTTCAAGCTTCCGCACGGGGTGGCTAACGCGCTCATGATCGAGGAGGTCATCCGCTTCAACGCGGCTGAGGCGCCGGCCAAGATGGCGGCCTTCTCCGCCTACGAGCGGCCCAGGGCAAGGGAAGCCTACGCCCGCTTGGCGCGTTACCTGGGCCTGGCGCCCGCGACGGCAACCAGCGGCGCGGCTGCCCGGGGAGGCGCGGCCGACGAGGAAGGGCGGCTGGTCGAGGCCCTCGTCGCCGAAGTGGCGGCCCTGAAGCGCGCGCTCGGCATACCCGCCTCGATCAAGGAAGCGGGCGTGGAGGAGGGCGCCTTCCTCGCGGCCCTGGACGAGCTGGCCTTGGACGCCTTCGACGATCAGTGCACGGGGGCCAATCCCCGCTACCCCCTGATCGCGGAGATCAAGGAGATGTACCTCAGGGCTTATTACGGGAAGTAAGGCGGCCGATCGCCGCCGCGGCGGCATAGCGCGGCATGCGGCGGCGCCCCGAAACCTGGATCAAGCGACTGCGATAAAGAGGCGGCCCCGCTGGGCCGCCTCTTTTCTTTGGCGGAGGCGGATCGCCGCCGCCGCCCGCGCTGCATCCTCGCGGGCGGCCGGCCGGCCGCCCGCGAGTTCGCTCAACGCTCTTTCTTGGCCAGGGTCTCGGAGAGGCGCGCCAGCTTCAGGAACTCGGAGCGGTAGCCTTCCTCGTCCGTTCCGCGCGAGGCGGCGGCCTGCGCGACCACGTCCTTCCAGGACGCCCGGCCCTTGTACTTCGAGTCGCGCAGGAGCAGGCCCCACTCGGCGACGGTCGCCGCGAAGCGGAAGTCGACGGATGCCTTCGCGAAGGCCGAGGGTTCCAGGGAAACGGGCTGCTCCTTTAGGATGCTCGTATCCTGAGCGGGCTTCTTGTAGCGGAACTTGATGGTCATGAGCTCGCCGGATGACGCGGCGGCGGAAGGAGCGGAAGACTGGTACTTGAGGTCGGTCCTGGCGGCAGCGCCGCCTTCCGCGGGGATGATCTCGTAGAGGGCGGTGACGCTCGACCCGGCCCCGAGCTCGCCCGCGTCCTTCGTATCGTCGGCGAAGTCCCGCGCCGCCAGGGCCCGCTTCTCGTAGCCGACCAGGCGGTACTCGCCGACGAGGGCGGGGTTGAACTCGATCTGGACCTTCACGTCCTTGGCGACCGCGTAGAGCGTGCCCGCCATTTGCCGCGACAGGACCTTCTCGGCCTCGGAGAGACTGTCGACGTAGGCGTAGTTGCCGTTGCCCGAGTCGGCCAGCTTCTGCATCTTCGAGTCCTTGTAGTTGCCCATGCCGAATCCCAGGACGGTCAGGAAGATGCCCTCGGCGCGCTTCTTCTCTATCAGCCTGACGAGCTCGCCGTCAGAGGAGGCGCCGACGTTGAAGTCGCCGTCGGTCGCGATGACGACGCGGTTGTTGCCCTGCTTCAGGAAGGATCCCTTCGCGACCTCGTAGGCCAGCTCGATGCCCTCGCCGCCGGCCGTCGATCCGCCCGCCTGGAGCTTGTTCAGCGCGGCCTCGATCTTCCTCGTCTCGTTGCCGGGGGTCGAGGGCAGGACGAGTCCCGCCGCTCCGGAGTAGACCGCGATGGCGATGCGGTCCTGGGGCCTCATGCCGCGGGCCAGGAGCTTAAGGGATTCCTTGACGAGGGGCAGCTTGTTCTCGTCCTCCATCGATCCCGAGACGTCGATCAGGAAGACCAGGTTCGAGGGGGGCAGCTCCTCGGCGGGAATGCGCTTGGCCTGGAGGGCGACGCGCAGGAGTAGGTGCTCGGGATCCCAGGGGCACCAGGCGAGCTCGGGGCGGAAGGCGAAGGGCTCGCCGGCCTCGGGATCGGGATAGTCGTAGGAGAAGTAGTTGATCAGCTCCTCGATGCGGACCGCGTCCTGCGGCGGCAGCGAGCCGCCCTCGATATATCGCCTAACGTTCGCGTAGGAGGCGGTGTCGACGTCGATCGAGAAGGTGGACAGGGGCTCCAGGGCCGCCTTCGCGAAGGAAGTCTCGACGATGGGATCGTAGCCCTCGGTATTGAAGTCGGGGTCGGCGGACCGGAGCGCCCGAAGGTCCTTATAGGCGGGGGCGGTTTCCCCCTCGATCCCCGCCGGGCCCTCGGGAGCGAATCCGTATCCCTCCCATCGCTCCTCGGCCGGGGCGCCTCCCGCGACGGCCTCTTTCGAGCGGCTTGGGGCCTGCTTGGGCATGGGCACTGCGGCCGGCGCTATGTAGTCGTACGAGCGCTGGGCTTCCGAGCGGGATTCGAGCTCGACGGCGGCCTTCGCCTTCGCCGCGACCGCGGGACCCGCCTCTCCCGCTCCGGGTTCTCGGGCGAGGCCATCGCGCTTGGCGTTCGCCTTCTGCGCGGGGGACGGCGGATTGGGCGCGGCCGCGGCCGACGCCGCTGGTGACGGCGACTTGGCCGCCGCTGTTGACGGGCCCGCCGCCGCCGTTGCGTCAGCGGCCGCCGCCGCGCCGGCCTTAGGCTTGGCCGCCGCCGGGGCGTCGGCCTCGGCGACCGCTTGCCTATCCTGCAGGATCGAGACGGCTCCGATATCCGAATCGCCGAGCGGGATCGGCTCCTTCCCCGGGCCAAGAAGGTTCGGCCCGAGGCGTATGGATAGGGCCAGGACGAGGCAGGCCGCGAGGGCGCTCGTCGCGATCCGGAAGGCCGGGCTCGCCGCGAAGCGCCTGAAGCCCCCGCGTCCCGCGCCGCCGACCCGGGCCGTCCGCCGCGCCGGGCGCCTAGCGCTGGCCGCGCCTGCCGCGCCGGATCGCTCTGGAAAGGCCGCGAGGAGCCTTGATCGGAGATCCCTCTCGAAGAGCTCGTCCGGCTTCGCGTGGGGCTTCGCCGACAAGAGCTCGCCGGCCGCGCGCTCGAGCTCGCCGGCCCGGCCTCGTAGCGAGGGATCTATTTCGTACAACTCGTCAAGGATGCGTTCGATGTCGGTCTTCATTCTGTCCTCCCTCATTCGATTGGCGGCACTGCCGCCAGGAAGGCGACGAGGAGGGAAAGGGCCGCCGCCGCGCGGAGCGAGGCGAGGGCCCGCGAGAAGGCCATCTTGCAGGCGCCCTCGGACTTGCCCAGGACTCCGGCTATCTCGGCGTGGGACATGCCGTCCCAAATCCGCATGACCAGGATCTCGCGCTGCTCGGCGGCCAGGCCCGCCAGGAGGGGGCGTAGCCGTTCCCAGAGGTCGCGGTTCTCGGCGTCGAGGGCGACGTCGCTATTCGCGACGACGTCGCTATTCGCGACGAGGTCCCAGACGCCGCCCCATCCGTCCTCGATCGACACGAAGCGGGACTCCCGGCGGTAGTGGTCGGCGATCGCGTTGCGGGCGATCCCGTAGATCCACGCCGAGAACCCGCCTGGGCCCGGATCGTAGCCCCCTAAGCCCTCGAGGGCCTTCAAGAATACGGCGGCGACGAGGTCCTCGGCCGTCTCCCTGCGCAGGGTGCGATAGTAGACGTACGCGTAGATCCGCTTCGAGAAGATGTCGTAGAGCCGTCCGAAGGCCTCGCGATCGCCCTCCCGGCTCATCAGCGCCAATCCGTCGATATCCATGGATCCTCCCTCTCGCGCCTTCCTGTCGGATACTACGCGCGGGGGGCGGGGAGGTAACGGCATGGGATGGATTCTGCCGCGGGAGCGGGGTCGGATCAAGGCCCGGCGGGGGCTCGGATGAGCCCCGCCTAAGCGCCTCGCGCTAGGGTACGATGCCGGAGAAGCCCATGAAGGACAGCGAGAGGATCCCGGCCAGGACCAGGGCGATGGGGACGCCCTTCATCGACTCGGGCACGCTGTTGAATTCCAGCTGTTCCCGCAGTCCGGCCATGATTACGAGGGCGAGGGTGAATCCGAGCGCGTTGGCTACCGCGAAGATCGCGCTCTCCACGAGGCCGTAGCCCTTGTTGACGACCAGGATCGCGACGCCGAGGATGGCGCAGTTGGTGGTGATGAGGGGCAGGTAGATCCCGAGGGCCTGGTACAGGGGCCGGCTGAGCTTCTTCATGACTATCTCGACCATCTGGACCAGCGCGGCGATGACCAGGATGTAGACGATGGTCCTGAGGTAGCCCAGGCCGAGCGGCTCGAGCACCAGCGTCTGCGCGAGGTAGGTCGTTATCGTCGACAGGGTCATGACGAAGACGACGGCCATCCCCATGCCCAGGGACGTGGAAAGGCGGCCCGAAACGCCGAAGAAGGGGCAGCAGCCGAGGAAGCGGGTCAGGACGATGTTGTTGACGAAGACCGCCGATAGGATGATCAGTACGTATTCCATGCCTAGGCCTTCTTCCTCGAGAGGATGTTGATCAGCGCGATCAGGTAGCCGAGGACGAGGAAGCCGCCGGGGGCGAGGACGAAGAGCAGCGCCCCGTCTCCCCCGTAGATCCTGTGGCCGAAGACCGTTCCGCCGCCGAGGGCCTCGCGGATCGCGCCGAGCAGGACGAGGGCGAGGGTGAATCCTATGCCCATGCCCAGGCCGTCCAGGATCGAGGGAAGGACGCGGTTCTTGGAGGCGAAGGACTCGGCCCGGGCCAGGATGATGCAGTTCACGACGATCAGGGGTATGAAGATGCCGAGCTTCTCGTGCAGGGCCGGCGTGTAGGCGGACATGAGCAGGTCGACGATCGTGACGAAGGCGGCGATGATGACGACGAAGGAGGGGATGCGTACCTTGTCGGGGATGATATCCTTGATGAGGGCCACGACCGCGTTCGACGCGACGAGGACGAACAGGGTCGCGACGCCCATCCCCAGGCCGTCGATGGCCGTGGTCGTCACGCCGATCGTCGGGCAGAAGCCCAGGAGCAGCCGGAAGGTCGGATTCTCCTTGACGAGTCCCTTGCCGATGTTCTGCCAGGCGTTCATGGCCGCCCCTTGCGGTAGTTTTCGTACGCGAGGCGCAGGGCCTCGCAATACGCGCGGGAGCTGATGGTGGCCGCGGTGATCGCGTCCACGTCGCCCCCGTCCTTCTTGACGAAGAGCCTGAAGGAAGCCGGGTCCTTCATCTTGAACTGCAGCGAGAAGTCCGACTTGCTCCTGCCCATCTTGTCGCCCAGGCCCGGGGTCTCCTTCTGCTCGAGGACGACGGTGTCGTATATCGTCCCGTCCGGCAGGAACCCGGCAAGGACGCGCACGGGGCCGCCGTAGCCCTTGTCGGAGAAGGTCTCGACCGCCGTGCCGACGAGCTCGCCGCCCTTCTTCCCGGGATAGCAGGTCAGGATCGCCTCGCCCGCGGGGATCTCGTAGCTCTCCGAGAGGGGGTCGTTGTCGAACTCGGGAATGGCGAGCCTGAGCGAGGCCGCCTTCTTCTCCGCGCTCGCCTTCTCCCTGGGCGCTTTCGTGACCTCGTTCACGGCCCCGACGCCCGCCGACGCGACGAAGGCGATCGTCGTCAGGACGATCACCATGTTCTTGAAATCGGATTTTATCGCCATCGGCTTTCTCCGAAGCGCCTGGGCTTGCTGAACTTGTTTATTAGGGGGACGAAGGCGTTCATTATCAGGATCGCGAAGGACATTCCCTCGGGATAGCTGCCGAAGAGGCGGATCAGGACGGTGATCGCGCCGATTCCCGCCGCGAAGGCTATCATGCCCTTGCCGGTCATCGGCGAGGTCGAGTAGTCGGTCGCCATGAAGGCGGCCCCGAGCACGAGGCCCCCGCTCGCCAGGTGGAAGAGGGGGTTCGCGTAGCGGGAGGGGTCGATCAGCCAGAAGAGGCCCGTCCCCGCGGCGACGGTCAGGATGGCGACGACCGGGATCCGCCAATTGACGACTTTCCTGATAAGGAGGAAGGCGAGGCCGAGGAGGAGGGCGGCGACGGATACTTCCCCGATGCAGCCGCCCTTGAAGGAGAAGAGGAGGTCCTCGAGCGAGGGCGGCGGGATTGATAGCGCGGAGAAGGAGCCGCCGCCTTTCAGCCCTTCCTTTAGGAGCCCGAGCGGGGTCGCGCCGGTCAGGGCGTCGGTCATCGGGTAGCCTTGCGAGGTCGCGGCGGCGAGAGCGTCAGCATAAGCAGGGCTGCGGGGCGAGACGGGCCACCTGGTCATCGCGACGGGGAAGGAGACCAGGAGGAAGGCGCGCCCGACGAGGGCCGGGTTGAAGGGATTGTTGCCCAGCCCCCCGAAGGACATTTTCGCGATCGCGATCGCGACGAAGCTCCCGAGCGCCACCATCCAACCCGGTATGCCGCTGGGCAGGTTGAAGGCCAGGAGGATTCCCGTGACGATCGCCGAGCCGTCGAATGCGTAGGTCTTCCCTTTCAGCAGCCACTTCTGGACGGCGAACTCGATGACGACGCAGGACGCGACCGCTATGGCGGTCACGCGGAGGGCGTCCAGGCCGTAGACGTAGACGGAGGCCGCCAGCGCG
>CAYPHO010000100.1:0-10734 GCA_964410245.1 uncultured Treponemataceae bacterium | reverse complement strand
CATTCCATGAAGATCAGGTCGAAATTCCTCATCATCCTCCTAGGGGCCTTCATCCCTGTTATGAGTTCGGTATTCACGGTCATGATCCTGAATATCAGGGGCCAAATGACCGATATCGGCAGGGCGCGGACCATGGACATCAGCGCCCGCTACGCGGCGGCGATGGCCGCGTATCTTGGCGAGCCCTTGAAGGTGGCCGAGACCCTCGCGACCATATTTTCCGGCTACGAGAGCATCGACGCCGAGGAGCGCCGGAGGAATTTCGACCGCGTCCTGGAGGCCGTCGCCGCGTCGAACGAGTCCTTCTACGCCGTCTGGACGATGTGGGAGCCCGGCGTCCTGGACGACTTCGATTCGCGGTATCGGACAGTAGGTACGGCAACGAGATAGGCGTCTTCGACCTGACGTGGACGAAATCGGGATCGGAGCTCGCGCGCCTCATGTCCTCGGACGAGGAGAGGACGCAGGACTTCTATACCATGCCTCGGGATCGCGGGAAGCCGACCATCATGGAGCCCTATCCCTATTCCAACACGGGCAGCGAGGAGGACGAGGTCCTGATGACGAGCCTGGTCGCGCCGATCCTGTCGCGCTCGGGCGAGTTCGCGGGAGTAGTCGGCATCGACATGGAGCTCTCGTTCATGCTGTCCGTCGTTGAAGCGGCCAAGCCCTACGATCGGTCGGGCTCGGGCCTCTTCAGCCAGGGCGGGACCTACATCGCCTACTACGACAAGGACAAGGTCGGCGGGAACGTCAACGAGGAACCCGATATGGCGGCTTTCGCAGAGGCTATCGGCGAGGGGAGCGCGTACTCCGCCGACACGATGTCCGAGGCCTTCGGGGGCGCGGCGTTCCGCTCCGTTACTCCCATCGGGATCGGCGATACCGGTCAGACCTGGGCCTTCATGACGACCGTTCCGCTAAGGACGGTGCTGCTGGAGAGCGGCTTCACGAGTTTTCAGATGATGCTGTCGATCAGCAATATTTGCCTGGTCGTCCTCTTGGCCCTTCTCGCCCTGATCCTCTCCAGGCTGATCGCGACGCCCGTCTCCAGGACCGCGAAGACGATACGCCTGATCGCCGAGGGAGAGGGAGACCTCGGCTCGAGGCTGCGCGCGGACTCCAAGGACGAGACCGGCGATCTGGCGCGCAATTTCAACGCCTTCGTCGAGAAGCTGGCGGCCATGGTCGCCGCCGTCCGGCGGGTATCGCTGCGGCTCGACCAGGTCTCGGACGAGATGGCCGCCTCGACGCGCGATAATTCCCGGGCGGCCGAGGGCATCGGCGCGACCGCCCGGTCGCTCAAGGAGAAGATACTGTCTCAGTCCGCCAGCGTCGCCGAGACGGCCGGCACGGTCGAGCAGATTACCAGGAACATCGAGTCGCTGAACCGGAGCATCGAGACGCAGGCCTCCAACGTCTCGCAGAGCTCGGCCAGCATCCAGCAGATGATCGCCAGCATCAAGTCGATCGCCCTGGTCATCGACCGGTCCGCGGCGAGCTTCGTCGATCTCCAGGAGGCCGCCGAGGCGGGCAAGACCACCCTGGACGATCTCGGCGATATGGTGAGGCGGATCTCGCTCCAGTCGCAATCCCTGGGCGAGGCCAACGAGATCATCTCGGGCATCGCCGCCCAGACCAACCTCCTGGCCATGAACGCGGCCATCGAGGCCGCCCATGCCGGCGAGGCGGGCAAGGGCTTCGCCGTGGTCGCGGACGAGATCCGGCACCTCGCCGAGGACTCCGCCCAGCAGTCCTCCGCCATCGGGGAGGACGTCTCCGAGATATCGCAGAGCATCGAGGCGATGGTCTCGCAGGCGGACTTGGCCAACAAGTCCTTCGCGCTCGTCGCCGCCACGCTGGCCAGGGTCGCCGACTCCGAGCAGGAGATCAAGCAGTCCATGGTGGAGCAGAGCTCCGCCTCCGGGGAAATCCTCGAATCGCTTGCCAGGATCAACGACATAACCTCGGAAGTCAGCGTCGGGTCGCAGGAGATGACCTCCGGATCCTCGGCGATCCTCGAGGAGATCCGCCGCCTCGCGGAACTGACGCGGTCCATACAGGAAGGCATGGACGAGGTGTCCGCCGCCGCGCAGGCGATCGGGAACGCGGCCGGGAAGGCCCTGGCCTTGTCGGACAGCAACCGCGAGCTGGCATCTGCGCTCATCGCGGACGTAGGCAGGTTCAAGACCGATCGAGCCGATAAGGCGGCGGCTGTCTAGCCGTCGAAGGACCTTCGCCGGAGCGCGCACCGCGATTGGGGCTGGTCGAGCCTGCTTTCGCGTTATCAGGCAGGAGTCTTCCGCAATTTACGGTTTTTGCACCTCGTAAACACAACTGTAATAATAGTTTTAAGGAAACAGAGAGATAACGGATATTTCTCAGCAATAATTGGATAAATAGCTTGGTATGTTTTTTGCTATATAATTGGTATCGATCAAGGATCAAATCCCTTGATACTAGGGGATGAAGGGATTCGTATGGACCTCGGCATGGATACCATCGCTTCGTCAAACAGATCGTTCCTGAATAGTGAAGGGGTAAAGAGACAGTCGCTCCAAAGAGCAAAGAGAATAATAAGCACGATCATAACGTTATTAGCATTAATCTTCTTTGGCTGCTCGGACATAAGCTCGCCGAGTGGTCTGATACCCGAGAGTCAAGATGAAGTCATCACGCAAGTGAGCACTCCCGAATTCAGCGTGGCGCCGGGATCCATCCTTCCCGGCGGTTCCGTCGTTTCCTTCCATTGCGCGACGGAAGGAGCCACGCTGAAGTACTCCCTTGACGGATCGAACTTTAGCGAAGGCGACAGCTATGCCGTAACCGAGCCGGTCAAGCTCTATGTGAAGGCGACGAAGGCGTCGATGCTGGACTCGAAGCTTGTCACAGGTTCGTATCTCGTACTCTCGGGCGATCTCGAGGACCGGAGCTTTCCCGTCGGTGTCTGGATGCAAGCCTCCGAGAAGGTGCTAGAGGGCAAGACCGTCGCCCAACGCTACAAAGAGATCGGAGTCAACCTCTATATCGGCCTTTGGAAATGGCCGGCCGAGGATTGGGCCTATTCCGGCTACACTCTCGAGGTCGCCAAGACCCTGAAGGAAAACGAGCTCAAGGCCTATGCCGGAAACGACCAGGCGGCCGTCGACTGGATCAACGCTCACCCCGAGTACCAGGACACCATCATCGGCTATCTCCTCGGCGACGAGCCGGACATGAAGCGCAACAGCGGCGTCGCATCCGAAGCCGCGGCCAACACCCCCGAGGCCTGGAATGCCAGGGGCGTGGCCCTGCGGGCCGCCGACGGGACCAGGCCGATCTACGCCAACTTCGGAAAGCCCCTCGCCAAGGATGCCTGGTACGGGAACGAGTACGGCAGCACCGGCTCCAAGGCGAGCGACTTCAACCTCTACCTCTCGCCCTGCGACGTCGTTTCGTCCGATCTCTACGGTATCACCGACCCCTGGGAACGCCTGGAGAACCACGGCATCTGGATCTACGGCCGCTCCGTCGAGAACCTGGGGAAGTGGGCGAACGGGAAACCGGTCTACGGCTACCTCGAGGCCTCGGCTCCTTGGAAGAACGCCGCCGACGATCCCGGGGCGAACTGGATGTTCCAGCGCATGCCGCCTTCCTACGTGAAGCCGGCCGTCTGGAACATGATCGTCCACGGCGCCGACGGCTACATCTTCTTCTGCCACGACTTCTCGCCGGTTTCGGCCACCAACCTGGGAAGCTATGCGGCGCTGCGCGAGCCGGGGATGGCCGAGGCGATCAAGGAAGCGAACGATTCAGTTTTCGCCTTCGGCGCCGCGCTCAAGGAACCGACCATCCCGGGAACCACCGTGACGACCGACGGGGGCGTCGAGGTCATGGCCATAGCCAAAGCCCACGGCGGCTACGTCTACGTCTTCGCCCAGGGAGACGGCGACTCGTCCCACGTGGACGGCCTGGCCGTGAACGCGGTGATCTCGGTGGGCGGCCAGACCGACACCAAGACTGTCAAGGAACTCACTGACGTGCGCGACATCCAGATGGCGAACGGGAGAATCACGGACCATTTCGAGCCATACGAACTGCACATCTACAGGATCGAGCCCTAGCCGCCGCTCGACGGGCCAGCCTCGGCATCGACTTCCGCAGCCGCAGCGGCGAATCGGCGAGACGGGGATGGTCCGGATGCGAGGGGCATACGCGGATGGCGCCCATCGAAGTCTCGGTCACGAGCCGATCCGGATCAGCAGGGACAGGGAATCCAAGCCGCCTCCCCGGCTTGTCCATTCGCCGCCCAAGGATTTCGAATACCGCAGTTCGACTCCGGTATATACTCCGCTAGCCATGAAGCCGTTCATGCCGATGCCCGCCGTCGCGTAGGGCCCGGAGCTGTTCAGCAGGTCGGAAATTTCGACGGGCTCCCAGTAGCCGCTGTCAGTAAGGATGGACGCCGAGATCTGGAAGCGGTAGCCCGCGCCCGCGACGCCGGACAGCCGCCAGCCCCACTTGCGTACCAGGGCGAAATCCAGCATGCAGGCCGCGCCGATGTGCCCGTACTCGTAATAGGGCGATCCCTCGGCGCTGACGAGCCAGGGATCGCCCGGATCGGCCTCCGTTCCCCGGATCGCATACTCCAGTTCCGCCGTGAGCATGAGCGATCGGGACAGCCTGCCATGAAGATCCGCGAAGGCCCCGAGGCCCGGGGCCATTCCGTAGCCCTCGTCCTCGGCCTTCGATAGGTTTATCTGCGCCCCCAGGGACCAGTGGAAGCTCTCCTCGTATTCCATGACGCCCAGGCAGTCGCGGAATCTCAGCTTTTTCGCGACAACCTTCGGGGTCTCGCCCTTCGGGTTTTGCAGTCTCCAGGACGCTCCGTACCGTATGAGCGCATCCAGGGCCCGCGGCTGATTGGCCCGAATCGCGGCGAAGACCGGCGTCTCGCCGTCGTCATTCCGAATCTCCGCGTCGACGCCCTCTTCTAGCAGGCGGTCCTGCAGGGCCGGCATGGGCCTTCGGCAGGCGGCGAATAGTACGGTTTCCTTGTTTCCCCTTTTAATCGAGAGATCGGCGCCTCGGGATATGAGGTGGAGGGCCGTCTCCTCTCTCGCTTTATCGCTCGTGGGTTCGGATAGGTCTTGTCCCGCTCCGGGGCCTTCGACGGCGGCCATTAGGGGCGTCGTACCCTCATCCGTTCGCGCGTCGATATCAGATCCCTCGTCGAGAAGGGCGTCGATGGCCATGATCCGGCTTCTTTCGGCCGCGACGTGTAGGGCTGTCTTTCGCTTCGGGATCTGCGGCGCCAGGGATGCGCCTCGAGATATCAACGATCGTATGACGTCCGCCCGTCCGTAGGCGGCCGCGCAGTACAGTGGACTGAAGTAGGGAACGCCCCAAAGGATCAGGTAGATGGGACCGCTTTTCGGATCGGCGGCCATGGCGATGATAAAGAGCTGTTCGCCCTCATGGACGGCGACCTTCACCGGAATTCCCTTTGCGGTCCAATTAATCAGCGGTTCCGTCCCGTATACCGGCTCCGGTAAACGAAGGAATATGAAATCCGCGATCCAGCCTCTTGACGGTTTCTCCTCGGCGCTTTTTTGAAACTCGAACGATCCATAGGGAGATGTCAAAGTCAGTACGTCTTCTCCGATCTCCAAGGTCAAGTCGCTCGTAAACTGAATGATGTGTCTATCACCGGATATTTCGCGGGTGAATCCGGGAGCGTACAGATCCACTCGCGCCAGCGCGAATAGGATCCTGTCAAGGGATATGCCTTTATACGCAAGGACGAGCCGACCGCCGCCTTGATCGAACCAGATGCCGTTGACCCATTCCGGGACGGCGCGCTCCGCCAGGGTTCGGTAAACGACCGGAAGATCTTCTTTGCCGATCGAATATGCCAATTCGATTTCGCCCTGCGCGTCCGGATTTATCCCCTTCGCGAGCCAGGCTTCGACGGCCTCCGTATCGCCCCGCGCGGCGTCCAGGGCGCGCCTCATTTCATCTAGGCGCTCGAGGGGGAATCGGCTTACGGAGGGAAGCGGGTCATCCGCGTGCGCTGTTAAGGGATAGGCAAGATACAGGCAGGCAATGAAAAGGCAAAGAACCGTCTTCATACTCGGCCTCCGAAAAAATCGATGCGGCTTTTCCGCATCGGAACCGCTCATGAACTTTATGGAAGCTCGATCGCCGGTTCTTTGACGGAGATGATGATCCGGGGGTTGTCGTCCCTGAATACGATCAATGCGTACACCGTTTGACTCGTTTTCCCGCCATCCAGGGACATTATTTGACTGCGCAAGAAAATAGATGTATCGTCCGATGCGCCCATTTGGGCGACAACGGGCTCGATTAATTCTGGCCCTACGGATGTGGAAACAAGGGCTATATAATTGCGCGAGGAGACATTCCCCTCCCTGCATTGCATCGCTACGAAGGGCCAGAATGTCGGATTTACCAATGCTTGAATTTCATCCACAAGAGTCTTATCGTCTCCGTCTTGCAAATTCGCCTTTTCGGCTTCCAGGATCACGATGCTATGCGTCATTGAAGAAGGATTTACGTGTATCGGATCGTCTCCGCTCATTATCGAGACAACTTCTCTTTTTGGCATTTTAAGCCTTCCTTTTAGTTATTCTCGATTAATTAGTACGATACCCCCTCAATCGTAATAATAAGGGAAGATATCTTAAATTCACGTATATTTACATTAGAAATATTCGAGGTAGACAGCGCCGTCGACGAGCGATGCCTGTCCGGGCGAGCCTCGCCCGAGCCGGCATGCCATCGAGCCCGACGGGGCTTCACCGGGCCCGCGCGCTGGGCGCATACTGGGCTCGAGGCATAATCCCGTCGCGAGGGAAGCTTATCGGCTCCAGCGCGCGAATGAAGGAGGCTCGCGATGATGATCGCCGCCGTGCAGGGGAGCGCCAGGAAGCGCGGGAACA
Source organism: uncultured Treponemataceae bacterium (assembly GCA_964410245.1). GTDB lineage: Bacteria > Spirochaetota > Spirochaetia > Treponematales > Rectinemataceae > CAZXXZ01. Next base: position 3,793 of record CAYPHO010000100.1, on the reverse strand, counting down.
CCGCCGCCGTGCTATCGATGCTCGAGGCGAAGATCGCCGGCGAGCATTCGCTGGAACGCGTCGATCTGGCGGACTTCTCGATAGGAGGCTGCCTCGGCTGCGATGCCTGCCAAAGGAGGCCCGGGAAGCCGGGCTGCTCCCGCAAGGACGATGTCGAGGCGATACTCGGGAAGCTGCGCGCCGCCGATATGGCTATTTACGCCACGCCGGTCTACGTGTGGGACTTCTCTTCCCTGATGAAGGCCTTCATCGATCGCCACTACTGCCTGGTGAAATGGACCGATGCGCCGGTCCCGGAGAGGCTGATGCTCGGGAAGCGCGCGGCCTTGCTGGCCACCTGCGGAGGCGACGCGGCGGGGAACGCGGATCTGGTCCAGGCGATCTTCGATCGGGAGATGGAATACCTCGGATGCGAAGTGGTCGGCAGGTACGTCGTCGATCATTGCTCGGTACCGGCCAAGCTGGGAGCGAAGGCCGCCGAGACGGCCGAGAGGATGGCGAGGGATATCCTCAGCCTCGCCTGAGGGCGGGATCCCTGGCGAACCTGGAGTTGCTCAGGATGAAGAACTCTTCTTGGCTTGCCCTGTACTTCTTGTCTCGAGGCTCGAATGACGCATCGAAGGCCTCGGCTAGGATGTCATCGACGTGATAGACCTCGCTTTCCTTGTAGGTCCACCTTCGCTTCTCCGCCGCCCCCTCGATCAATTCCTTGACGAGCATGCCGGTCGGGAAGACGCCGTCGCCGATAGAGATATCGAACCTAGCGCAGCCCTTGAATCCCGATCCGACATAGTTACCCGGATTGCCGAAAATCACGATCAAGGGATAGCCGAGATCCTTCGCCCTCGAGAACGAGCGCTCGATCAGCTTCTTCCCCAAGCCCTTCCTTTGATAGGCGGGGGAGATGGATACCGGCCCGAAAGTAAGGATGCGCTTCTCGACTCCGCCTTCATCGATCAGGGCGGCCTTCGTGTACATGATATTCCCGACCACCATTCCGTCGACTTCGATGACGAAATCCAGCTCGGGAATGAAATCGGGATGATCCCGCATGACGTGGACGAGGTAATGCTCGTTGCAGCCGGGGACGTGGATGTCCCAGAACGCATCCCGCGTTATTTCCTCGACCACCCGGTAATCCCGCGGCTCCTCGTTCCTGATGCCGATGTTCATAGGCTCTCCGTCGCGTCATCCTAGACGCGGGATATCGAGCCGTCAATCCGCGCATACGCTCTTGTCGGCTCCTCGAGTCGGCCTTATCCTGAGAATCGAAAGCCTATGATCGGTCGAACGATCGTCGCCGCGTCGCTCCTGCTCGTCCTGTGCGCCTCGATATGCGCGCAGGATGCCGTCAAATCGAAGGGAAGCATCCTTCCTCCCGACGACGCGCCCTCCTTCGTGAAGAAGCAATGGGCCGATATCGCGGTCGCCTCGCTCTTCAAGATGCCTTCCAGGAATTGGGAGGAGGTCGGCTTGCCCCCCGGTCTCGAAGAGCAGGTTTGGGAGGCCTGGGCTCCCGACGCCCCCAGACGGTGGAAGAACGTCTCGCCGGGATACACGAACGTCATCTACGACGCGAAAGTCGATAACGGCGCAATCAGCCTGCTCCTCGACGGCGCGGGGCTGGTCCAGTCCGCGGACGGAGGCGAGACCTGGCGCCCGGTGTCGCATCACCTGAGCCTCGCCGGGCGGAACGGATACGCGAGCTTCGACATATCGCCCGCGGACCCGCGCGTCATCGCGATCGGAGGGAGCGCGATCGACCGCAGCCTGGACGGGGGCAGGACCTGGTCCCCGGTCATGGATCCGGCCCTGCCTCCCTTCGCCGTCGTGCCCGTCGCCCCCGGGCAGTCAGGTACGACCGGAGTGATCGCGTTCGGCTCGGTCCGCTTCAACGCCGACGGCTCCAGGGTCTTCGCCTCCCCGGGAGGCTTCGGGCATGATTACGCGGATCGCGGGGGCGTGGAAGCCGAGATGGCCGCGAAGCTCAAGCGCAAGCTCGTATTCGCCGGGGACGGATCGGTCGCGAACTTCAAGGCCCTCGACCTGGGACCCTTCGCGGGAATCCGATGCATTTTGCCCCATTGGTCGGATCCCGACCTGGTTTATGCTTCCTTCTCCGACGGCTCCGTCTATGTCTGCCGCAACGCGAAGGCCGCTAATCCCGCATTCGTCGCGCTTGCAATGCCCGCTTCGCTAAAGGACCTCCAGGCCATCTGCATGGACGTATCTCCCTCGGATCCCGGGACCCTACTCTTGACCATGTCGGAGCGCGGGGCGTCGTCGGGCTGGCCGAAGTCCAAGATCATCCTGGCGAAAGTCGCCGGTACCGCCCTCGAATGCCGAGAAATCATCATACGATCGCCGAATGAGTACCTGGACTTCTCCTCGGCCAAATGGGATCCCCGCGATCCGAATCGGGTATTCGTAGGGAACAAGCACGGACAAACGGCCCTTCGCGTCTCGGAGGATGGGATGAAAAGCTTCGCGAGGCGGGAGCTTCCGGCCCTGCTGTTCCCTCCCGAGCATACGATGGCGTATTCCAGCCTCCGCTCCTTCGCGTTCGACCGGAAGAGCTCGCTGTCGATCGTCTACTCCGTGACGGGGGCATGGTCGAGCCGCGACGGGTTCAAGACCGTCGACGAGCTGGTCATGACCCATGACGAGGATATGAAGCTCTACGGCAACAAGGGGGTCGGCTTCGCCGAATGCGGGATGTCCATCTTCATCCGCGGGGATCGCGCCTACATGGCCACGACCGACCACGGCGCCTGGAGGCGGGACGGAAGGGACGCGCCGATGTGGCGGAAGATATCCGACAAGCCGGGCATGCCGAGGTCGGGCCGGTTCCGGCTGGCCTACCCGATGGCCGTTTCCGAGGATGAATCGGTCATCTACCTCGTCTCCCGCTTGGACGACTGGTCGGACTCGAGCCATAAGCTGATGCGCTCCCGCGACCGCGGCGAGACCTGGGAGGACGCCACGGCGGTCCTGGGCGAGGGGGATATCGTTCGGGGAGGCATTCAGTGGATCCTCATCGATCCGGCGGACTCCCGCAATCAGTGGATCTTCGCCTCGCAGCGCCTCTTCATCTCGGACAACGGCGGTAAGAGCTTCAAATCGTCGACGGGAATCAATCAGCATCAGGTCGTGGCATTCGACCCCAGGCGCAAGATCCTCTACGCCTCGGACTACGGCAAGATCCTACGCAGCGTCGACATGGGCTTCACCTGGAAGGCCCTCCCCGCATCCTTCAGCGGAATGGTGTACAGCCTCGGCGTCCTGGAAAACGGGGATCTCGCCGCGGCCGACGACGGCCGCCTCTTAGTCATTCCCTTCGGCAGGATAGATACGCCGGAGATCGAGCAGGACATGATCCGCCTCACCATCGGGGAAAGCGTCGCCGACGCCGCCTGCGGCCTGCGAACCTTCAAGCCGATCGTATGCCGAGGCTCCGACATCCTGACCTTCACCGACGACGGATGGAACGGCGCCAGCAGCGTTCGAAACCTAGGGCCGCTCCTGTCGCGCGACGGCGGCCGGACCTTCTCGTGGATCGTCTACGATCTTCCCTGCGGCGACGGCTCCTACGGCGTGGACTTCCGCGATGACAGGATCATAATCGGAAACCGCGGCATCCATCAGCTGGACTTGAGGTAGGCGCTCGGTGTATCGCGAATACCGCCGGCGACGAGTGGGGGTAGCGGAGGCGACCGCAGGCCGGCCGCGAGCGGCCGGCCGAGGACGCCGTAGCGAGGGGGAGCAGCGGAGACAGAAGGGAACGATGATTGTC
>CAYPHO010000099.1:7109-10769 GCA_964410245.1 uncultured Treponemataceae bacterium | reverse complement strand
GCAACGCCTTCTTCTTCTTCGACGGCGCCATGAGCGTCCTCAACCCCTACATCGACAGCGGCAAGCTCAAGGTCGTGGGTCCCTATCCGAAGTCCTCGAAGGACACCGCTGAGTTCACCCGCATCGCCACCGAGAACTGGCAGGGCCCCATCGCCAAGACGCGCATGGAGAACCTTCTCAGCAACGACGCCCGCAGCGTGACGCTCGACGCCGTCCTCGCCCCGAACGACACCCTGGCTCGCGCGATCCTCGAGGCGTGCAAGGCCGACGCCAAGTACCGCAAGAAGCTGCCCGTCGTCTCCGGCCAGGATGCCGAGATCGACTCCGCCGTATCGATCAAGAACGGCGAGCAGTACATGACGGTCTTCAAGGACACCAACAAGCTTGCCGAGGCTGCCATCCTCCTCGCCGATGCCATCGTCAAGAAGCAGACTCCGAACATCCCCGGAGCCGTTCTCGCCTCGGGCGATCTGAAGGAAATCGGCAACACCGGCAAGAAGTACGTGAATGCCTACCTGCTCGACCCGATCTCCGTCACCAAGGCCAACATCAACGTCCCCGTCGACGCCGGATTCTACACCGCCGAAGAAGTGGCGAAGCTGAAGTAATCGCTCGGACGCGAGGGCGGAACGCCTTCGCGTCCCCTTTTTTAAGCGCATATGCGCGAACGGTACGGATGAAAGGAAAGGACATTTCCCGATCGTCCGTACCGTTTTTAGTAATCGACGGATCGCTATGCCGTATTCAGCGAAAGGCGGATTTCGTGAGCGAGTACATTCTCGAAATTGAGGATCTGACGAAGGACTTCCCCGGAGTCAGGGCATTGGAAAACGTAAGCCTCAAAGTCAAGAAGGGTGAGATCCATTCGATCTGCGGCGAGAACGGCGCCGGCAAGTCGACCTTGATGAGCGTCATTAGCGGGGTATATCCGAAAGGGACGTACAAGGGCAGGGTCCTGTACAAGGGCCGCGAGACCGCCTACCATAGCGTCAAGGACAGCGAGAAAGAGGGCTTGGCCATCATTCACCAGGAGCTGGCCCTCTCTCCCTACCTATCAATCTACGAGAATATTTTCCTCGGGCATATGAAGACCGCCTTTGGCATCATATCCTGGGATAAGTATATCAAGGAATCGAACAAGTACCTGAATATCGTCGGGCTGAGCGAGCCGCCCGAGACCATCGTCAGCAAGCTCGGTGTCGGCAAGCAGCAGCTGGTGGAGATCGCCAGGGCGCTATCGAAGAAAGTAGAGCTCCTGATACTGGACGAGCCCACATCGTCCCTCAACGACGACGAGAGCGAGAAGCTCCTCAGCCTAATCCTCGAGTTCAAGAAGCAGGGGATCACCAGCGTGATGATCTCCCACAAGCTTAACGAGGTACTCGAGGTCGCGGATACCGTCACCGTGCTCAGGGACGGCAAATCGGTGGCTTCCTACGACGTGAAGGCGGAGAAGCTGACGGAGGAGCGGATAATCCGCGACATGGTCGGCAGGGATTTGACCCATCGCTTCCCGGATAGGATATCGAAGCCGGGGGAGACGGTGATGGAGGTGCGGAACTGGACCGTGTTCCATCCGGACTACCATCGCATCAAGGTAGTGGACGACGTTTCCTTCTTCCTGCGGAAGGGCGAGATACTGGCATTCTGCGGTCCCATGGGCGCGGGCCGAACCGAGCTCATGATGAGCATCTTCGGCAAGTCCTACGGCTCCCGCAGCGAGGGAGAGGTGCTCATCAACGGGAAGAAAGTGAACATGCACTCCTCGAAGGCCGCGATGCGAGAGGGCCTGGGATATATCTCCGAAGATCGCAAGAATCTGGGGCTTATCCTGATCCAGGACGTCAAGACCAATATCTCCAATTCGAGCCTAGAAAAGATATCCCGTGCCGGCGTCCTGGATTTCCAGAAGGAGATACGGGTCGCCGAGAAGTACCGCAACGAGCTCAACATCAGAACCCCTTCGGTGCACCAGCTCGCGCGAAACCTTTCCGGCGGCAATCAGCAGAAGGTGGTAGTGAGCCGGAGCCTCATGGCGGATCCGGAGATCTTCATCGTCGACGAGCCGACGCGGGGCATCGACGTCGGGGCCAAGTCGGAAATCTACGCGATCCTCAACGGCATGGTGGCCAAGGGCAAGAGCATAATCATGATAAGTTCCGAGCTTCCCGAGGCCCTCGGGATGGCGGACCGCATCTATGTCATGAACGAGGGGCGGATCAAGGGCGTGCTGACGCACGAGGAAGCGACCCAAGAGAAAATCATGCACCTTGCCCTTGTCGGGTAAGTGCAAGGCGCGACACACGAGAGGCACGGGGGAGCTATGGACCATAAGATCGTTCGGACTACCAGCTTCGGGACCATCCTGAAGAACAACATCAGGAACTACTCGATGTTCCTGATGCTCGCCTTGATCATGCTGATCTTCGCGCCGATGGTGGACGGGAGGAATTTCAGCGCCCGCAACATCACGAATATCTTCTTCCAATACAGCTACGTACTGATACTCGCGGTGGGAATGGTCCAGTGCATCATCATCCTGGGCATCGATCTCTCGGTCGGCTCGGTCTGCGCCTTCGTGGGAGCCCTTACCGCGATGGTCTACAACACCGGCATAGGCATGCCCCTGACCATCGTCGCCGGCCTCCTTATCGGACTGGCGATCGGCGCCTTCCAGGGCGTATGGATCGCCTACGCGAAGATCCCCGCCTTCATCGTCACCCTGGCGGGAATGATGCTGTTCCGCGGCTTGACCTACTTCGCCACCAACATCAATCCCATATCGCTTAAGGACGACGGCTATTCATATTTGGCCACCGGAACGATCGACGAGGTGTTCAAGTTCGGTCCAATCGTGGATTCGGGCGAATTCAGGCTGTTCCCCGCCGCCCTCGTGGTAGGAGTAGCCCTGGTTCTCCTCTTCATCGTCACGGAGGTATTGGCCCGGCGCAGGAAGATCGCCAACGACTTCGAGGTGAGCTCGACGCCCATCTTCATCGGCAAGCTCGCGATCATCAGCTTGCTAGTATTGGCCCTGGCCGAGCGCTTTGCGGAATATCGAGGGCTTCCCATCGTCGCCCTCGTCGTAGGCGTGACGGTATTCGTCTTCCATTTCATCATGAACAACACCGTCCTGGGGCGTTACATCTACGCGGTAGGCGGCAACGCCAGATCGGCCTCGCTCTCGGGCATCAACTCCGAGTTCATCAATTTCATCGTATTCTGCTTCATGGGCATGCTCTCAGGCCTCGCGGCCGTAGTCTCCACCGGATACATGAACAGCGCCCTGCCTCAAGCGGGCTCCAACTTCGAGATGGACGCCATTGCGGCCTGCTACATCGGCGGCGTTTCCGCCTCGGGCGGCATCGGCACCGTGGTCGGCGTCATCGTCGGCGGCCTCGTCATGAGCGCCATCAATAACGGCATGTCGCTTATGAACCTCGGACAGCATTACCAATACGTCGTAAAGGGCGCAGTCGTATTGCTGGCTGTCTTCTACGATGTGTACACCCGCCGCAAGACCGGCTTGGGTTGATCCGATAGAAAACCGCGCCATATAAGAGGGCCGTCCCCTGCCGCCAATGGCGGCCGGGGACGGCCCTCGCCTTATCAGGCATTCGCGCCGGATCGATCGCCGGCGATCATCGGCCGGGCTATATC
>CAYPHO010000099.1:0-7099 GCA_964410245.1 uncultured Treponemataceae bacterium | reverse complement strand
GCGCCCGGCTTCAATCGCCTTGACGTTGAGCGGCACGAACTTCCGCTTGGATTCGGGGAAAAAGGACTCGAGCACCGCTTCCAGCTTATCGAGCTTGACCGCGCCGGTCGCCTTCGACAGGGCGCCCATCATGACCATGTTCGCGATCTTGCCGTCGCCGATCTGTTCGGCGATCTCGACGCAGGGAACTTCGATTGTCTTCAGATCGTTCCGCTTGGGCCGCTCGCGCACGAGGCTCGAGTTGATCAGCATCGTCGCCCCCTCGCGCGCCATGGCCTCGCAGAGGGGCAGGGAATCGGGATTCATGACCACGCAGGAATCGGGCGCGGTGACGATGGGGCTCGCGATCTCGTCGGTCGACACGACGACCGAGGCGCGCGCGATGCCGCCGCGCTTTTCCGCGCCGTAGAAGGGGAAGAAGGTGACCTCGAGTCCCTCCTTCATCGCGCAGTAGACCCAGAGCTGGCCCAGGGAGATGATGCCTTGGCCGCCGAAGCCGGCCATGAAAGTCTTTTCCGTCATTCGGCGCCCCTTTCATCGCTGGTGGCGGCGGCCAGCTCGTTCTTGATCTCGCCCAGGGCGAAGCAGGGGATCATGTTCTTCCGCAGCCATTCGACAGCGTCGGCCGGGGACATCTGCCAGTTGGTCGGGCAGGCCGAGAGGACCTCGACCATCGTAAAGCCGATGCCCCTCTCCTGGGCCTCGAAGGCCTTCTTGATGTACTGCTTGGTCTTGCGCGCGTTAGCCGGCGTATCGACCGAGCCCCGCGCCAGGTACTTCGTGCCCTGCAGGGTCGCCAGCATCTCGAGGACCCGGATCGGGTAGCCCATGCCCGCGACATCGGGATCGCGGCCGCGCGGCGCCGTGGTGGCCTTCTGCCCGACCAGGGTCGTCGGCGCCATCTGGCCGCCGGTCATGCCGTAGATGGCGTTATTGACGAAGACGACGCTGAACTTCTCGCCGCGGTTGGCGGCGTGGACGATCTCCGCGGTGCCGATCGCGGCCAGGTCGCCGTCGCCCTGGTAGCAGATTACCAGATGGTCGGGCCGCATGCGCTTGACGCCGGTCGCGCCCGCCGGGGTGCGGCCGTGGGGCACCTGCACCGAGTCGCAGTCGAAGTAGAGGTCGGCCCATATCGCGCAACCGACGGGATTCATGAAGATCGTCCGGTCCCGGGCGCCGAGCTCGTCGATCGCCTCGGCGATCATCCGATGGATCACGCCGTGCCCGCAGCCGGGGCAGTATTTCGACTGCACGTCGACCAGGCTTTCCGGATGCTTGTATATCGCTTCCATACCTTCCATCTCCTCAGGACTTCTTCGCGCCGGCCAGGAGGAGCTCGGCGTATTCGAGGACCTCGAGCTCGCTGGGCACGACGCCGCCGCAGCGGCCGTAGAAATCGACCCGGGCCGGCGCGCCGCCGGAGGCGGGGACGGCCGCGGCGGCCGCGAGCCTCACGTCCTGGACCATCTGGCCCATGCTCATCTCCACGACCAGGAAATGCTTGCCCGCCTTCGCGAGCCGCGCGATCTCGGCGCTCGGGAAGGGCCAGAGCGTCACGGGCCGGACCAGCCCGATCTTTAGGCCCTTGGCCCGGGCCAGCTGCATCGCGCCCAGGCAGACGCGGCTCGAGGTGCCGTAGGCGACGAGGACGAGGTCGGCGTCCTCGGCCCTAACCGTCTCGAAGCGGCTCAACTCGCGCTCGATCCGGGCATAGCGCTCGTACCTCTCGCGGACCTTGGCCTCGAGGGCCGGGGGATCGAGGATCATGGAGCAGATGTGGTTCGCCGCTCGCCGTCCCTCGGCGCCGCGAGCGCTATCCGCCCTGCCGCCCGCCGCCCATGGGCGATCGCGCCGCTCCGAGGCGTCGCGAGCTGGCGGGAGGGCGACGCCCTCCATCATCTGCCCGATGAGGCCGTCGGCCAGGACCATGACCGGCATGCGCCAGGCCTCGGCCAGGTCGAAGGCCTCGTAGGTCAGGTCCGCCGCCTCCTGGACGCTCTTGGGCGCCAGGACGATATTGTAGTAGTCCCCGTGGCCGCCGCCGCGCGTGGCCTGGAAGTAGTCGCCCTGCGAGGGGGCGATGCCGCCTAGCCCCGGGCCCGCGCGGGCCACGTTCACGACGACGCAGGGCACGTCCGCCCCGCTGGCGTAGGAGATGCCCTCCTGCTTGAGCGAGATACCCGGGCTGGAGGAGCTGGTCATCGCCCTGCCGCCGGCGGCCGAGGCGCCGTAGACCATGCTCATGGCCGCTATCTCGCTCTCGGCCTGGATGAAGACCCGGCCCGAATCCAGCATTCCCGCGGCCATATAGGCCGTCAGCTCGTTCTGAGGCGTTATCGGGTATCCGAAATAGGCGTCGCAGCCCGCGCGTATCGCGGCCTCGCCGATCGCCTCGTTGCCTTTCATGAGGCGCTTCTCTTCAGCCATCCTCCGCTCCCTATTCCTTGTATACGGTTATCGCGCAGTCGGGACAGACTACGTAGCAGTTGCCGCAGGCGATGCATTTCTCGATCGCGATCGCCTTCGCGGGATGATAGCCCCACGAGTTGGGCGACGTGTCCGCCGCCAGCACCTTCACCGGGCAGGAGAGGACGCAGAGGAGGCATCCCTTGCACCTCTCGCGGTCGATCTCCGGCTTGCCCTTTGCAGCCATGAATTGAACCTCCTAGAACGGATCTATCTGCCGGCGAGCGCCGCGAAGGCGATGGACGCGAGCATGGTTCGGGCCGAATCGGCCCTGCTAGTGAGCACGATGGGCGACGCCGCGCCCATCACTATTCCCGCTCCCCTGGCGCCGCCCAGGTCGAGCAGGCACTTGTACAGGATATTCCCGGCTTCGATGTCCGGAGCCACCAGTATATCAGCATCGCCCGCGACCGGCGAGTCCACCTTCTTGATGCGGGCGCTCTCGGCGCTGACGGCATTGTCCAAGGCCAGGGGACCGTCGACCAGGCAGCCCTTGATCTGGCCGCGGCGCTGCATCTGGGCGATCGCGGCGGCGTCGACCGTACAGCTCATCCTTTCCCAGTTCACCTTCTCGACGGCGGCGAGCATGGCGACCTTGGGCGTCTCGACCCCGAGGGCCCTTGCCGCCCTGACCGCGTTTGAGACGATCTCGACCTTGTCGCCCAAGCCGGGAGCGATGTTGATGGCCGCGTCGGTGACGAAGAAGAGCTTATGGTACGCGGGGCTCTCCATGACCGCGACATGGCTGGCCAGGGCGCCCGCCCGTATGCCCGCGTCCTTGTCGAAGGCCGCCTTCAGCAGGGTCGAGGTTTCAACAATGCCCTTCATGAGGATGTCGGCGTCCCCGTCCCGGACCAGCTCGACCGCGGCCGCCGCGGCTTGGGCCGGATCCTTGGCCTGGACCTTATCGAATCGCGAGATATCCAGGCCGAGCGAGGATGCCAGCTCGTCGATAGCATGGAGGGGGCCTACCAGGATCGGATCTCCCAGCCCGGCCATCCAGGCATCGACCGCCGCCTCGAGGGCGGCCTCCTCATGGGCCGCCGCTACGGCGATCCTCTTGCGCCCGGTCTTGCGGCTGGCCTCGATGAGCTCGTCGATGGTCCTCATGCGCTCCCCCTTCAGTACTCGAGGATGGGCGCCTCCCCCGTCAGCGCGAGCTCTCCCGCGCGCGCTAGGGCCTCGAGTTCTCCCTCGCCAGGGAAGACAGTCACCGGAGCTATATAGTTGCACATATCTACAATTTCTGTCATTACGTCTTTCGCATACGCCATACCGCCCGTGAGGATGATCCCGTCGACTCGGCCCGATGCCGCGGCGGCCAAGGCGCCTATTTGCTTAGCGATTCCGTAAGCGAAGGCGTGAAGCACGAGAGCGGCATGGTCGTCCCCCGATCGGATACGCTCCTGGACCACGCGCAGGTCGTTGGTCCCGGCCAGGCTGACCAAGCCCCCTCGGCCTGTGATCATTGCCAGTACTTCTTTCAGGCTATAGCGGCCGGAGAAGCAGAGCCTGGCCAGGTCGCCCGCCGGAAGCGTGCCCGCCCGCTCGCCCGCGAAGGGCCCCTCGCCGTCGAGGGCGTTATTGACGTCAACGACCCTGCCCCGGCGGTGCAGCCCGACCGAGCAGCCGCCGCCCATGTGGGCGACGATCAGGACGACTTCCTCGTAGGCGCGGCCGCGCTCCCGGCACCAGCGGCGGGAGACGGCCTTCTGGTTCAGGGCATGGAAGACCGACCTGCGGCGAAACAAAGCATTGCCCGAGACGGCCGCGACCTCGTCCAGTTCGTCCACGACCACGGGGTCCGCGATGAAGGCCTCGACGCCCAGCTCCCGGGCCAGGTCGTCGGCGAGGACGGCGCCCAGGTTGCTCGCGTGCTCGCCGAAGCGGGCCGCCTTCAGGTCCTCGATCATCGCGGGCCCGACGCGGTAGACGCCTCCCGAGAGGGGCCGGAGCAGCCCTCCCCTGCCGATGATCGCGGCCAGCCTCCGGCGATCGAAGGAGCGCCGTTCCAGCGAGGCCCGGATCTGGTCCTCGCGGAAGGGGCGTTGGTCAATTACCGATGGATAGCGCGAGGCTTGCTCGGCGGAGACGGGGAGGTTCTCGGCGAAGAGCTCCGAGCCGTCCTCGAAGACCGCGAATTTCGTCGATGTCGAGCCGGGATTCAGCGCCAGGACGCAGGGGCTCATCAGCTATGCGGGTCGACTCGGGCGCCGAGGATCTTCGTCATATAGACCTGGATATACTGCTCGAGCGCCTGGTGGTTCTTGATCTTGAGCAAGGCGGGCGAATCGGCCAGGGAGGAGGCGAGGTCCCGCACGCGCTCGGAGGTGAAGGTGCCGCCGCCCATCGTCCGGAGGATATTGCGCAGGTAGTCCCGTACCAGGCTGTCGACGTCGAAGGACAGGTTCCGCTTGGCCTCGGCGTTGAGCATGGTGTTCCACCTTCCCTCCAGCTCCCGGAGGTACTCCTCCAGGCCCCGCCCCGGGGGCAGGAGCTCCTGCGCGATGCGGGTCGCCGCGGCCTCGAACTCGGCCCGCCTCTCCTTGGCCGTCGGCGTGCGTATCTTGCTGGCCGTCCGGCCCTTCGCCTCGGCCTCCGCGATCGCGTCCCTCGCGGATTGGAGGCGCGCGGCGTACTTCTCGGCGCGGTAGCGCCCCAGGCGCTTGATGAGGCGGACGAGGGTCGACACGATGGGAATGCCGTACCAGAAGGGCAGGATCATCTTGGCGTCGGTGAGGAGGGATTTCCGCGTCAGGTCGAGCAGCTCGTCGAGGGGTATTAGGTCGTCCTTGTAGAAGAGCCTGGCGATATCCGCCGGCAGCTCCGACCGCGCCGCGGCCTCGTCGCGGACCAGGGGCAGGAGGCGGTCGCGGATCAGGGCGTCGAGGATGGGGAAGCGGGCCTCGATCTGGAGCGAGAGCTCGGCGATGAAGGCCGAGTCGTCGTCCATGGCCGGGCAGGAGCGGAAATCCTCGAGCAGGCCGTGCCACTGGTCTATCAGCCGGGTACGGATGTCGGAGCGGGCCTCGGCTATCTGCCTGACGACGAGGAGGAGGGCCCGGTCCTTCGCCACGTAGGCGCGCCGCCCTCCGGTCGAGACGAGGAGGAGCTCCGGCAGCCTTCCCGGCTCCGCCTTGGTGCTCTTCTCACGTATCTTGGCCTCGAGCTCCTCGCGGCCGAACTTCCCCAGGATCGGGGCGCCCTTCGAGTCGCGGAAGCCGATGATCTCGTCGAGGGTGAAGTTGAAGGGAGGCTTGCGCATGCCCGCGTCCAGGGCCTTGACCGCGGCCTCGAGGTCCACCAGGCGCTGGGCCTTGCCTTTATAGAAGTTTGCGTAGAACTCGCAGACGTAAGCCGCCTGACTAAGCGCCAAGTCCTCGGCGGACTTATCCTTCCTCTTCTCCAGGTCCTTCTTAAGGGCGCTGATGAAGTAGGCCCAGAAGGGATAGGTGAAGTCGGACTCCGAGCTCTTCATGCCCTCGATCGCCCCGTAGGGCTTCGTCAGGATGCCCGAGATAGTGTCCTTGAGCAGGCCCTCCTTGCCCGGGAAGGCGCCCGCCAGCTTATTGAACATGAACTCCTTGTTGGCGCCCCTGCGGAGATACTGCCTGAGCTTGAGCAGGGCGTATTCGAGCAGCTTCTCGGGCACGAATTCGGCCGGGATGACGAAGGGCCGAAGGTCCTCGGGGAAAGCGACCCTGAAAAGCGGCACCTTGCGGCGGTTCGAGCCCTCGGAAATCTGGCCGAGATCGGTATCGAGCGAGATGGTCTGGATCCAGTCGTCGGGAACGGAGAGCTTCAGCCCCTCCTCGTCGGGAAAGGGAAGGTCCGGGTTGTCGTCGATCCGCCGGTATTCCTTGCGGAATACCTCCTCGAAATGCTCCGGGAGGATAATGGCCTTGATCTCGTTGCCCATCGTGTCCAAGGCGACCTTGCGCTCCTTGGCCAGCATATAGAGCTTGGGGATGAGCACGACGTCGGGATTGAGGGCGAGGTCGCGGAAGAGCGGCTCGGATTGGTCGGAGAGCTTGGCCTGCCTTTGGACCGCCTGGGCGAAGGACTTGTACTCGAGCACCGACAGGTCGTTGCGCGAGGCGAAAGTCCTGATGAGGCCGTGGACATCGATACCGCGAGACATGCCGTATATGGTAGCCGAGCATGGCCGCCCAGGGCAAGATACGACGAACAGGCCGCCCCGATGGAGCGGCCTGCTGCATGCGCGAGATCGCGACGCCTTATGCCCTGGTCTTGTGTCTGTTTCTTCTCTTCTTCTTCTTGCGCTTGTGCGTCGCTATCTTCTTAAGCTTTCTCTTACGTCCGCAAGGCACTGTAGCTCTCCTTCGAGTATTGAGTGGGGATTATGCACGCGAGACGCGAAAGCGTCAAGTGGCGGGCAAGCGAGGGACTCCGGAAAGCCTTCCCGGCCCCTCCGGAGGCAGCCGCAGCCGGGGCGCATCCGGCCTTGCAAACGGCCCGTGCTTCCATTATAACCGTAGCAGCGGCCTCGTCGGCCCCTTGCGGGAAGGCGCGGGCTCGGCCCGGAAAAGGAGCGTTGAAGCGTATGATCGCCAAGTCCGACATGCCGAACATCAACGAGAAGCGACCGGAAGGCGTCAAGCCGGACGGT
>CAYPHO010000098.1:0-10796 GCA_964410245.1 uncultured Treponemataceae bacterium | reverse complement strand
GACGTAGCGGACGCCGATCCCTCCCGAGGCCAGGACCTTCGTCGAGGGGAAGAGTCCCATGCCGAGCCCGACCTCGACGCAGAGCTCCAGGGGGGCGCGCTTCAAGCGGTAGGCGAGCCCCGCGGGTATCCGTATGCCGACGAGGAATTCGGGACCGACGTCGAGCTCGACTCCCGCGCCGACGTAGGGCGGTACGTCCTCGCCGCCAAGCTCCAGGACGCCGGGAAATTCGAGGAGCCAATTGGCTTGGAACAGGAACGCGGCGCTTCCGTCCTTCGCTCCCGCGAAATCCCAGGCCGCCTTCGCTTCGATCGAGCCGGGGCCGCTCAGGCCCAGGCGAGCCGTGAGGCCGGTCGGCTGACCAAGGAAGACGCCGACGGCGGCTCCCTTGTCCGCATCCGCGCCCGCCGCGGGCAGGGCCGCGGCCAGCAGTAGGGCTAAGGCTATCGATCTCGCGCGCATGTATGCTCCTCGCGTCCTCGTCTCGTCGCCCTAATGGTACTGAAAACGGGGATCGTAGGCGAGCGGGGGCGGAGAAGGAACGCAGCGGCGCTGAGCGGGCACCCCGCATCCCTTGCGCCTCGGCCCGGGCGCGTGCTATCTAGTCGCATGCTCGGCCTCGTCCTCTTCGACCTCGACAACACCCTGTATCCGCAATCCTCCGGCATGGACCGCGACATCACGCGCCGAATGCTCGAGTTCGTCGCGCGCTACCTCGGCATGGGCTTCGAGGAGGCCAAGGCGCTGCGGCACGAGCGGGCGCGGCATTACGGGACGACCCTCGAGTGGATCATGGCCGAGAAGGGCTTCACCGATATCGAGTCCTACTTCGCCGCCGTCCACCCCGAGGGAGAGGAGTACTGCATCGCCTTCGATCCCGAGCTCGGCCCCTTGCTCGACTCGATACCGGCCAAGAAGGCCGTGCTGACGAACTCGCCCATGGAGCACGCCGAGCGCGTCCTGGCCAAGCTCGGCGTCCGCGGACGCTTCGACGCGGTCTACGACATCCGCTCGAGCGGCATGCGCGGCAAGCCCCGGGCAGAGGCCTACCTGCGCCCCTGCGAGCTCATGGGCTCCGCGGTGACTGATACGGTCTTCGTCGACGACCTGCCCAAGTACGCGGCCGGCTTCGCCGCGCTGGGCGGCCGCGCGATCCTAGTCGACGAGGCCGGGCGCCACGCCGATCAGGATTTGCCTCGCATCCGCCGCTTATCCGAGCTGCCCGCCCTGCTCGCGGCGATGTAGGGCGGCCGCGGCCGAGGGCGCCGCGGCGACCTGCGCTTAACGCTCGCTTCGCTCGCTAGAGCGCAAGGAAATGGTATTAGGGGGCGCGTTCCGCGACCTGCGCTTCGCGCGGCGCTCTAGCGCGGCCGCATTCCCGTCAAGGCCTCGAGTATCGCTATCGCCCGCGCCTGGAATGCGCCGCCGTACGGAGGGACGAGGCTTCCGCTCATGTTTACCGGGCCCTGGACCATTACGTTGCGCTCGTGCGAGAAGGTCCGGAATCCGTAATACCCGTGGTAGTTCCCGGTCCCGCTCATGCCGACCCCGCCGAAGGGCAGCTCGGGATTGACGATCTGCACGATCAGGTTGTTCACGCAGGCCGAGCCCGAGCTGGTCTCGGCGAGCAGCCTGCGGATCGCGCGCCTGTCGCGCCCGAAGGCGTAGAGGGCCAGGGGCTTGGGCCTCGCGCGCACGAAGGCTATCGCCTCGTCCAGGCCGTCGTAGGCGACGATCGGCAGGATGGGCCCGAATATCTCATCGGCCATGATCGCCGCGTCGGGCCCGACGTCCGCCAGCACCGTCGGCGCCGCATAGCGTTCCTCGATATCGAAGGAGCCGCCGACGACGAGGCGGGCGCCCTTGGCGACCGCGTCCCCGACCAGGCCCTCGAGGCGGGCGCAGGCCGCCTTATCGACGATGCGGGGGAAGTCGGGGCTCGCGCGGCGCGCGCCCTCGTCCGCGCCGTAGAATCGCTCGATCGCGGCCTTGGCCTCGGCGGCGAAGGCCCCGACCAGGGCGCGGGGACAGAGGAGGTAATCCGGGGCCACGCAGGTCTGCCCCGCGTTGAGGCCCTTGCCCCAGACGATCTTGGCCGCCGCGTCGCGGAGGTCGGCCCCCTCGACGATGATCGCGGGAGACTT
Organism: uncultured Treponemataceae bacterium; assembly: GCA_964410245.1. GTDB lineage: Bacteria > Spirochaetota > Spirochaetia > Treponematales > Rectinemataceae > CAZXXZ01. The sequence continues at coordinate 8,652 of CAYPHO010000098.1, read as the reverse complement.
GCCGCCCAGCTCGAGGGTCAGTCCCGCGTGGGCCTTGGCCGCGGCTTCCGCGACCTTGACGCCGATCCTGGGGCTGCCCGTGAAGAACATGTGGTCGAAGGGAAGCTCGAGGAGCATGTCGCCTAACGCGCTTCCCGATCCCTCGACAACCGCGACCTCGTCGCGGGGGAAGAGCTCCTCGAGCAGCGAGGCGATGAAGGCGCTCGTCGCCGGCGTCTTGTTCGAGGGCTTCGCGATGACGACGTTGCCCGCGGCGATCGCGGCGGACAGGGGCGCCATCATGAGCTGGAAGGGATAGTTCCAGGGCGCCATGATGAGGACCCTTCCCTTCGGCTCCATGCGCAGGAAGCCGCGCGAGGACATCAGGGACAGATTGCCCTTGGCCCGGCGGTCGCGCATCCACGAGGGAAGGCGCTTGATCGTATGGTCGATCTCGGCGACGGTCGCGAAAAGCTCGGTCATCCAGGCCTCGGTGCGGCTCTTGGAGAAATCGGCCATTACGGCGCCGAAGAGCTCCTCCCGCCGAGCGATCATCGCCGCCCTGAGCCCGCGGAGCTTCTCGATCCGCTCGCCGGCCCCGGTCGCGGCGATCTTCCAGCGATTCTCGCCCTGCTCGCGAAACAGCTCTTCCAATTGCTCCCTGCCGTTGATCTTCATTCCCGCGCTCCTTGCGCGCCTTCGCGCGCGGTCTTCAGTATCCCCGCGAGCATCGCGCGGGCGGATTCGAACAGCGCCTCTTCGAAATCGAGCTTGAAAAGGCCTAGTCCCGGTTCGGCGCATAGCCGTCGCATGAAGGGCGAGAGCTCGGACTGCCCCACGAGGCCGACGACCTGGGCATAGACATGCAAGAGGAAGCGCACGCCGTCCCGGGCCGAGAGCGGCGGCAGGGCCGCGGCGAGGCCTTCCCCGGCCAGCGAGATCGCCGAGGCCAGGCGCCGCTTGAAGGCCAGGGCCTCTTCGTAGGGCGCGTTCCGCTCCAGTACCGAATGGAGCTCGGCGAGGAGCCTGGGCAGGATCGGGTCGGCGGCGATGCCCGAGGCGATGGCCCGCGCCGCGGACTCGACGACCGCTTCTTCCTCGGCTTCGGGCTCGGACTCGCCTTCCGATACCCCGCGTATCGCCGCGAGGCCCTCGAAGGACGCGTCGAGCAGATCGCCCAGCAATGCGAGGAAGAGAGATTCCTTCGAGGGAAAGTAGAGGTATAGGGTCCCCTTGGCCAGCCCGAGGGAGGCGGCAAGATCGCTCATCTTGATCTCGTCGAAGTCCCGTTCCCTGAAGAGGAGCTCGGCGCGGTCTAAGATGGACTTCCTGCGCTCTTCCTTTTCCGTCGATCCTGCTGCTCGCTTCATCTTAATGACCAAGGGTCAATATAAGTGACCACGGGTCATTAGTCAAGCGGTCGATGCAGGCGACGGCCTTCGCTGCAGCCCCCGCCCGGCTCGCGGTCGCCGGGCGAGGCGCCCCTCCGTGCTTGACCCGTCCTCTCGGGGCGACTATTCTTGGCCGTACTCGAAATCCTGAAGTAATTCTTCGTCCCGTGACATCTTAGGAGGTTCTTGTCATGCCCGAGACCCGCGTTCTCATCAATCTTTCGAATCGGCATATTCATCTGTGCGCCGAGGATATCGATATCCTCTTCGGGAAAGGCCACGGGCTTACCAAGACGAAGGATCTTATGCAGCCCGGGGAGTTCGCCACCGAGGAGTCCGTTACCATCGTCGGCCCCAAGAGCAAGATCGAGGGCGTCCGCGTCCTGGGGCCCGCCAGGGCCGAGACCCAGTGCGAGATACTCGCGAGCGATGTCTTCAAGCTCGGCGTCTCCGGCTGCCCCGTCAAGGAATCGGGCATGCTCGAGGGCTCCATGCCCTTCGAGATCGTCGGGCCGGCCGGCAGCGTCAAGAAGCAGAAGGGCTTGATCATCGCCAAGCGCCACATCCACTTCGACCTCCCAAGCGCGGAGCGCTTCGGCGTCAAGGACAAGGAGCTCGTCTCCCTCAAGGTCGGCGGCGAGCGCGGCGCCACCTTCCATAATGTCGTCTGCCGGGTCAAGGCGAGCTACGCCCTCGAGTGCCACCTCGACTTCGACGAGGGCAACGCGGTCGGCATCGGCAACGGAAGCTACGGCGAGATCGAGAAGCGATGAGCAAGGTCGTACTGAAGGCCCAGGACCTCGACGGCTTCCTGACGGAGCCCGACAAGGCCTCGCTGGGGCGCATGGACGCCCTCTACCGCCAGGCCATGGCCTCCTTCAACATCCTCGGCGCCGCGGCCTCCGACGCCGAGCGGAAGCGCGAGGAGAAGTCCCTCATCGGCCTGTACAACGACATGGGCTCGCTGATGCAGGAGATCTGCAAGGCCGAGGAGCGCATCCAGGTCTATTCCTTCGTCACGCCCTCCGAGAGCCACGGCGAGGCCTCGCGGCTCATCGCCAAGCTCCGCGACGTGCGCACGGGCCGGCAGGAATTCGTCTACTACACCCAGCGCGCCTACGAGCTCCTCTTCAACCTCGCCTTCGCGGGCGCCGGCAGCCACGCCTCCAGGCCGAGCAAGAACCACCTGATCGTCAAGACCCCGGTCGGCGTGCCCGTGCAGAACTTCGCCGTGCACAAGATACCGGACGTCGACGCCGCGATACGCGACACCGTCATGTGCGTCATGCTCCGGGGCGCCCTCCTCCCGTCCATCATCATGTCCAAGGAGATCCAGGAGTACTCCTCGACCGGCTACGTCACGCCCTTCGCCCTCTTCAAGATCAAGCGCGACGACGCGAAGAGCGAGATCGACATGGAGTACATCCTCGACCTCGACCGCTCCTACTTCCGGCCCGAGGACCTTGACGGCAAGGACCTCGTCTTCGCCGACCCGATGAACGCGACCGGCGGCAGCCTGGTCACGGTCGTGAAGTACCTCCTCGACCTCGGCATAAAGCCTAAATCGATCAAGTTCCTCAACGTCATCTCGGCCCTCAAAGGCGCGCTTCGCATAACGCGCGCGATCGAGAACGCTACCGTGTACACGCTCTGGATGGATCCCGCGCTCAACGACCGGGCCTACATCATGCCGGGGCTGGGCGACGCGGGCGACCGCCTTAACGGCCGCGACGAGGACGAGGAGCCCCGCGACATGCTCCAGCTGATCGCGGACTACGGGACCAACGTCACGGGCCTCTACCGCTCCCAGCTGCGCACGATCGAGCGGACGGTCCTGGGGCGGCTGCCCGCCGATCCGGCCGGGCGCTAGCCGGCCGAGCGGCAATCAGAGGGGGAAGCATGGCCAGGAAGATACTGATCGCCTACGCGACGAATACCGGGTCGACCAAGGAGACGGCGGAAGCCATCGCCAAGGAGCTCGAGGCGCGGGGCTTCGAGGCCGAGGCGCTCGATCTCGCCCAAGCCGTCGATCCGGGGAGCTACGACGGCGTCGTCGTCGGCGCGCCGGTGAACGGGATGGCCTGGCATCCCGCCGCCCAGAATTTCGTTTATAACAACGCCGAGGCCCTCGCGTCCAAGCCCGCGGCATTCTTCCTCCTCTCGGTCGCGTACGGGGTCGGACGCGCCTCCTTGAGGAAGTTCGTGGCCGGTCTCCTCGATCGCTTCAAATCGGCCGTCGATCCCGTCGCGACCGCCTGCTTCGGCGGCCTCATGCTGAAGGACCCGCCCCTCGCCCTGCGCCTGGCCTTCGGCATCAAGAAGGGCGCTCCGCGCGATAGCCGAAACTGGGACGAGGTGAAGGCCTTCGCGGCCGAGATCGCGAAGAAGATGGCCTAGGCGTCGGTCCGGAGCGGGGCCGGCGGTATAATCCGTCCATGATGGAATCCGAACGCCTGATAGTCCGGCGCTTCGCCGATGGGGATTGGCGCGACCTCTACGAATACCTGTCCCTGCCCGAGACTTACGAGTTCGAGCCCGGCTGTCCGACGAGCGAAGAAGAGGCGAAAGCGCTCGCCGCCGAGCGCGCGAGGGGAGAGGTCTTCCTCGCGGTCCAGCTCAAGGACGGGGGCAAGATGATCGGCCACGTCTACCTCGGCGCCGAGGGGCCGCCAGAATTCGCGACCTACGAGCTGGGCTACATCTTCAATCCGAAGTTCCAGAAGCGGGGCTATTGCACCGAGGCCTCGGCCCTCGTCCTGGATCGCGCCTTCGGGGAGCTGGGCGCCCATCGCGTCGTCGCCTACTGCGATCCGCGCAATCCCGCTTCATGGCGAGTCCTCGAAAAACTGGGGATGCGGCTCGAGGGCGTCTTCGAGAAAAGGGCCTTCTTCCGCCGAGGCCCGGGCGGAGAACCGCTTTGGCATGACTGTCGCGCCTACGGGATGCTCGCGGAAGAGCGTCGCGGACCGCCGCGCGGCGATCGATAGCGGCTTCCGCCGCGGCCGGCGCGGCTATATCATCTCGGCATGGTTGCTCTCGACTGGCTCCTCGAGGAGGACGATCCCGCGGTCCGCTTCTTCGCGCTGACGCGCCTGGTCGGCGAGGCCGAGGACTCTCCCGCTGCGGCCAAGGCGCGCCGCGCCCTCATGAAGTCCGGGCCCGCGGCCGACATCCTGGCGCTTCAGCAACCGGGCGGCTATTGGGGCGAGGCCGGCAAGCTCTATACGGACAAGTACGGCGGCACCGTCTGGCAGCTACTCATGCTCGCCGAGTTGGGCGCGGACGGCGCCGATCCGCGGATCGGCGCGGCGGTCGAGTTCCTCCTCGAGAGCTCGCAGGACCGCGAGTCGGGCGGCTTCTCCGTCGAGCCGAGCGCGAGGGGCGGAGGCCGTCCCGGCTACGTGATCCCCTGCCTGACGGGCAACATGGTTTGGGCCATGACTCGCCTCGGCTTCGGCGACGACCCGCGCGTCGCCGCCGCGGTGGACTGGATCTGCGCCCACCAGCAGGCGCGCGACGGCGTCGGGGCAGCGTCCCCCGGCTCGGCGCACGACGCCGCGCTGGAGGCCTCCTGCTTCGGCCGCCACAGTTGCTTCATGGGCGTCGTTAAGTCGCTCAAGGCGCTGGCGGCGATTCCGTCGCGCGCCTGCGGTAAAGCCGTCAAGGCCAAGATCGCCGAGCTGTCCGAGTTCATCCTGATCCATCATGTACACAAGAAGAGCCGCGACCTTTCCAAGGTGTCGAAGCCGGGCTGGCTCAAGTTCGGCTTTCCCTTGATGTACCAGACGGACGCCCTCGAGATCCTCTGCGTCCTGGCCGAGCTCGGGATAGAGGACGAGCGCGCCTCCGAGGCCGCGGACGCGGTCATGGCGGCCCGCTGCCCGGACGGAAAATGGAAGCTGGCGAACAGCTACAACGGAAAAACCTTAGTCGACATAGAAGCGAAGGGCGCGGCCTCGAAGTGGATCACGGCCCGCGCGCTTTACGCCCTGACGGGGCAGGGGAGGACGCTGTGACCGACCGCGCGATCATCGAAGCCATGCCCAAAACCGAGGTGCATCTTCATCTGGAGGGCACCATCTCGCCCGAGACGCTCTGGGAGCTGGCGCGGCGCAACGGCGTCGACCTGAAGGCTGCGAGCCTCGAGGAGCTGAAGAAGCGCTACGCCTTCGAGGATTTCGGCAAGTTCATCGAGCTGTGGATGCTCATGTGCTCCTGCCTCAAGGCCGAGGCGGACTACGTCGGAATGGTCGACGGATTCCTGGCGGACTGCGGACGGCAGAACGTCCGCTACGTCGAGGCCCATTTCACGCCCTACAACCACGAGAAGTTCGGCATCGGGGCGGCGCGGTCGCTCGGCGTCGTGACGAAGCGCCTGGCCGAGGCCGAGGCGGCGGGCGGCCCCGCGGTGCGCCTGATCCTCGACATCCCCAGCGAGCACGGCCAGGCGGGCGCCGACTTCACCGCGTCCTTCCTGGAATCGATCGCCGACCCCCTCGTCGTCGCGATCGGCCTGGGCGGCCCCGAGAAAGGCTTCCCGCGCTCGGACTTCGCGCCGCACTTCGAGCGCGCGCGCCGCGCGGGCTATCCCGCCGTGGCCCACGCGGGCGAGACCGGCGGCGCGGAGCACGTGGCCCAAGCGATGCTCGAGCTCAAGGCGCGGCGCGTCCAGCACGGCGTGGCGGCCGTCGAGGACGCGGCCGTCCTGAAGCTCCTCGCCGAGCGCGAGGTCTGCTGCGACGTGGCCCTGACCAGCAACGCATGCCTCACTTCCTATACCGACCTCGCTTCCCATCCGATCAGGCGCATGATCGACGCGGGCGTGCCGGTCACGATCTCGACCGACGACCCGCCCTTCTTCGGCACCGACTTGAATGCCGAGTATCGGCGCGCGCTCGAGGAGGTCGGCCTCTCCATGGCCGAGCTCTGGCGGGCGAACCTGAACGGGCTTCGCTTCGGGCTCGCGGAACTCGCCCTGCGCCGCCGCCTCATGCTCGAGTTCGAGGAGGAGGGCCGGAAGCTCGGCTTGCGGTAGCCCCGAAGCGGGCGCCGGCGCGGGCCCGGCGCGCTGAGCGGGGCTTTCCCGCTACTCCCGCTCGCCCGCGACGCCCTCCGGCAGCTTGTTTATGAGCTTCATCAGCTCGTCGAACTGGAAGTCGATGTCCATCACCGCGCGCACGTTCCCCTGCTCGTCCTTGATCGGCATGGCCGCGGTCATGATCAGGCGGTTCGTATAGATCGAGAAGAAGAGGTGGGAGTAGTAGGGCTCGCGCGTCCTCAGCACTTCCTGGAACCACTCCTTCTCCCTGAAGTCCTTCGTCAGGAGGTTGCGGAACAGGGCCTTCTCGCCGTGGTGCGCGTAGATCTGGCTGATGCGCTTGCCGTCCAGGTTGGTTACCGCCAGGAGCTGGATGGTGCCCTCGCGCCGGACGACATCCTCGAGGTACTTGTCCATCTCGTCGGGATCTAGATTCGCCAGCTCCTCGGCGCCCGCCACGTCCTCCGAGATTGCCATGGCGATATTCTTGACCTCGTCCTTGAACTTATCGAGCTCGGACTCGAAGAGGCCCGGCAGGTAGCGCCGCGCGTGGACCATGAGCTCGTCGGTCGAGATCGCGGTCGTCCTGCCGTGCTCGTACTGCTCCTCGACCCAGAGCGCGATGTGCTTGATGCCGGGATGCCGCTTCGTCACTTCCTCTTTCTTCCCCTGCTTGATGAGGGGCACGTTCTCGTTGAGCCAGCGCGCGATCCCTGCGTAGCCGGACTTGTCGGTGACCATGGTGCGGATGGGCCGCTTAAGGATCTTGTCCGTGTCGAAGATGTTGTAGATCTCGGGATTCTTGAGGATGCCGTCGGCGTGGATGCCCGCGCGCGTGGTGTTGAAGTCCTCGCCCACGAAGGGGTAGTTGCGCGGGATATCGGCCTCGATCTCGGCCCGGAAGTACTCGGCGATCTCGGTGATGACCGTCGTGTCGATCGTATCGTCGCCGGTGAGGGACATGTACTCGATGACCGCGGCCTCGAGCGGGGGATTGCCGGTACGCTCGCCGTAGCCCAGGAGGCTCGTATTGTTGGCCGAGCAGCCGTAGAGCCAGGCCGTGGCCGCGTTGACGTGGACCTTGTGGAAGTCGTTGTGGCCGTGCCACTCGAGCAGCTCCGAGGGATAGCCGAGCTCCGAGTGGAAGGCGTGCACCAGCCGGGGGACGGAGCGGGGGAGTACGGCGCCGGAATACGTCACCCCGTAGCCCATCGTGTCGCAGAGCCGCACCTTGACCGGCATCTTCGCCTCCCGCGACAGATCGAGCAGCGCCTCGGCGAAGGGCAGGCAGAAGCCGTAGATGTCCGCGCGGGTAATGTCCTCGAAGTGGCAGCGGGGAATGATGCCCTCGGCGAGGCAGTCCTTGACGATGCCGAGGTAGGAATCCATGACCTTCTCGCGATCGGACTTGAGCTTGAGGAAGATGTGGTAGTCCGAGACCGAGGTCAGGATGCCCGTTTCCTTGAGGCCTAGGGACTTCACCAGGGCGAAATCGCCCTGATCCGCCCTGATCCACGAGGTTATCTCGGGAAAGCGGCGACCCTGCGCCTGGCAGAGGGCCAGGGCTTCGCGGTCTTTGTCGCTGTAGATGAAGAACTCGGTCTGGCGGATAAGGCCTTTTTCTCCCCCGAGCTTCGAGAGAAGCGAGTAGATATGGGCGATCTGCTTAGGCGTATACGGAGGGCGCGACTGCTGGCCGTCGCGGAAAGTCGTATCGGTAATCCAGATGCTCTCGGGGATGGTCGGAAGGATATCGATCATGTCGAAGCGTATCCTCGGCACTGAATCGAAGGGGAACTGATCTCTATACAGTTCAGGGTTCTTTCGTTCCTGCAGAGAGAAATGTCGAGTTTTGCCCCGTAGAAGTTCCATACTAGCTCCTTGCCGTTCAGGAATATTACATTTATAGCCTCTATTTGTCAAATGAATGTACAAAATGCTCCGATGAAAAAGGTTTTTATACTGTCTGAAATATGCCATTGTTTTGCTACACGAATGTAGTTTCCAAGTTCCCTAATCCCTGGTACTCTTGCCTCCCAATTGTGAGGAGTATCGAGATGCCCAGACGAGACGACATCAAGAAAGTCATGATCATCGGCTCGGGTCCCATTGTCATCGGACAGGCCTGCGAGTTCGACTATTCCGGCACCCAGGCCTGCAAGGCCCTGCGCGCCCTCGGCTACGAGATCGTCCTGGTCAATTCCAATCCCGCGACCATCATGACCGATCCGGGCATGGCGGACG
>CAYPHO010000097.1:0-10796 GCA_964410245.1 uncultured Treponemataceae bacterium | reverse complement strand
CCTGTCCGACGAGACCAACTACTTCCCGCACCTGGGCGGGCAAGCCTATCTCAACCTGTCCTACCTGGCCACGAGGAACATGAGGATCTTCGCCGAGGCCGGGGCGGAGTACTGGCTGAACATCACGCGCTACGACATGTTCAGCAGCTACGGCGGCCTCTCCTTCGGCGCCGGCGTGGCGTTCAAGCTATGAGCGGCGAATACGAGGAACTCGCGGGCCTGGACCTCGAATCCGCCCGCGAGTACATCTTCGCCTACGCGGTCGACGTGAAGCGCCTCGACAAGGACCTCGACGTGGCGAGATCCGAGATCGCCCTGTGGAAGGGCCGCGTCGAGCTCGCGCGCTCCAGGGGACTGGCGGACCTGGAGCGCGCGGCCCAGGCCCGCGTCTCCGAGGAGGAGGCGAAGCTCGCGAGCCTCGAGTCGGAGCGCGCGGGCATGGCGGCCAAGCTCTCGCGGCTGCGCGAGGAGCTGCCGCGCATCCGCGCCCGCGAGCGGTCGATCGACCCCGACCGCCTCCTCGCCGAGCTGCAGATGATGACGGGCGAGCTCCTCGGCGACGCGCAGGAAGGCGCCGCGGCGACGGAAAGGGCCTTCGCGGACCTTGAAGCGGCGCAGTCGGCCGAATCCGCGCTCGCCGAGCTCAAGCGAAAGGCGGCGCCCCCGGATGAAGGCGGGCCCGGCGGCCGCGGCCCCGGGAACGAAGGCGAAGCCGGCGGCGACGGAAGCTCGGGCCGATGATGAGGGTTCCCGTACTCCCCGACCTTCCCCGGCCCCTCGTATTCGCGCATCGCGGCGTCTCCTCGATAGCGCCGGAGAACACACGCGCCTCCTTTACCCTCGCGAGGGACATGGGCGTCCCCGCCGTCGAGCTCGACGTGCACCTGAGCTCCGACGGCGGCCTCCCCGTCATACACGACCATACGACGTCGAGGGTGGCGGGGAAGGATCTCGAGGTGGAGCGCTCGACCATGAAGGAGCTCGCTTCCCTGGACATCGGCTCCTGGAAGGGAGAGGAATGGGAGGGCGAGCGCGTCCTCGCGCTTCGCGAGCTCTTCGAGGAATTCGGCGACTCGCTCTGCTACGACATCGAGATCAAGAATCGTATCTCCTCGGACTACGGGCTGGAGGGCGCGGTGGCGGCCTGCCTGCGCGACGCCTTCTCGTCGAGGCCGGGCATGGCGGGCAGGATCCTGATATCGTCCTTCAATCCGGTCGCGCTCGCGCGCTTCAAGTACCTCGCCCCCGCGATACCGACCGCGATCATCTGGTCCTCCGACTCCGAGGTCCCGCCCTACCTCCGCCACGGCGAAGGCCGCTGGATCGGAAAGGTGGATGCGCTCAAGCCGCGGCAGGACAAGGTGCGCCTAGCCTCCTCCTTCCGCTGGAGGAGGCTGGGCGGGTATCCCGTCATCCCCTGGACGGTGGACGAGGCCGAGGAAGCCCGGCGCCTCCTCGACCTCGGCTGCGACGGCGTCATCTCCAACCGACCGCAGGACCTGGGGCTGTTGAAAGCGAAGGACTGAGCGCTCCGCCGTAAGGCTGTAATGCAGAAGAGGACACGGAGCCCACGGAGTCTCCCTTAGCTCCGCGTCCTTCTTCTCGTTGGCCGTTCCCGGGGCCGTCCGCTAGGGCAGGTTCGAGAGAAGGTCCTTGCCGACGGCGCTCGCCCCGAGCTCCCGGTAGGCGGCCTTTCGGGCGGCCTCTTCGTCGGCCCCGACCCCCATCGCCGTCCGCTCGGCCGAATAGAGCACCGCCCCCGTCGCGAGATCGAGGACCTTGACCGTCGCGGATGCCTGGGCGACGAAGCTCGTGCCGTCCTTCCTCGCCTCGTCGATTCGCGCTACTCCGAAGGCGACCCGGTCGAAGGCGCCCGCGGCCTTGGCCGCCGACAGGACCGCGCCGTCGTCCATGCCTTCCAGCGCGCTCCTCGCGACGGCGACCGCCTTGACCTTGAATTTCTCCTTGAGCAGGGCTTCCACGAGGCCGGCCTGGGTCAGCGCCCCTCCGGTGTCGGAATCGAGGACGGCGACGGCCATCGACGCGTCGCGCGCCTTCGATACGACCTCGTAGGGTATCTCCACCGATCGGCCGCGAAGCTCGTCCTCGAGGGAGTCGCGCAACGCGGCGTACTTGGCCGGCAGCCGATCCAGGAGCTCGATGGTCGACTGGAAGTCCAGCCTGACCGTCAGCTTGGCCTTGCCGACGAAGTCGGGCGGCGGCGGCGTGAAGCTGATCGATCCGTCGGGGCCCGTCATCGCGGACTCGGTCTTCGAGACGAGCCGCGTGCCGGACTTGCGCTGATAACTGACCTGGAGCGCGGCCCCCGGGACCCCGGGCGCGCCCGAGCCCTCGCCGGAAACGAGCTTCGCGGCGAAGGGCTTGGGAAACCCCTGGCCGACGAAGGCGGTATAGGATTCCGAAGCGGGCCTCGCGAAGCGCAGCTTGGACAGGGCGGTTCGGGCGTTGTTCACGTTGCGCTCGAGCTTGATCTCGGCGTTGTCGACGTCTGAGCCCGAGGCGGCGACGGCGGCCTCGACGTACTTGCGGACGGCCTCGTAGGTCCGGCCCGACGCCTCCAGGGCGCGGCCCTCGGCCTCGGGCTTGGCGACGGCGTCCTCGCGCTCCTTGAAGACGGCCGCGATCCTCGCCTTTTCCTTCTCGAGCTCGACCGTGACGTAGGAGGCGAGGACGTACACGGTCACCCTGCCGGTCGCCTTGTCCCTCTGGACGAAGCGCTCCTTGACCGCGAAGCCCGCCAGCCGGTTCCTGGACGAGCTGGTCACCGTCGAGCGGATGTCGGCCGCGTAGGAATCGAGGGTCGCCCTTGCCTCTGCGGTGGAGTTCACGTCGATCCTGACCCCGATGTACTGGGTGATCGACGCGATGAGGTTCGCCGTGGCGTCGTTCAACGCGGCGGCCTCGTCGCCGGCGGCGCTCGATGAGGATCCCGAGAAATAGGTATAGGTCCCGTCCGGCCTCGGGGCGGATAGCACCCAGTCCGGCGGCCTGACGTCGGCGGGCGATCCCGCGCAGGAAGCCAGGACGAGGGCGGCCGCCGCGATCGCGGCGGCGGCGTAGCGCTTCATATCGTCTCCTGGATCGGCGGGGCGCGGGAAGGATCGAAGGAGCCCTCGCCGGCGCCCCGCTCGGGGAAGGCGCCGCCGCGCGGGCGGCGGCGCGCTCGGCCTAGGCTCAGAACCCGTCGAAGAAGGACTGCTGCACCAGGTCCATGGCGCGCTCCTTCTCGGGCGTCTTGGGCTCGGTAGCGGCGGTGTCCTCGAGGATCTGGTCGATCTGCTTCTGCAGGAGGTCCTTGTCGATGCCCCAGATCTGGATGACGCGGTAGACCTGCTTGTCGGGCTTGCCGTCGGCCGTGAAGGTCTGGAGCTGGACCCACCACTCGCTCTCCATGGCGAAGCCGGAGAAGGCGGATTCGGAGACGCTCTTCACGCACCTCTCCATGTAGGTCTCGATCTTGTCCTTGTCGCCGACCTGGGCGCCCGCGAAGGTGTCCTTGACCCGGGTGGACATGAGGGCGGAGATGGTCGCCTGGGCGTTGAGCCTGGAGGCGGCGAGCTGGGTGCCCGTCAGGTCTTGGCCGTCCTGCTCGACCACGATGATGTACTTATTCTTGAAGTCGGCCAGCTTCTCGACGTACTTCGGGCCCTGGAGCGCGGCTTCCATCCAGTTCGGATAGGCGATGCCGAAGGCGGTGCCCTTATGCATGAGGATCTGGGGCGGATAGGCCTTTACCGTCGATTCTGGGGGAGTAAAGGGCCTGGCGGGCTCGGGCCTGCTCGCGCAGCCCGCGGCTAAGGCGATGACGAGCGCGGCGGCGATAAGCGCGGTAATCAGTCTTTTCACGATAACCTCCTGATTCTATCGCGCGGGCGAAGGCTCGCGCGGACGGGGCGCCCCGGCGACGACCGCCGGCAAGGCGCCCCGGTTCGTCACAATCCGGTATCGAAGGTGTAGGACTTCCCCCTCGCGTAGATGAGGTTGAGATCGGGCATGCCGGCGGCGTCCGCCGCGTCGTATGCCGCGTCCTCGACCTTGTCGCCGGCCTGGAAGGTGTAGACGAAGAGCTTCGTCAGGGCGGGCGAATAGGAGACCTGCTCGACCTCCCGCACCTTCCTGGCCAATGCCCGCCGGAACTGGCTCAGCGACTTCGAGTCGGGAGTGCCCTGAAGGATGAGCTCGTAGCGGATGCCCCGGCCGAGCGAGTTCTTGATCAGCGCCTTCGACTGCTCGATCATCTTGGGCATCGCCTGCCAGATCGGGGCGGTGATCGCGTTCGTCGCGGCGGCGTCGGCGGACGAGGGGCTCATCGCGGCCCCTCCCGAGGCGATGACGATCGACCCGAGCAGGGACGCGGTGGAGACGTCGAAGATCTTCATCGAGCCGGAGGCGGTCGCGTAGTACTTCGAGTCCCTGGTCTCCGAGGCAACCGTGAACCCGAGCTCGACGTAGACGTCGGCGTTGAACTTCTGGGCGAGGTACTGGATCATGTCGATCGAGCCGCCGGTCTCGCTCCGGTAGGCCGCCTGCTGATCCTGCTTGTTCTTCTCGATCTGGTCGAAGTCGATTACCGAGAGCCCCATCTTCTCGATGAGGTAGCGATTGGCCATGGAGACCGCGCGCTTGGCGAGGGGCGGATCGATGAGCGAGTCCTCGTCGTAATAGACCATGTAATTCAGGCGGGACAGATAGGACGTCAGGTAGGCCTCTTCCTCGGGGCTGAGCTTCCCGGGAAGCGGCGGCGGCTGGTCGATCGACGCCGTCTGGGCCGCGGCCTCGGGCTGGGCCGCGCTCGAATCCCCGGATGCCGCCGCCGCGGGCGAGCCCGCGTCGAGGCCGCCCTGGACGAGCTCCTTGGCGCGGTTCTTCGCGGCATTGTCCGTTTGGGCGGGAATCCCCGACGCGTCGCCGACGCCCGGGGGGGCCGGATCGGGAGCGCTCGCGCAAGAGACCGCGATCGCGGCCAACGCGACAAGGAAAGCGGCGGGAATGCCAATTCGCATCGGATGCTCCTCCATATCTCGCCCCGCGGCAGGGGCCGGCCGCCGCGCGATCCTCGCCGATCGGCCGGCTAATATAATACAACAAGTGTAAACGCCGAAAATGGCCGCGACAATACTGTCGATACCGATATTTCTCCGAGAATCGTCACTCGGCCTTCGGGGCCGGCGACTGCCTCACGAGAACGCGCCCTACCGAAAGGGCGCCGCCGCCCTCCGCCCTGGCCAGGGACAGCTGGAGAGCGGAGGCCGTAGACGGGACGAAGACGCCGCCTCGATCGCCCGAGAGCAGGGAGAAGCCGCCCTCGGAGGCGGAAATCGACAACGTCGCGCGCTCGGGCCCGAGATCGAGGGCGCCCAGAACCGCGCCGGTCGCGTCCTCGACCTCCCCCGAGCCCCGGACCGAGAAGAGCGCGGCGCCGCCGGGCTCGGAGAAGACCAGGCGGGCCGAAGCGCGGTCGCCGATCAACGTCGCCTCGATCGCGACGCCGTCGCCGGGCTCGAAGGACGGGACGAGGGATAGGGAAGCGCCGCGCTCGAGCGCGATGGCGCCGGGCGATGCGGCCGCGCCCCCGCCAGCCGCAGAGGGCGCGGGCGGCTTCCCGTCCTCGAAGCCCTCGGCATAGATGAGGGAAGACTTCCATTTGCGCCTGGCCGCCAGCCTATACGCTGGCGGGGGCGCGCCGGCCGAGAGGCCGAAGCCGTCGTAGACGCCGGCGAGCGAGAGAGCTCCCCCGAGCGTCGCGCTTCCGGCCCCCGGAGGCGGCGGGAGCGGCATGGAAGGCGCGGCCAGGGGCTCGCCCTCGGCGTACCATCGGATCTCGAGGCGATCGCCCGAAGGCGAGAAGGAGCCCTGCAGGGTCAGGGGCGAGGCGGGGATCGCGTCGGGCGCGGCCGATCTCTGGATCTTGCCGTCGAAGGAGAACTCGGCATAGGGCTTCCATTTCTCGAGGCCGATTACTAAGGAGTAGCTTCCGTCATCCGAGCGGAACCGGACGATCGTCCCCGTGCCCTCGCCGTCCTCGGGCGCTACGCGGACGAGGACGGAGAAGGCGGAGAGCCGATCGCCTTGGCCGGGCGGCATGAGCCCGGGTATCCAGACGCCGGAGTCGGCCCCGAGACGATATCCGAAACCGGTCGGGTAAACGTCGAGGGCGGGCGAGCCGAAGGCCCCGGGATGGGCGGTCCTCGGCCTCGTGCCGGCGTCGGAGAAATCCCCGTCGAGCCGGAGCAGGCTGAGGAAGGACAAGGAGTCGGCGAAGTCGTCGCCGCTCCCGGCCGGATTCGCTATCGCCATGACGCTGACCTTCCTTCGGGACTCGGCGGCGGCGGGAAACCCGAAGGGCTCGGCATCGAGGGGCGCGGCGGGATAGACCTGAACGGCGACCGAATACGCGCCCGGCGCCCCGGGAGCCGTCCATACCGTCTTGTCGAAGCCCGCGGACAAGAGGCCAGCGGCGAAGGGCGAGCCGTCCGCGCTCCATTCGATCCATGGGTCGGCGGACTGGATCGATTCCGGGTCCCCGGGCGCGTCCATGGCGTAACCGATCGAGATGCCGAGCAGCGCGGGGGCTCCCGGCTCGATGGAGGGAGGAAAGGAAGTCGCCGTCTCGATGAGGGGCGCGGGGACACCGATGAAGACGATCCGCTGGGATTTCAGGTCGATCGAGCCGTCCTTGCCCAGGACCTTCATCGCGATCCTGTACGCTCCGGGACGCAGGGAAGCCGGCAGCGCGATGCCCGGAAGAGCGCCTTCGATCGCATCGACCGCCTGAATCCCGGCCTGGGAAGCGCCGGCGCCATCGGCTTGGGCAAAGGAAGCCTGCTCGCCGGCCGATGGATCGGCGGAGCGATAGCGCGTCCGTAGCGCCTTCCGGCCCGCGGCGCCCTCGATCTCGATATCGAGGGCTTCAGGATAGGAAGCCCCCGGCAGTCGCGATATCGTCGGGATGATGTCGGATCCTGCCGCGAGAATGCTTCCGTTTTCTATCTCGTTTCCGTTAAGCGAATTAAGCTGAATTGAATAGAGCGAGCTACGCTCGGAATCCGAGAGGAAGGACGAGGATACGCCGCAGGACGCGACTATAACCGAAACGGCAATAGCCAGGCTTGTTGGGGCGAGACCGCGACGCGCTTCCATTGAACCGAAATTCCTTACTCAATTTATACTATATCACGATACGCATTCGTCCCCAAACGCCGCCCCTGGGCGCTGGGCGGGATCAGCGGGAGGCGGAGAATCCCGAGTCGGCCTCGTGCAGGATCCGGGCGATCGGCACCCGGCGTCCCATGCCGAAGGCTCGGGCCGAGACCTTGAGGACGGGGGCGGCCTGCCGGCGCTTGTACTCGGCCTTGCCCACCATGGAGACGACGCGCTCGACCAGGGCCGGATCGAAGCCTCGGGCGACGATCTCTCCCGCCCCAAGGTTATGGACGATATACAGGTCGAGCAGGCGGTCGAGCGTCTCGTAGGGCGGCAGGGAATCCTGGTCGACCTGGTCGGGCCTGAGCTCGGCGCTCGGCGGCTTATCCAGGATAGTCCGCGGTATGAGCTCGAGGCCCGCGCGCTCGTTGATGGAACGCGAGAGTCCGTAGACCTCGGTCTTGAGGAGGTCGCCGATCGGCGCGAGGCCCCCGCACATGTCGCCGTACAGGGTGCAGTAGCCGGCGGCGAGCTCGCTCTTGTTTCCCGTCGCCAGGAGCAGGGACCCGAATTTATTCGACCAGGCCATGAGGATGGCGCCGCGGATGCGGGCTTGCAGGTTCTCCTCGGTCAGGTCCTGCGCCCTTCCCTCGAAGGACGGGGCCAGCAGATCGAGGAAGGCCGAGAAGGGCCCTTCGATCGGCAGCCTCTCGAGGCGGGCGCCGAGGTTCCGGCACAGCGCGTCGGAATCCGAGACCGAGCCCTCGCTCGAATAGCGGCTGGGCATCGTGAGGCAGGTGACGTTCTCGGCCCCGATGGCGCGGCAGGCGAGGACGGCTACGAGGGCGGAATCGATCCCTCCGGACAGGCCGAGGCAGGCGGCCTTGAAGCCGCAGGTCCGCATGTACGAGCGGATGCCGACGACCAGCGCCTCTTCGATCTCTTCCCAGCGGTCCTCGACGGGCGCTTCCTCCGAATAGGCGGGCGCGGGGGCCTCCGGGCGCGCCGGGGCGGCCTTCGCCGGCGCGGCCGAGCGGCCCGCCGATTCGCCCGCCGTCGGCCGACGCGGCGGATCGGCGCGGGACGCCAGCTCCTCGGTGTCGACCACGAGGAGGCATTCGTCCCAGCCGGCGCGGGCGGCGACGCGGCCCTCGGCGTCGACGGCGAAGGATCGGCCGTCGAAGACGAGGGAATCGACGGCTCCGGTCATGTTGCAGTAGAGGACGGGCGAGCCGGACTCGCGGGCCGCCCGCCGCGCGAGGGAGACGCGCTGGCCCAGCTTGCCCGCGACGAAGGGCGAGGCGGAAGGGACGATGATCATTCCCGCTCCCGCGTCGGCGAGGTCGCGGATCGGGTCGATGGCGTAGCGCTGACCCTGGGCCGCGGGCGCGTCCCACCAGAGGTCCTCGCAGATCGCGAAGCCCAGCCGCTCGCCCCCGATATCGGCGACGCGGCGCTCGGACGCGGGCTCGAAGTAGCGCGCCTCGTCGAAGACGTCGTAGGTGGGCAGGAGGGTCTTGGCCTGGGTGAAGGCGAGCTCGCCGCCCCGGAGGAGGCCGATCGCGTTGACCAGGCCCTTCCCCCGCCCGCTCGCGTTGCGGTCCACGTAGCCGACGGCGACGGCGAGCTCGGCGGGCAGGTCGCGCTGCAGCCGGCGGAGCGCGGAGAGGCTCTCCTCGACGAAGGATTCCTGGTCGAGGAGGTCCATGGGCGGATAGCCGCAGAGCGAGAGCTCCGGGAAGACGAGGAGCGCGGCCGCGCCGCCCGGCCCGACGCGCGGGACGCCCCTTCCCCGGCCGGCGCCGAGCGCGGCCTCCGCGAAGGCCAGCATCCTCTCGCGGTTTCGGTCGAATCCGCCGACGAGTGAGTTCATCTGAGCGAGCGCGACGAGCATCGAAACCTCCGGCGCCTTGCGGCGTCTTTGCCAGTAAAGTACACTCCCCCGCGTGAGCAAGACAATCCTGATCGCGCCCTTCGAGGGGCCGCTGGCCGCGGCGCTGGAAGAGCGCGCCCGCGCGGCGGGCTGGAGCGCGGCGCTGGGCCTGGCGAGGAGCGGGCAGGGCGGATCCGCCCGGCCCGCCGAGGCGCCGGGCGCGGTTAAGGCCGCCGAGCCAGCCGGCGCGGCGAGGGCCGCGGCCTTCTCCTACGACCCGCGATCCTGCGCCTCGGCCGCCGCGCTGGTCCTTTCAGCCGCCACCGCCCTGGGCGGGCTCGACGCGGCCGTAATCGCGTCTCCCGCCGCCGCAGCCAAGGCCGACTTCCCCGGCGGCAAGCCCGCCGATATCGCCCAACTCGTCGACGAGCGCTGCGCCGGGCCCCTGTACCTGGCCCGCGAGCTCGCCAGGCGCTTCGAGGAGAAGGGAGGGGGCCGCATCCTCCTCTTCGCGCAGGAGAGCCCGCGCGACGCCGAGGCCGGCCCGGCGGCCGCCCTCGCCTACGGCGCCTTCGAGGGGCTCGGCAAGGGACTGTTCGCGGCCTCGACGGGCGGGAACTGGTACGCCTACGGGCTGCGCGACTCCAGCGGCGCGCCCGACCGGGCGGCCCGCCTCGCGCTCGAGCTCTTGGAGGAGGCGCGCCCGGCCAGGGCCGGCAGGTGGATGCGCTTCTCGGGCAAGAGCGGGCTGTTCGGGTAGGGCGGGCGCGGCGGCGCGCGCCAGCGAGCGGCTGCGCGCTCCCATGAACGGCGGCGGCCGCCGCCTCGAGCGCCGCGGCCCCGCCCTCGCTACTTGATCTTCTTGCGCAGCTTCCGCGAGCCTTGCGCGCGGCCCAGAAGGCCGCGCTCGGCCGCGTCGGCGGAGGGCTCGGCGGGCCTTCGGCCCGCGGCCCTCGAGCATAGCCAGAGCATCAGCGCCCCGCCGGCGATCATGATCGCGCAGAGGACCTGGCCCATCGAGAAATTGAGTAGGCCGCCGAAGCGGTTCGTCGGCGCGAGCGGGTCGCCCAGCTTGATGACGTAGCCGATGCCGTAATCGGGCTCGCGGAAATACTCGATGACGAACCTGACGGCGCCGTAGCCGATCGCGTAGAGGCTCGCGGCGAAGCCGGGGAAGCTCGGCCGCTTGCGGACCAGGAGCCAGAGGACGAGCCAGAGCAGGAGGCCCTCGAAGAGGGCCTCGTAGAGCTGCGAGGGATGCCGGGGAAGGTTGACGGGGACGCCGGGCGAGAGGCTCAGGCCGACCCTCGTCGCGATCTCGCGGACCCAGGCCGAGCCCGGGCTGAACCAGGTATCCCGGGGGACGTTCGGGAAGAACATGCCCCAGGGCGCGTCGGTCACCTTGCCCCAGAGCTCGCCGTTGATGAAGTTTCCGAGCCGTCCGGCGGTGTAGCCCAGGGGCGCGGATACCGCGACGACGTCGACCCAGGCCAGCCAGTTCGAGCGCTTGACGGCGCAATAGAGAAGCGTGGCGACGATCATGCCGACCAGGCCCCCGTGGTACGAGAGCCCCTGGAAGCCCGTGTAGCGGCCCTCGTCGAAGGGCCAGAATATCAGCCAGGGCTTCTCGGCGTAGATTCCCTCGGGATCGTAGAGCAGGCAGCCGAGGATCCGCGCGCCCAGTATGAGCCCGACGATCGCCCAGAAGAACCAGGCGAAGGATTCGTCCTCGGTCCAGGGAGCCTTCCTCCTCTTCGAC
>CAYPHO010000096.1:0-10886 GCA_964410245.1 uncultured Treponemataceae bacterium | reverse complement strand
GAACGTCGAGCTCCTCGTCCACAAGACCTGGGTCGAGAATCCCGAGGAAAAGCCCAAGGAGCGCCTGCTCGACGAGCTCGTCGCCTTCGAGCGCGATTACCGGAACGGGGCCGCCGCGGCCGCCTTCAAGCGCTTCGTAGCCCTTGCGAATTCGATCGCCAGCCTGCTCTTCGGCCATCAGAGCCGGGCCGAGGACTTCCTGCTTTACTGCTTCCGCATCGATCCCAAGTTCGGCCTCTTCTTCTGGTACGTAGGGGAATTGGAGCGCCAGGCGCGCGAGGAATCCTCCCCGCCCTCCGACGAGCTCATGACGCTGGAAACCATGATCGGCGCCTACGTGCTGTCCAGCTTTTAGCCCTGCATATCCCGTTTCCCTTGAGCTCAACCTACATTATCCGCGTAAAGAAACATTCCATCGCGCGAGCGCGCGGCGGAATGGCTCGATCTGCAGTACGCGGCTCGAGAAATTGGAGGTTTTGTGAGGCGGCATTTCTTAATCGTTTTCGTCGCGATGCTCGCGGCGTAGCCTGGCGCCTCTCCCTCTAGTCCGCTGACCGCCTTCCTCTCCTGCGGCTATACTGAAGGCCGCGGGAGGCGGGAAGCATGGTCTACAGGAAGATGGGCAGGTCGGGCGTCGAGGTTTCGGCGCTCGGATACGGCTGCATGCGCTATCCCAGGGCGGGCGGGCGCATCGACGCCCAGCGCGCGACGCGTCAGATCCGCTCGGCCATAGACCGAGGGGTCAATTACTTCGATACCGCCTATTACTACGACGGCGGGCAGAACGAGGCGATCCTGGGCTCGGCGATCGCCGGTCCCTGGCGCGACAAGATCTACATCGCCGACAAGATCCCTCCCTACATGGTCTTCTCGAACCGCGACATCGGGCGGCTCTTCGACACGATGCTGAAGCGGCTCCGGACCGACCGCATCGACTTCCTGCTGGCGCACATGCTCTGCGATTTCGCCTCCTGGGAGCGGCTAAAGTCCCTGGGCTATATCGAGTTCATGGAGAAGGCCCGCGAGGAGGGCAGGGCGCGCTGGCTGGGATTCTCCTGGCACGGCACGACCGACGACTTCAAGAGGGTCGTCGACGACTACGCCTGGGACTTCTGCCAAATCCAGTACAACTACCTCGACGAGCATTACCAGGCGGGGCGCGGGGGATTGGTTCACGCGCATAACGCGGGCCTTGGCGTCGTCGTCATGGAGCCCCTGCGCGGAGGCTCGCTGGCCGGCCGCCTTCCCGAGGAAGCCGCCAAGGTGATGTCCTCGGCGCCGGTCGGGAAGAGCGCGGCGGCCTGGGCCCTCGACTGGATCTGGGACCACGAGGAGGTAGCCTGCGTCCTTTCCGGCCTCAACGAGGAGGCGCACATCGACGAGGATATACGCCTCGCCGAGGCCTCGGCCCCGGGCCGCATGAGCGAGGCCGAGCGGGCCGTGATCGCCTCGATCCGGGATACCTTCCAGCGCCTGACGCGCGTCGGCTGCACGGGCTGCCGCTACTGCATGCCCTGCCCCTTCGGCGTCGACATTCCCTACGCTTTCTCGATGCTCAACGCCAGGCACTTGTTCGACGATTCGCACGTCCGCTTCCAATACACGCTCTTCACCTCGGGCCTGTCCGGGGGGAAGAGCTCGGGCGCCAATCTCTGCACCCAGTGCGGGGCCTGCGAGAAGAAGTGCCCTCAGCATATCCCGATACGCTCCGAGCTGAAGGCGGTTCGCGACGAGCTCGAGGTGAAGGCCCTGCGGCCCGCCGTCGCGCTCCTGCGGGCCTTAAGGGCCCTGGTCGGGAAGCTGCGCCCTCCCAGGACCTGAGCGAGCGCGCGCCTGAGCGCCGGAGTGAACGACGGCTCATTGCATAAAAATGGACTGTCGTTTCAAAAAAGCTTGCGTCCGTGAAGAAACCGTTATAATGTACCCCGGTCGCGGGAGGAGGGCGCCTGCCTTCCCGGCATCCGAATCGCCGCGTCGAGCGATCGCACTGAGGAAGGTGCCAGGAGGAAGCTTTAATGAGAAGACTCGTATTGCTCTCGCTGGTGGCCGCCGCGGTCATGCTCTCCTGCGCGAAGCAGGGCCCGGTCGAGCTCAAATTCGGCCACTACCTGGTCGAGACCCACCCCGCGCACGCCGCGGCCGTCCAGTTCGCCCAGGCCGTGGAATCGCGGACCGACGGCAAGGTGAAGGTCGTCATCTTCCCGAACTCGAAGCTGGGCAATTCGCAGGAGCTGGTCGAGCAGACCACCCTCGGCGCCCTGGATCTCGTGATCCCCACCGAGCCCGCGATCGCGAAGTACGTTAAGAAGTATAACCTCGTCGGCGCTCCCTTCGCCTTCAAGGACTACGCGGCGACCGACAAGTTCTTCGCCGGCGACTTCATCAAGTGGACGACCCCCGATCTCGAGAAGGTCGGCCTTAAGTACCTGGCCCGCTGGGAGTACGGCTTCCGCACCTACACGACGTCCAAGCGGCAGATCAACGTCCCCGAGGACTTCGTCGGGCTGAAGATCCGCACCCCGCCGGACTTCGTCAATGCCGAGACGGTGAAGGCCCTGGGCGGCATGGCCCAGACCATCGCCTTCTCCGAGCTTCCCATGGCGCTGAAGCAGGGCGTCGTCGACGGCCAGGAGAATCCGATCGCCACGATCTTCTCGAACAAGATGTGGGAGACGCAGAAGTACCTGTCCATGCTCAACTACACCTACAACTCGACCCACCTGCTCATGAACAAGGCGAAGTTCGACAAGCTCAGCTCCGCGCAGAAGAAGATCGTCTTAGAAGAGGCCGCGAAAGCCGGCTTGGCGATGCAGAAGGCCGTCCGCGAGCAGGAAGCCGGGCAGATCGACCAGCTCAAGGCGAACGGCATGGAGGTCGCCTATCCCGACACCGCCCCCTTCAAGGCGCGCGTCCAGCCCGTCTACGACGCGCTCAAGGCCCAAGTCGGCGCCGACGTGTACGACACCTTCATGAAATATCTCGATAAGGCGCAGTAAGCCCGAGGGGGCGCGCCTCGCGGGGAGGCCCGGCGGCCGCTATCCGGCCGCCCCGGGCGCCCCGCCCTTTCCCTTAGGCCGCCGGCGGGGGCGATCCCGCCGGCGGCCGCCCTCGATGCCGTCGGAGAGGACCCTATGCTGACATTAGCTATTTTCGCCGTCCTGCTCTTGCTGATACTGATGGACCTGCCGATCGTCGTCGCCATCGCGCTCACGGCCGTCGGCTTCTTCGTCGGATTGGGGCAAGGCGGCAACCTGTTCGCGCTGGCCCAGAGGATGTACACCGGTACGACGGGCTTCGTGCTCCTTGCCGTGCCCTTCTTCATCCTCGCGGGGAACTTGATGAATACGGGCGGCATCACGAACCGCATATTCCGCTTCGCGAAAGCCCTCGTCGGGCATATTCCCGGGGGCCTGGGACAGGTCTCGGTCGCCAGCTCGATGATCTTCTCCGGCATGTCCGGATCCGCCGTCGCGGACGCGGCGGGCCTCGGGCAGATCCAGCACAAGGCCATGGTGGACAACGGCTACAAGCCGGTCATATCGGCCTCGATCGTCGCCTCGGCCTCTACGATAGGGCCCGTCATCCCCCCCTCCATCCCCTTCGTCCTGTACGGGGCCCTGACCGGCGTCTCGGTCGCCCGGCTCTTCCTGGCCGGCATGCTCCCCGGCATCATCATGGGGCTCGCCATGATGATAGTCCTGGCCGTCATGGCCAAGCCGCGCGGATTCCCCCGCTCCGAGCGCGCGAGCCTGCGGGAGGCCTGGGACAGCCTCAAGGGAGCCTTCTTCCCCCTCCTCGCGCCCGTCATCATCATCGGCGGCATACTCAGCGGCGTATTCACGCCGACCGAGGCCTCGGTGGTCGTCTGCATCTACGCGACGATCCTCGGCTTCGCGTACAAGGACCTGAAGATGAAGGACCTCCCGGAGATCCTCTGGAAGTCCATCAAGCAGAGCGCCGGCCTGCTCTTCATCATGGCCGCGGCCAATTTCTTCGGATGGATGGTGATGTACCAGGGCATCCCCGACAGCATCATCAGCAATTTGGCTAATATCAGCGCCTCGTCCTCCGGCGTCATCTGGATCATCATCGGCATCGTGCTCATCCTCGGCTGCTTCCTCGAGGGCAACGCCATATTCTTCATCACGATCCCGCTATTCCTGCCCATCGCGACGCAGTACGGCCTCGACCTGGTCAATTTCGGCGTCGTCATGACCCTGCTGATCATGGTCGGCAACCTGACGCCGCCGGTCGGCATGTGCGTCTTCGCGGTGTCCAGCTTCAGCAAGATCGGCGTGTGGGAGCTGGCGAGGGAATGCTGGCCCTATATCGTCGGGATCCTCGCCGTGGCGATCCTGATCGCCTTCGTGCCCGAGATCTCCACCTGGATGCCCGACCTGATCATGGGCGTCGAGAAGTAAGGGGGCGCTCGATATGAAAGGCTTCTTGGCATTCCTGGGCGCCGCCGACCGCGCGGTAACCGCGGTCCTCAAGTGGATGACGATCGCGCTCTTCCTCCTGCTCGCGCTGATCGTCACGGCGAATATCCTGCTACGGGTCTTCCCGATAACGTCCCTGCACTGGTCGGACGAGATCGTGGAGTGGGGCTTCGCGTGGCTCGTCTTCCTGGCGGCGGCCGCCGTCTGGGCGGTCAAGGGGCATTTCTCGGTCGGGGACTGGATCGGGAAGGCCGTCAAGGGCGAGCGCGCGAAGAACGCCCTGCGCCTCGTGCTCGAGCTGATAACCCTCCTCTTCGCGATCGTCTTCTTCACCTACTCCCTGAACCTGACGGTCCGGACTATGGAGATGACGTCCATCTTCCAGATTCCCAAGCGCATCATCTATTCCTGCATGCCGGCATCCGGAGCGGTCATGATCGCCTATTCGCTGGTCTTCGTCGCGAGGAACGCCGTCGGCGCCGCGAACCCGGCGGCCCTCGCCGAGATCGAGAAGCTCGAGGAGGAGGCCCGGGCCGAGTAGGCCCGGCGCGGCCGGCGACGGGGCCGGCTATTCCCGCGCGCCTCGCCTATACCCCCGGGGTATCCGAGGCGACGAAGAAGTATTGGACACGATTCTCCCGGCCCCCTACCCTGGACATGGTAAGGGGGCTTCTATCTATGTGCGGATTCGTCGCTGCGGCCGGCCCATTCGAAGACGACCTGGCCAGGGACATGATGAGGGCGATCGCGCATCGGGGTCCGGACGACAGCGGCTTCATGAGGATCGGCGACTGCGCCCTGGGGCACGTACGGCTCTCGATACTGGATATCGAGGGCGGCGGCCAGCCTATGACGAACGAGCGCGGCGACCTGGCCATCGCCTTCAACGG
Source organism: uncultured Treponemataceae bacterium (assembly GCA_964410245.1). Lineage (GTDB taxonomy): Bacteria > Spirochaetota > Spirochaetia > Treponematales > Rectinemataceae > CAZXXZ01. The sequence continues at coordinate 5,557 of CAYPHO010000096.1, read as the reverse complement.
CGAGGTCTACAACCACCTCGAGCTGCGGGCGGCCATCGAGGGCAGGCACGCTTTCCATAGCAGGTCGGATACCGAGGTCCTCCTCCACGCCTACGAGGAGGAGGGCGAGGACATGCTGGGACGGCTGGACGGCATGTTCGCCCTGGCCCTGGCCGGGCCGCGGGGACTCCTCCTCGCGCGCGATCCCATCGGCATAAAGCCGCTCTATTACGGAAGGCGCGGATCGACCTTCATCGCCGCCAGCGAGATCAAGGCCTTTCCCCCGATGGACGAGCTTCATATGCTGCCCGCCGGGCACGCGATCAGGTCCTCGGGCGAGAGCTTCCGCTTTTCCAGGCCCTTCCCGCCGCTCGAGCCGGTCATGGCCCCGCCCCTGGGCGAGATCATGGAGGAAGTTCGGCGCCGCCTCGATCGCGCCGTGGTCAAGCGGCTCATGAGCGACGTCCCCGTCGGGGTCTACCTCTCGGGGGGCCTCCAGCCTGGTCGCCGCGCTCATGCGCCCCCACTCGGTGAACCTGCACTCCTTCACCGCGGGCATGGAGGGCGCGCCCGACCTGGAGGCGGCGCGGGAGATGGCCGCCTACCTGGGAACCGAGCATCACGAGCTCATCTATACGGCGGACGAGGTCGAGGAGGCGATTCCCGAGGTCGTCCGCATGATGGAGTCCTTCGACGCGCCCCTGGTGCGGTCCGCGGTCCCCATGTACTTCGTCTCGCGGCTCGCGGCCGAGACGGTCAAGGTCGTGCTCTCCGGCGAGGGCGCCGACGAGCTCTTCGCGGGCTACGCCTACCTCTCCGGCTTCGAGGACGAATCTCGCCTGCGCCGGGAGCTGTCCGACATCACCGTCCGCCTGCAGGACACGAACCTGCAGCGCGCCGACCGCATGAGCATGGCGCACGGGCTGGAGGCGAGGGTACCCTTCCTGGACCAGGACCTCCTGCGCTACGTCTCGAGGATTCCCGTCCAGCACCTGATGCCGCGGCCCGGCCGGCCCGAGAAGTGGCTCCTGCGCGAGTCCTGCCGCGGGCTCATCCCGCCCGCGATCCTGCAGAGGAAGAAGATGAAATTCTCGGACGGGGCGGGCTCGGGCGATGTCATCGCGCGGAGGATCGCGGACAGGATAAGCAGGGAGGAGTTCGAGGCCGAGCGGGCCGTGGAGCCCGGCCTGGTCCTGCGCTCGCCCGAGGAGCTGTACTACTACCGGATCTGGCGCGAGGCCATGGGCGGCCATGTGCCCGCGTCCATCGTCGGCAGGACCCTCGACCGCGGCGCCGCGACTTAGGCCTATTCCTCGGCCGCCGCCAGGTGATGCTCGAGGCCCTCGAGCACGCCGTCGGCGTAGGGCGACCGGGCGAAGTAGACGTAGGGCGTCTTTCGCAGGTGGTCGAGCTCGGGGGAGTGGTTCGCGACGACGACGCCGCGAAGGCGGCCCGTCAGCATGTCCCGGTCGTTCCCCGAGTCGCCGGCCGTTACGATGCGCTCCATCGGGATGCGCCACTTCGAGGAGAGGTAGCGGACGGCCTTTCCCTTGCTGGCCCTGTAGGGAAGTATGTCGAGGTAGGAACCCAGCGACTTGATGACGGCGCAGTTGAGGCGGGCGCGGGAGAGGGCCTCGTATACCCGCGGGAGGATCTCTCCTTCCGGAGCCGACTCGTCGATGTAGTAGCTGATCTTGAACTCCCTCTGCGCGCCTTCCTCGGCCTGGATCGATAGGAAGGGAAGCTCGCTCAGCGCCCTGCGGATCGCCTCGCTCTTCCATCCGCGCTGGATATGGGCCTTCCAGCCGAGGTCCTGCATCCTGCCGCCCGAGTAGTAGATCTCGGAGCCCACCGACGCCGCCATGATGTCGGGAACGGGAAGGCCGGCTTCCGCCAGGGCCGCGAGGGCCGGCTCGGGGAAGCGGCCCGTCGCCACGCCGAAGCCGATCTCTCCGCGGCGCTCCGAGAGCCAGCGCGCCAGCCGGCCGGCGGCCTCCGGGTCCCCGAGCAGCGTCCCGTCGATGTCGGCGACGAGGAGGTATCGCATCGAGCGCAGCCTGAGGCCGACCGGCTTCTCGTCCTCGCCGCGCGCGAACTGGACGGGGACCCTCCTCGAGGCGAGCTCGCCGAGCTCGCGCAGGTAGGAGCGCACGTGCCCGTCCCAGGAATAGACCTCTCGCGTCCGGCGTATCCCGCTTTCCGAGAGGGCGCCCCACTCGTCGGGATTCGCGAGCAGCCGCTTCAGCGCCGAGGCGAAGGCCTCGTCGTCGGACACGTCGACGAGGAGCCCCGAGCCGCAGTTCTCCGCGATGTCGACGGGGCCGCCCGCGGCCGAGGCCACGAAGGGCAGCCCGGCCGCCGAGGCCTCGACGAAGGTCAGCCCGAAGGTCTCCAGGAAGGAGGCGCTCGAGAAGACGCCCCGCTTCAGGGCCGCCAGCCGGTACATCTCCGGCACGTCGGTCCTCGGATCGTGGTTCTTCGGTATGGCCATCTTGCCGTACAGGTCGTACTTGTCCATCAGGAGGAGCATGTCGGTGAGCACTTGGCGCTCGCCTTCCTCCATCGAGGAGATGTCGTCGCGTATCCCGGCGAAGATGGCCAGGTTGGCGATGGCTTGCAGCTCCTTGTCCCGCCCGTAAACCTCTATCAGCCGGTCGATGCTCTTGCGCGCGTCCGGCCGGCACAGGGACAGGATGACCGGCTTGTCCGGCTCGAAGTGGAATCGGCGGAGCTCGCGGGCCATGCGGACCTGGGCCCGCTTCTGCTCGTCGGGGATGCGGTCGCCGGGCAGCTCGTAGTCGTAGTACGGGAAGAAGGCGTCCAGGTCGAGCCCGGGCGGTATCACCGCGTAGCGTGGGCGATCGCGGCTCTCGTACTTCCCGTAGAGCTCCCGGACCTCGTACTTCGTGCTGGCCACGACGAGGTCCGCCCTGGCCAATACGGATTCCTCCCTGCGGATCCGCGTGCGGATCGAGAAGGCCTCGTCGGCCTCGTCCTCGGTCCAGCCCTGGCTCTTCAGGAAATCGAGCTTATTCCGGCCCAGCGAGTGCGCCGAGAAGACGAGCGGTATGCCGAAGGTCGAGGCGATCTGCTCCGCGACGTAGCCCGAGTCCGCGTAGTGGCCGTGGACGATGTCGGGGATCCTGTCCTGCTCGCGGATGTAGCCGATGAGCCTGTCGGTGAACTCGTCGAGGAGGGGCCAGAGCTTTTCCTTCCGCGAGTACTTGTACCCGCCGCAGGGCAGCCGGACGATCCGGGCGTTCCCGCCGATCGGCTCGACCGGGAGGGAGTAGTCGGGGCCGACGCGCTTGTCCTTGATGAGCCGCGTCGCGAGGTCGACGCGGCAGTCCTCGTCGGCGCCCGCGAGGGCGCGGGCCAGGCCGAGGACGTAGCGGGTCTGGCCGCCCGTGTCCGCGTCCCTCCCGAACTCGACGTTCTCTGAGCGGAGGAGGCCGTGGATGTTTACCATGAGGATATACATGCGATTTCATTGTAGCGATATCGAGGATCGAGGCAACCCGCCGAGTCGCGCGGCGGCGCCGCGGCCTCCCCCGGCCCCGCTCGGCGGCCGGGCCGCGCGGGCGGGGACGGCTTAGCCGCGCTTCTTCTCGAAGTGGCTGAACTCCATCGAGAAGGAGGCGCGTCCCTGGGTCACCGAGCGCAGGCTGGTGGTGAAGCCGAACATGGCGACCATCGGGGCCTCGGCATGGATCATCTCGACCGAGGGCCGGGACTCCGAGCCGTGGATGATGCCGCCGCGCTGCGACACGAGGCTCATCGCCTCGCCGAGGAATTCCTTGGGGCAGGAGATGTCGACTTTCATGACGGGCTCGAGCATGACCGGGTCGGCCTTCCTGCAGGCGGCGTCGAAGGCCATATTGGCGCAGGCCTCGAAGGCGAAGGTAGTGGCGGTCAGCTCGTCGTAGTCGATCCCGGTCAGGGTCACGCCGACGTCGACGGCGGGGTAGCCGAATTGGATGCCCGACCCGAAGGAGGACTCGAAGCCGCGCTCGATCGCGTCCCAGATCTCGTCGGGCACCAGGGGGGCGCGGACGGCCTTCGAGAAGCGGTTGCCGGATCCGCGCTCCAGGGGCTCGACCTTGATCGTCAGCCCCGCCGCCGTCTCCTTGCCGCCTACGGCCTTGCGGAAGGTCTCTGTATGCTCGGCCGCCTTCGAGATCGACTCGCGGTAGGTGACCTGGGGATTGCCCTGCTTCGCGCCGACCTTGAAGTCGCGGATGATGCGCGTCACCAGGACGTCGAGGTGGAGCTCGCCCATGCCCGAGATGATGATCTGCCCCGTCTCCTCGTTATCCCGCGTCGTGAAGGTCGGGTCTTCCTTGGCCAGGATCTCGAGGGTCTCCTTCAGCTTGTCGCGGTCGGACATGGTCTTGGGCTCGATGGCGACAGAGATCACGGGCTCGGGGAAGTGCATCTTCTCCAGGAGCACCGGCCAGCCCTCGGTCCCGACCGTATCGCCGGTCTGCGCGAGCTTCATGCCCACGACGACGGCGATGTCCCCCGCCGCGACCTCGTCCATGGGCTCGGACTTGTTGGCGTGCATGCGCAGGAGGCGCGTTATGCGCTCTCGTTTCTTCTTGTTCTGGTTGTAGGCCGTGCTGGCGTTCTTCAGGGAGCCCGAGTACATGCGCACGAAGCAGAGGGGCCCGGCCTCGCGGTCGTGCTGGACCTTGAACACGAGGCCCAGCGGATTGCCCTCGGGATCGCAGCTCACCTCGACCTCCTCCTCCTTCTTCAGGTGGTGGCCCTTGGCGGCCTCGACCTCGTCGGGGGCGGGCAGGTAGTCGACGACCGCGTCGATGAGCGGCTGGACGCCTATGTTGCGCCGCGAGGCGCCGCAGAGGGCCGGCACGAGCTCGCGGGCCAGGCAGGAGCGGCGCAGCTCGGAGCGGATGAGCTCGGCCGGGACCTCCTCGCCCTCCAGGTAGAGGGCGGTGATCTCGTCGGAATGGGCGGACAGCGCGTCGATCAGCTCCTCGCGGCGCGAGCGGGCCTCGGACGCGCGCTCGGGCGCGATGGGCGACCTCATCATCTCGGAGCCGTCCTCGTTCCAGCGGACCTCCTCCATCGCGACCAGGTCGACGACGCCCTCGAAGGCGCCCTCGCCGCCGATCGGGGATACGATCGCGACGGGGGCCGCGCCGAGCTTGCGCCTGATGTCCTCGAGCACGAGGTCGAAGTTCGCGCCCAGCCGGTCCATCTTGTTGACGAATGCGAGGCGGGGGACGCGGTAGCGGTCGGCCTGGCGCCAGACCGTCTCGGACTGGGGCTCTACGCCGTCGACCGCCGAGAAGACGGCGACAGCGCCGTCCAGGACCCGAAGGCTGCGCTCGACCTCGGCGGTGAAGTCGACGTGGCCGGGCGTGTCGATGATGTTGATCTGGTGGTCGCGCCAGAACGTGGTGGTCGCGGCGCTGGTGATGGTGATGCCGCGCTCCTGCTCCTGCTCCATCCAGTCCATGGTCGCCGCGCCGTCGTCGACCTCGCCGATCTTGTAGGTCTTGCCCGAGTAGTAGAGGATGCGCTCGGTCGTCGTGGTCTTGCCGGCGTCGATGTG
>CAYPHO010000095.1:1980-10906 GCA_964410245.1 uncultured Treponemataceae bacterium | reverse complement strand
CTTTTTCTTTGGAGGCGACGAATCGCCGCGCGATTCGTCGCGGATGAATGCGGCGTCTCCAAGAGGCAGCCTCTTTCATTGATTGAGATTCGCTTATCTTAGTCCCAGCACTATCTTGATCTCCGGATCGTAGTCGAGCTCCACGCCCTGCCGGAAGGCGCTCGCGATCTGCCTGAGCGGGCGCGCCTCGAAGTACACGTCGTCCGGTACGTACTGTCCGATATCCTTGGCTATCTCCAGCTTCCACGCGCGCTCGGCCTTCTCGGCGGCGACGTCCCATTTCTCGAGCCCGTGATTTTCGTGGTAATCGACCCATTTCCACAGCTCAGCGCTCAGGCTCTTCGGGAGAGGCAGTATTTCATGATCGTCGTATACGCCGATGCTCACTGTCCCTGGATAGTCGATACGAACGATCCCCGAGCCGCTCCACTCGAACTCCATCCTGAGGAATAGGCGATACCTCTTCAGGTATTTTCGTTCCATCGCCTCCCAATAGATCGGGAGATCGCAGGCGGATAGTCTATTGAAGAGATCCGAGTGGCCGCAACCGATGTCGTGCGTCAGCCATTGCCGATACTCGTCCTTGAACTCCGGGTAGAACATGGCATCCTCCTTTCGCCTCGCGGCGCATCGGGCCGCGTGCCCGGGGAGCGCGGACTAGGGCTCCGCCGCGGGCAAAAGGGGGAGTGGGGAATCGGATCTATATCGAGGCCATCTAGCAGGAAGTACTTATGTCGTACTTACTGTATTGCATTTCAGTCGGCGGCGTCGAGATATTCGATACGTGGTGCCCGCCCTGCGCTCCCTATTTGCGCTTGACCGCCGAGAGACGCCCTCCTATACTCCGGCCTAATCCATGGGCGTTACGATAAAGCAGATAGCCAAGCTGGCCGGAGTCGCCCCGACGACGGTCTCATTGGTCCTTCGCGACAGCAAGAAGGTCGGCCAGGAGACCAAGCGCAGGGTCCTTCGCATCGTCGAGGAGATGGACTACTACCCGAACCATTCGGGGAAGCTCCTCAAGCAGGGCCGCTCGGACGCGATCGCGGTCGTATCCTCCTACTTCCAGAACATCTTCAAGATGGAGTTCATGGGCGGGGTCGAGCGCGCGATACGCGACACGGGCCTGCAGCTTAGGCAGTTCTACGCGGAGTCCGGCCAGGAGCCCGCCAAGTGCAAGGAGATCCTGTACGGAAAGATGGCCGACGCGGCGATGGCGCTCAGCGCGATCGCCGACCAGGCCCTGCTCCAGAAGATGAAGGCCGCCCGCAAGCCCTTGATACTGGTCGAGGACGTGGTCGAGGGCTTCCCGGGCGTGCGCTTCGACAATTACGCCTGCGCCTACGAGGCGGTGCGCTATCTCGCGGGCAAGGGGCGCAGGCGCATCTCGATCTCGCTCGCGATGAAGACCTACATGGGCCACTGCTTCGTCGACGAGCGGCTGCGGGGCTACATCGCGGCCCTTCGCGACCTAGGCCTCGCGTACACCGATATCATGGAGTTGCCCGCCTACGACTACGAATCGGGCCGCTTCATGATCGACCGCATCATGGGCATGAGCGAGCCTCCCGACGCGATCTTCTGCGCCTCGGGCGACCTGACGGCCGCATCCTTCCTGAAAGAGGCCCGCCTTCGGGGAATGCGCGTTCCCGACGATGTCGCGGTCCTGGGCTGCGACGATTCGGTCATCGCGCACACTACCACGCTGGGGCTTAGCACCATCAAGCAGCCGGCACAGGCCATGGGAGAGGCGGCCGTTAAGCTCGCCCTGTCCCTGATCGAGGGCGACGAAGATTCCTGGTCGCGCGTCATCACTTTCTCCCCCGAGCTCGTGCTTCGCGAATCGGCATAGGGTCATCCCTTCCTTTCGCGCGAACTCAGCAGTCCGCTCTCGTCAGGCTTGGAGTAGAACGGTCCTTCAGGAAGGTGTAACGATACACTTGACGATATTTCTGTAGTCCACCTATACTGCGGCGAGCGGAGGCCGGCATGAAGTTCACTGATGGCTTTTGGCGAAATCGAGAGGGCCTCGAGGTCTACAACGCGAACCGGGTCTATGATCTCGAGACCGACGCGAGCTCGATAACGGCATACGCTCCGTACTTCGACGTGTCGAACAGGGGGCAGACCCTCTGGGGTCCCTTGCTCACGTACCGGCTCTCCGCGCCCATCGAAGGCGCTATCCGCGTGCAGGTTTGGCATTATAAGGGAGCCGCGCTGAAGGGACCCTTTTTCCCCTTCGAGAGCGCGAGCCCGAGTCCCGCGCGGATCGAGGACGGTCCCGACGAGGCTGTCCTCAGGTCGGGAAAGATCGAGGCGAGGCTGGCGAAGAAGGGGCCCTGGTCCCTCGCGTTCTATGAGGACGGCCGGCGCCTGACCGATTCGGGCTACAAGAACTCGGGCTATGTCCGGCGCGCCGACGGATCGGCCTTCATGAAAGAGGAGCTGGCCCTCGACGTCGGCGAGTGCGTCTACGGCCTCGGCGAGCGCTTCGCGGCCTTCGTCCGCAACGGCCAGTCGATCGATAACTGGAACGCCGACGGCGGCACCTCGAGCGAGCTGGCTTACAAATGCGTGCCCTTCTACCTTTCCAGCAAGGGCTACGGCGTCTTCGTCAACGAGCCGGGGGCCCTTTCCTTCGAGGTCGCGTCCGAGAAGGTCTCGCGCGTCCAGTTCAGCGCCCCGGGCGAGTACTTGGAGTACTTCGTAATCGCGGGAGGCTCGCCCAAGGCCACGATCGAGCGCTATACGGCGCTGACCGGAAGGCCGGCCCTTCCCCCGGCATGGACCTTCGGGCTTTGGCTGACCACTTCCTTCGTCACGGACTACGACGAGAAGACGGTGGCCGGCTTCGTCGAGGGCATGGCCCAGCGCGGCATCCCGCTTTCGGTCTTCCACTACGATTGCTTCTGGATGCGCGAGTACAATTGGTGCGATTTCGAGTGGGACTCGCGCTACTTCCCCGATCCGGCGGGCCAGCTCGCCCGCCTGAAGGCCCGCGGCCTGCGAATCTGCGTTTGGATCAATCCCTATATCGCGCAACGCTCGCCCCTCTTCGAGGAGGGCGCTCGGCTCGGCCACCTCCTGAAGGCGAGGGACGGCGGCGTATGGCAGGCCGACACCTGGCAGCCGGGCATGGGCATGGTGGACTTCACGAGCGCCGAGGCGCGCGCGTGGTGGGCCGGCAAGCTCGAGCGCCTCCTCGACATGGGCGTCGACTCCTTCAAGACCGACTTCGGCGAGCGCATCCCGACGGAGTCCGTGGCCTGGAGCGACGGATCGGATCCCGCGCGGATGCATAATTTCTACACGCAGCTCTACAACCAAACCGTCTTCGACCTGCTCGAGCGCAAGCGGGGCAGGGGGGAGGCCGCGGTCTTCGCCCGCTCGGCCACCGCGGGCGGCCAGAAGTTCCCGGTGCACTGGGGCGGCGACTGCACGGCGAGCTTCGCGTCCATGGCCGAGACCCTGCGCGGCGGCCTGTCGCTGGGCCTGGCGGGCTTCGGCTTCTGGAGCCACGACATCTCCGGCTTCGAGCATACCGCGACGCCCGACCTGTATAAGCGCTGGGCCGCCTTCGGACTCCTGTCGAGCCACAGCCGCCTGCACGGCAACGCGTCCTACCGCGTGCCCTGGCTCTTCGACGAGGAGGCGGTGGACGTGGTCCGCTTCTTCGCCCGCCTTAAGTGCCGCCTGATGCCCTACCTCTTCCGCGCCGCCGTCGAGGCCGCGCGGACCGGCGTCCCCGTCATGCGGGCGATGCTGCTCGAGTTCCCGGACGACCCGGCCTGCCGCTACCTGGACCGGCAATACATGCTCGGTCCATCGCTCCTCGCCGCTCCCGTCTTCTCCGAGACGGGCGAGGTCGAGTACTACCTGCCCGAGGGCAGCTGGACCAGGATCCTGGACGGCGAGAAGGTCGAGGGCGGCCGCTGGATGCGCGAGAGGCACGGCTACCTCAGCCTGCCCCTCCTGGCGCGGGAAGGCTCCCTCGTGGCCTTCGGGGCCGAGGACGGCAAGCCCGACTACGAGTGGGCGGAGGGCGCGGCCTTGAGGCTCTACGGCCTCGCTGACGGGGCGATCTCCGCGGCCGAGATCCCGCGCCTGGGCGCGGGTCCCGACGACGCGCCGGCCCTCTCGGTCTCCGTGCGGCGCTCGGGCCAGTCCTTCGACGTCAAGGCGAGGGGCGCGGGCCTTCCTTGGTCCCTCGAGCTCGTCGGCCCCGAATTCGCGGGCGCCAAGGGCTCCGGCGGCATAGCCGCCACGGCCGAGGGAGCGCGCCTCGAGGCGATCGACGGCGGCCTGAGGGCCACGCCGGCGCTGCCCGACTCAGGCTTCGCCCTGCGGCTCGGCTGATCGCGAGGCCGCGCCGTGAGCACGCCCGCCTACACCGACCCGAGCCTTCCCGCCCGCGAGCGGGCGGTCGACCTCGTCTCGCGCCTGGAGCCGGAAGAGAAGCTGGGCCTCATGTCCACCGCGATGCTGGCGGTGCCCAGGCTCGGGCTCGGCAAGTTCATCGTCGGGGCCGAGGCCGCGCACGGGCTGCAGAGCCCGGAGGGGCCCTCGACCTTCTTTCCCCAGACTATCGGGCTCGCCTGCAGCTGGGACGAGGAGCTCCTCGAGGAGGCGGGCGATCTGGTCGGCGACCAGGCCCGCGCGTATTATCGCCGGCGCGGCGGCATCGGGGGGCTCTGCCTCTGGGCGCCCACGGTCGACATGGAGCGGGACCCGCGCTGGGGCCGCAGCGAGGAGGCCTACGGCGAGGATCCGAGGCTCGCGGGGCGGCTCTCGGCGGCCTATGTCCGCGGCATGCAGGGGAAGGACCCCGAGCATCTCAAGACCGTCCCCACACCGAAGCACTTCTACGGCAACAACAACGAGGCGGGCCGCATGAGCTCTTCCTCGAAGATCGACGAGCGGTCGAGGCGCGAGTATTACCTGCGCGCCTTCGAGCCGACCCTTTCCTCCCGGGGCTCGGGCGGCGCGGGCGCGGCCTCTTTCATGACTTCGTACAACGCGATCAACGGCGTTCCCGCCATGTTCAGCCCCGACATCGAGAGTGTCGTACGGGGAGAGTGGGGCTTCGAGGGCTTCGTGGTCTGCGACGCAGGGGCCCTCGAGGCCTCGGTGACCAAGCACGGCTACTGCCCCGACCTCGCGCACGCGGTCGCCCTGGCGCTGAAGGCGGGCGTCGACAACTTCACCGAGAACCTGCATCTCGTGCGGGACGCGCTCGCGGAGGCCCTGGACAAGGGCCTGATCGAGTGGGCCGACATCGACCGGGCCCTGGAGCGGAGCCTCGCGGTCCGCATACGGCTGGGACAGCTGGACCCGCCCGAGCTCGATCCCTTCGCGGGGATAGGCTCCTCGGCGATCTGGTCCGGTCGCGGACCTGCGCTCGCGCTCAGGGCCGCCCGCGAGGCCATAGTCCTCCTGGAGAACCCCGGCGAGAAGCCGATCCTGCCCCTCGACCCCGAGAGGCCAGGCAAGGTGGCCGTCATCGGCCCCTTGGCCGAGGCAGTCTACCGCGATTGGTACTCGGGCCAGCCGCCCTATCGGATCAATCCCCTCGAGGCCATCGCCAAGCGCCTGGGCGAGGGCGATCTCGTCTTCGAGGACGGCTGCGACCTGGTCGCGCTTCGTTCCGCGGAGGGAAAATGGGTCGGCTTCAGCTCGCCCTTCGACCCCGCCCTCGCGGCGATTCGGTCCGACGAGTCGGACGGCGAGGTCTTCCGCCTCTGCGACTGGGGCTGGGGAAACGCCACCTTCAGATCGGCCTCGAACGGGAAGTACCTGACCGCGGCCGATCGCGGCATCGAAGCCTCGGCCCCTGAAGTCTGGGGCTGGTACGTGAAGGAGCGTTTCTCGATCGAGGCGGGGGGGGCCGCGCCCGCCGACGGGGCTGCCGGCCGGGACGCCGCCGCCCTGCGGACCTGGGAAGGGCGCCCCGTGGGACTCGATGCCGAGCGCGGCCTCGTCGCCCTGCCCGAAGGCGCTCGGCCCGAGGCCTTTACGATCAAGACCCTCCGCGACGGAAAGGAGGCCGCGGTCCGCGCCGCCGCCGCCGCCGATACCGCCCTCGTCTTCGTCGGCAATCATCCCCTCCTGGCCGGCAAGGAGGAGATCGACCGAGAGGGCATCGGGCTGGCGCCCGATCAGGAGCGCCTGGTCGAGGCGGTCATCGAGGCCAATCCGAGGACGATCGTCGTCATCGTCGGCAGTTACCCCTTCGCCATCGGCGAGTGGAAGGACAAGGCGGCGGCGGTCCTCTATACGGCCCACGGCGGCCAGGAGGCCGGAACCGCCATCGCGGACGCCCTCTTCGGCGACTGCGATCCCGCCGGCAGGCTTCCCATGACCTGGTACCGCTCCCTCGACCAGATCGGCGGGATCATGGACTACGACATCGCGGCCGGTAAGCGGACCTACCTGTATTTCGACGGCGAGCCTTTGTATCCCTTCGGATACGGCCGCTCCTATGCCCGCTTCGGCTATTCCTGGCCGGAGGGGCGTGGCGGGGCCGGCGCGAGCGGCAGGCCGGCCGAGGGCCGCGCCCTCGGGGACGATACCGCTTTCTCGGTCGAGTTCATCGTGGAGAACCTTTCCGACCGGCCCGGCGAGGAGGTCGCCCAGCTCTATATCCGCTGCCTCGGGGCCCGAGTCCAACGGCCGAGGCTGCAGCTCGCGGACTTCCAGCGAGTGTCCCTGCCCCCCGGAAGCTCGCGGACCCTGAGGCTCTGCGCGCAGCGGAGGGATTTCGCTTATTGGAATGAATCCTCTGCCGCCTGGTCATGGGAGGAAGGGGATTGGGAGCTCCTTGTCGGCGCTTCCAGTGCGGATATCCGGCTGTCCGCAGTCGTTCATGTCTCTGGAACATAGTGGGAGAGTAAAATTTTGCTTGTTGGTGTATCGTTACACTTGACGGTTCCAATAACCGGGTTTACCCTCGGAATCCAGTCAAGAAAACCCTTAGCTCGATAGGGAATGGTAACTCGATGCCGAAGAGGATGAACGACGCGGAAAGCTCTAGCTCGCTCTGGACGAGGGCTCGGGCTTTCTTCGCGCGGCTCTTCGAGATACTGCTCCGCTTGTCGGCCGTCGTCCTCTTCGTCCTCCTCTTCACTCCCGCGGCCAACCCCGCGCGCATAACCGAGAAGATCAACCGCAATCTCTCGCTGTTCACCTCGGGCTTCTTCTATCAGAGCCTCGTAGCCGAGATGGGCCGCATATTGCAGAAGGGCTGGGTCCAGGAAGGGACGATGCGGCTCCTTTTCTATTCGAGCATGGCGGCCTGCGTCGCTATATTCGCCTTCGGGGTCGGCGCCTGCCTGTCGGCGGGCAACGCCAGGATGAAGCGGCTGGCCTACCTCGCGTGCGCGGGCGGGAGCGCCCTCGCGATAGCGGCGGCCAAGGGGATCGAGCGCTCCCGCGCGCTCTTCATGTCGACCTCCGACCTCGAGCGGGCCAAGCCGCTGGAGGGCGCGGGGCTCGGAGTCCTTTTCCTGCTCGCTCTTTCCGCGCTCGCGCTTTCCCTCCTCTGCCTGCTCCTATCGAGGAAGCCGGAAAAGGGACAGCGCCCGGGCATCGAATCGAGGATGGAACTCTTCCTCCTCTTGATGCCCTTCCTCGTCCTCGTCTTCCTCTTCCAGTACCTCCCGCTCTGGGGATGGCGCTACGCCTTCTTCGACTACAAGCCGGGCGAGGCGCTGAGCGCCGCCAACTTCGTCGGGCTCAAGTGGTTCGGGTACCTCTTCCAGAACGAGGCGACGGTCCGGGACATGCTGCGCGTGCTCAAGAACACCTTGGCGATGAGCGGCCTGGGCATCCTGACCAGCTGGTGCCCCATGGCCTTCGCGGTCTTCCTGGCCGAGATCCGGAGCACGAGGGTCAGGCGCGTCGTGCAGACCCTGACGACGGTCCCGAATTTCATCTCCTGGGTCCTGGTCTACGCGGTGGCCTTCTGCATCTTCTCGACGGACGGCTTCGTCTCGAGCGTCATGGTGAACTCCGGGGCCTGGGAATCCGGCCGGAATCTCCTGATGGGGGACGAGCACATCTGGCTCAAGATGCTCGGCTGGGGAATGTGGAAGGGCCTGGGCTGGAGCGCGATCATGTACATCGCGGCCATCACCGCGATCGACCCCCAGCTCTACGAGGCGGCGACCGTCGACGGCGCGGGGCGCTTCCGCAAGATGTGGAGCATCACCGTCCCAGAGCTCGTGCCGACCTACATGGTGCTCCTCCTCTTATCCATCGCCGGGCTCCTGAGCAACGGCATGGAGCAGTACTTCGTGTTCGAGAACGCGACGAATACCGTCCCGATCAACGTCCTCGACCTGTACGTCTACAAGCTGGGCATAGGCCTCGGCAAGGGTCTCATACCCTTGGCGACCCTGATCGGCATGATGAAGTCCCTCGTGAGCGTCGCGCTCCTCTTCGGCGCGAACGCGATATCCAAGCTGGTCCGCGGCCAGAGCATCGTGTAGGGGAGGCCGGGATTGAGGCATAGGAGGAGCGTCGGCGACAAGGTCTTCAACATCGTCAATACTTCCGTCTTCATCGGATTCACCCTCCTGTGCGCCTTCCCCTTCTACTACCTCTTCATCAACACGATCTCGTCGAACGACCTCGTGCGGAAGGGACTGGTCAACTTCTTCCCCGTCGGCATCCACCTGGACAACTACGTCAAGCTGTCCGACGTCTCGGACCTCTCCGCGTCCTTCCTGGTATCCGTATCGCGAACGATAATCGGCACGATCCTCACCGTGGTCGCCTCGGGCTTCGTCGGCTACCTCATGACCAAGAAGGAGCTGTGGCGCCGCAAGCTCTGGTACCGGCTCATGGTCGTGACCATGTACTTCAACGCCGGCCTCATTCCCTGGTTCACGAACATGCAGATGCTGGGCCTGACCAACAACTACATGGC
>CAYPHO010000095.1:0-1970 GCA_964410245.1 uncultured Treponemataceae bacterium | reverse complement strand
ACATCATCATGGTGAAGACCTATATCGAGTCCATACCGAAGGAGCTCGAGGAGAGCGCGGCGATCGACGGCGCCCCGGTCCTCCTCATATTCCGCAGGATAATCTGGCCCCTGTCCAAGCCGATCCTGGCGACGATCGCCGTGTGGAGCGCCGTCATCAACTGGAATTCCTTCACCGACTCGCTGATCCTGATGTCGGCGACGCCCAAGCTGTACACGCTCCAGCACAGGCTGTGGATCTACCTCAATACGACGAACAACCTCCAGGCCCTCATGTCGACCAACACCGCGGCGGTCAGCCAGGCGGTCATGGAGGGCGCCCTGAACGCCAAGGTCATTAAATACACGATCGCCATGGTCAGCGCGATCCCGATCCTCGTCGTGTATCCCTTCATGCAGCGCTACTTCGAGAAGGGGATCATGCTGGGGGCGGTCAAGGGCTAGGCCGAAACGCGCGGTTCCCGAAGCGGGGCCGGCGCGGATGAATGATACCCGTTTCCAAAAAGGAGGGCGTATGAGAGTCGGAAAGGCATTTTCCCTGTCCCTGCTGGCGCTGGTCGTCGCGCTGGGCCCGGCGTTCGCGGGTCCCAAGGACATACCCGCGAGCGTGATCCCCAAGGAGACCGTGACGCTCCAGGTCTTCGACCAGCTCGCGAATTATTCCGGCCTGCAGGCCGGCTGGTTCGCCGACATCATGCTCGAGAAGTTCAACGTCAAGCTGAACATCATCAGCCAGCCCCAGGGCTCGGGCATCCTGCAGACGCGCATGGAGGCCGGGAATCTCGGCGACATGGTCATCTGGGGCAACGACCAGGAGGACTACGTCAACGCCTACAAGGCCGGCATGCTCTTCGACTGGGAGGACGAGGGGCTCCTCGACGAGTACGGCCCCTACATCAAGGGCAACATGCCCTACGCCCTCCAGAAGAACAAGCTGATCTCCGGCGACAAGCTCTACGGCTTCGGCTATCGCGTCTCGGCGAACGCCAAGGAGCGGCAGGAGTTCTTCTACACTTGGGACCTCCGCTACGACCTGTATGAGAAGATCGGCAAGCCCAGGATCAAGACACTCGACGACATGGTCGCGGTCCTGGAGAAGATGAAGAAGATCTGCCCGAAGGACGACAACGGGAACCCGACCTACGGCGTGTCCCTCTTCAACGACTGGGACGGCAACATGGTCATGTACGTCAAGTCGACGGCGTCCGCCTATTACGGCTTCGACGAGTTCGACTTCGGCCTCTACGATCCCTCGACCAAGAAGTTCCACGACGCCCTGGAGAAGGGCGGCCCCTACCTGAGCGCGCTCAAGTTCTACAATAAGCTCTACCAGAAGGGCCTCCTCGATCCCGATTCCCAGACCCAGAAGTACAACGGCCAGAGCGAGGACTTCCAGAACGGCACCGCCTTCTTCACTATCTTCAACTGGATGGGCTCGGGCACCTACAATTCCGAAGCCCACATGAAGGCCGGCAAGGGCATGTTCCCCATCGCCCCCGAGCAGGCCGCGCCCATCGCCTACGGCCAGAACATCTACGGCGGCAACCGCATCTGGTCGATAGGCGCCAATACCGAGTACCCCGAGCTCTGCATGGCCATCTACAACTGGTTCTCCACCCCCGAGGGATTCCTGACCACCCAGTGGGGGCCCAAGGGCCTCGTGTGGGACTACGACAAGAAGGGCAGGGCCGTCCTGACCGACTTCGGCAAGAAGGCCATGGCCGACCAGAACGGGACGGACATGCCCGCGCCCTACACGGGCAAGTGGATCGACGGCTCCTTCAAGATCAACAACGAGACCTGGTCCTACGACGCGGCCAATCCCGAGACCAAGGGCGACACCTATAACTGGCGGAAGTGGATCACGAACCTGACGCCCGCCAAGTACGCCATCGACGCCTCCTGGCGGAAGTGGGCCAAGGCCGAGACGCCGGACGAGTACCTGGGCAAGCGCAAGTACATCCTCTCTCC
>CAYPHO010000094.1:0-10974 GCA_964410245.1 uncultured Treponemataceae bacterium | reverse complement strand
TACGAAGCCGCGGCCAGCGAGGGATCGAGGGCGAGGGCCTTGGAATAGGCCTCGCCCGCCCTCTTCCAATCGCCCTTCTCCTGCCAGGAGACGCCGAGCTCGTACCATTCCCGAGCCAGGGAACTCGGGGCGGAGGCGCAGCCGACGAGCGCGCCGATGACGACGGCGAGGGCCGTCGCGATGATCGCCTTTGGCATGGCGCATTCTCTCACGGGAGCGAGGCGGGCGGCAATGACCGCGCCGGGCCCGGCGGGCATTACGGGAGAGGACAGCGCGGCGGCGCGGTGATAGAATAGCCGGCATGAAGCACGAGCGAGCGATCGCGGCGATTATCGCCGCGCTTATTCTTTCGGCCTTGGCCGCCGGCTGCTCCGATTCGAGCCAGCCGAGGATCGGCCTCGCCCTCTATAGCTTCGACGACGCCTTCACCTCGGGCGCCCGCCGCTCCTTCGAGGCCGAGGCCGCGGGCAAGGCTCGGCTGCAAGTCGTCAACGGACAGAACAGGGAACGCATCCAGGCCGATCAAGTTGAAGCGATGATCGAGAACGGGGCCGACGTCGTCATCGTTAACCCGGTGGACCGCTCGTCAAGCGCGAGCACGAGCGCCCAGCGTGCCAAGGACGCGGGGATTCCCATGGTCTTCTTCGGTCGTGAGCCGCCGGCAATGACCATCAAGTCCTGGGACAGGATATACTACCTCGGCGTGCATTCAGACGAGGCAACCGGGAGTCAGGCGGAGATACTCCGAGATTACTGTGAGCTCAACCCGGATGCCGATACGGACGGCGACGGCGTCATCCGCTACGCTCTCCTTCGCGGCGAGGCGGGCTACATCAACGTCAGCGTCCGCGACTCCTTCCGGAATGAAGTCCTGGACTCCTCGGCCCTCGACTTCGAGATGCTCGCCGAGGCGACCGCCAACTGGAGCCGGGCAGAGGCGCAGCGGAAGATGACTGAAATAATCACACGGTACAAGAGCCAGATCGAGGCCGTGCTCTGCGACAACGACGAGATGGCCCTCGGCGCGGTCGCGGCCTTGAGGATAGCCGGCTACCTGCGATCCAGCTCCAGCTACGTTCCCGTCCTCGGCATCGACGCGACGCCGGTCGGCATCGAGGCGGTAAAGGAGGGTCTCCTGCTGGGGACCCTGCGCAGCGACGCCGAGGTTCAGGGCCAAGAGCTCTTCCAGCTCGCCTACGACATCGCGAAGCGCAAGGACCTCTCGAGGCGAAACCTCCAGGAAGGCCAGTACTACTACTTCTCCTTCGAGAAGGTCACGCGCGCCAACGCCGCGAGCTTCGCGCGCTAGGCGGGGCGGCCCCTCCGATGAATATCGTTCAACTGCTGTACTGGGGCCTTGCCTACACGACGGGCATAGCCGGAGCGACCATCTTCCTCTTCCGATACTTCCAGAAGGGCGATAGGCAGGCGCTGAGGCTCTTCCTCTTCCTCCTGCCCTTCGGCGCGGCGATCGCCAGCCTGAGCATAATGGAAGGCTTCTCGGGCGAGCCCCTCTTGAGGTCGATCGCCGGCCGCATCGCCCTTATCGCGGCCACGCTGACCGGCGTGACCTTCCCCTACTTCGCGCTTGGGTCCTTCACCGACGGCCGAAGGAGGCGAGCCATGCTCGCCATCCGGTACTCGGGCCTCTCCCTGACCGCCCTCAACGTCCTCGCCTTCTTCATCCGCCTTCCCCAGCTCGCGGGCGCGTTGATCGAGCTCGCCAGCTTCCTCCTCCTCGGCTTGGCAATCTTCACGGGCATGACCTGGATAACCCGGGGCAGCGTACGCTGGGAATCGAAGTTCAAGCTCCCCCTCATGGGCATACTCTTCGTCTCCTTCGCCCTGGTCTTGGTCGTCGACATATTCCGCGCCCTCATACCGCCCCTCTCCTTCCTGGGTCGAGGCTACGTCATCCTGCCGGGCTTCTACGCCTACCTGAACGTCTTCCTGGCGAGAACGCATTTCCGCGATTGGGAGCGGGACGATTCGGGTGGCTCCGAGGCGGCTTCCCGCCTCCTCGAACGCCACGGCATCTCCGAGCGCGAGCGCGAAGTCCTCGGCCTCCTCGCCCAGGGCAGGACCTACCGCGAGATCGCCGACTCGCTCTGCATCTCCATGGCGACCATCAAATCCCACGTGTCCCACCTATACGAGAAGACCGGCACCAGGAACAAGGTCGAGCTGATCAACCTTTTGTATGATTCCTGGGCGCCGGGGCCGAATCAACCTAATACCCGATAGTCCCCGACACCCGGCCGCGGCATAGTCCCCGGCATGAACAGAAATCGCCCGGCCGTCCTTTCGACAGCCCTGCTCGCCGTCCTGTCCATCCTCGCTTCGGCTCCCGATATCGCTGCCCAGGATAGGGCCCCGACCCCCTCCTCGGAAGAGGACGCGCTGTATTTCCTCCTCTTCGGCGACGCCCCGCCCGAGGAATCGCCCGACGATATGCTCATCGTCTCGGAGATCTCCGTCGAATGCCCGTCGAACCTCGACGTGGAGTACGTCCTTTCCTTCATCGGCCCGGTCCGCGAGGGAGACACTCTGCGCGCCGGCGAGCTCGACGCGCTCCTGAAGCTGGACGCCCAGCGCATGTCGCTCTCCAATATGTTCTATAGCTCGAGCGCGACATACGAGCGCCTCGAGCCCGAGGCGGGAGAGGACGGACTCATAGCGGTCCGGGTCCTCGTCAAGGCGAGCGAGGGCTTCTGGTGGGGCTTCGGCTTCTCGCCCTGGGATCTCTCGATCGGATACCGCAACCTGGGCGGCGCCGGCAAGGAGCTGGCCGCGATTATGGGCCTCAATACCCAGGCCCTCTTATATCGAGATACGTCGATTTCCTACGGCCCCCTGTACTGGTCGGCGGAGGCATGGCACCTCGTCGATCGGCGAAGCGGCGCCGTCGACCCGAGCTGCCTTTACGAGGACCTGGGGCTCGCCGCCGAGTTCGGAACGAGGATCGGCGACGACCTGTCCATCGGCCTCGCGCTCGGTTATCGCGCCTTCCGATCGCCCGAGGAATACTTCCTCTACCCCGGCTACGAGAGCCCCTCCGACTCGGCCCTTTCCGCTCTCGGCGTCACTCGAAGCGCCTCGAGTCTCGTGTCGGCCGGGGCGCGCGCGGACCTGGGTTCGTATTCCTATAAAAAGCGCGGGGGCATAAAAGCGACGGCGAGTTTCGGCATCGACGGCCTTGCATCGTCGCTCGGGGGATGGGAGATCGTCCCGCGGGCGACCGCCTTGGGGCTCCTCCGCCTCGACGCCCCGGCCCTCCTCAGGCTGAGCTTTAGAGAGCGCATAACGTGGATACCGAAGACGGCGGACGCCGGCATCCCCCAGGCGCTCTGGGCGAGCGCCGAGGAGCTCCGATGCCCGAGCGGCCTGATCTCGGGCGAGCTCGCCTCGGTATCCCGCGTCGGCCTCGAGCTCGACAGGGTGGCGGCGATCGGCCTCGGATTCGCCGAGCTGGGCGTCGTCCCCGAGCTCTTCTACGAATTCGGGGCCGTGTCCCGCTCGGCCTACGGCGACGAGGCCCGGACCCAGCAGGATATCGGCTTCCTCGTCAAGTTCGCCGCCTCTCAGCCGGTCGGCAGGACCTTCGCCTTCGGCGTCGCCCTCGGCCTCGCGGGCGAATCCGAATCGGAAACAGCCTTCGTATTCGAAATTCAATAGGAGAAGCCATGGAAGCATCGAGGAGGAAGAAGCTCATGAAGACCATCTTTCGCATAACGTCACTTGCCGCTCTCGCCGTCGGCGTGTTCGTCCTGTCCGCTCCGATATTCGGCCAGAAGGCCGCCGCGCGGTCCACCGAGGAGGCCAAGGGCCTCGCATCCGAGCTCTCGGCCCTGGAGAAACTGGAAAAGGCGCTTCCGGCCGACAGGATGCCCGGCGCCGGCATGAGCGAGGCCGACAGAGCGCGGACCGCGGACGCCTTCTACGCCGCCGGCGTCAAGTGCCACGACATACAGAGGGATTTCGCCCAGAGCATGATCGACAAGGCGGACGAGTACTTTCGCGCGTCCCTTGCTTATCGCGACTCCGCCCTGGCGCGGGCGCACCTGGGATCGGCCCATATCATCCAGGCCAGGGACGCGGCCTCGGTCATCTCCAAGGTCGCGGAGGCGAACACGGGCCTGAAAGAGGTCGACGCCGCGGTCAAGTCCGCCCCCGACGACATCCTCGTCCGCGCCATCAGGATCGAGTGCACGATCGAGCTGCCCGAGATGTTCAAGCGCCTGGATACGGTGACCGCCGATCTGAAGAACCTGCTTGAGCGCTATGCGAAATCGCCGTCTTCGTTCGACGGTATGTTCCCGCCCTCTCGCCTGTTCGAGCTCAAGGCGAAGGAGCTCGAGCTTCGCGGAAAGGGATCGATGGCGGCCCAGTACCGAGACAAGGCCAAGGCGCTGGCCGAGGCGGCCGCGGACGCCGCCGCGGCGAAAAAGGAGTAGGTCATGAACGAGATACGCACTAGCCGCGCCGCGCCCGCGAAGGCGGCGAGGACTTTGAAGGCGGCGGTAGCGGCCGTCCTCCTCGCATCCTCGTGCATCGCCCTCGCGTCCTGCGGATCCTCCGAGGCCAAGGAAGCCGAGAAGCGGAGGATCGCCGGCCTCAAGGCCGAGGTCGCTTCCTTGGAGGGCGAGCTCAAGGCCGCTCCCGACGGCGGCGCGCGCGTCGGCTGCCTGCGCGCCATCCTCTTCATCGAGGTCATGCAATCCGGGGAACTCGAATCGGCGATAAAGCGTTTCGAGAAAAACTCGGACATGCTTTCCGGCGACTTGATGTCGCGCATCTACATCGCCGTAGCCGAGTCGATGATGGCCGGCAAGGTCAAGAAGATCGAGGACAAGCTCTCATGGCTCATGAAGGGCATGCGCCGCTTCGACGATCTGCGCGAAGAGTTCCCCGACGACGAGAACGTCCTCCTCTATCAGGCCTCGACCTACGCGAATTTCCCGGCGGAGGTCGGCTCGCGCGACGAAGTGCTCGACATCCTGGGCGCGATGGCCGAGCGCTACGCGGCGGGAAGATGGCGGATGTCCGAGGGAGTCGCCGCCCAGTTGGCCTATGTCTACAGGACGCTGGGATCGATCTATGCCGACGACGAGAGCGCCGCGTCGATACGCGAGAGCCGCGAGGCTTTCGCGGCCGCCGTGCCCCAGGCGGCCCCCGCCCTCGGGGAAGCGCGATGAGCGACGCCGTCCTTCGATTCGAGGGCGTGACGCGCTCCTATCCGCTGGGCGATACCGCGGCCTACGCCCTTCGCGACCTCAGCGTCGAATTCGCCGCGGGAGAATTCGCGGCCATAGTCGGTCCCTCGGGTTCTGGCAAGTCGACGCTCCAGCACCTGGGCGCCGGCTACGACCGGCCCAGCTCGGGCAAGGTCTACCTGATGGGCCGCGATCTCGCCTCGTACAAGGACCGCGAACTCGCGAGACTGCGGAACAAGTCGATAGGCTTCATCTTCCAGAGCTTCAACCTCCTTCCAGTCCTCAGCGCCCTGGAAAACGTCGCCTACCCGGCCCTCCTCTATTCGGACGGCGGCGCGGGGAGGGCCGACTCGAGATCGCGCGCCCTCGCCCTCCTGGAAAGAGTCGGGCTTGCCGACAAGGCCGGGAAGCGCCCGCACCAGCTGTCGGGGGGCGAGCGCCAGAGGGTGGCGATCGCGCGCGCCCTGGTGAACCGTCCCGTCATCGTCTTCGCGGACGAGCCGACCGCCAATCTCGATCACGCCACGGGCGCCGCGGTGCTCGACGTCCTCGAATCAGTCAAGGCCGAGTGCGGAGCGGCATTGATCCTGGCCACGCACGATCATGAGGTGATGAAGCGGGCCGGCCGCATCGTCCGAATGAAGGACGGGAGCCTCTGCGAGGACTCGCGGCCGGACGGCGGGGAACGATGATGCGCGCTCTCGTCGCCGCTTTCCGCGGCATAGCGAGGGCGCCGGGCCGGAGCCTCGCGCTCTTCTCCCTCCTGTGCGCGGCCTTCCTTGCCTTGACCCTGATCCGCTCAGGCTACGCCGACATGTTCGACCGGATACGGACATCGATGGAGAACGCCGATGGAGACATACGCTTCGCCGCATCCGAGGGCGCGGGAATGAGCATGGCCGAGTATCGCGGGCTCAAGGAAGGCTTGGCCGCGAAAGGACGATTCTCCGCGATACGCGCCTCGATCGGCATCGACGGGCTCGTCGGCAACGAGGAAAAGTCAGCCCCGGCGAGCGGCCGCGCGATCGAGGATTCCGGCCTCGCATTCGACTCATTCGAATCCTGGGCCGAGGTAGAGATGGGCGAAGCCTTGGCGCGGACCCTGTACGCGGCTCCGGGCGACGAGCTTTCAGCCCTCTTCGGCGGCGCGGGCTTCAACCTGAGGCTCGCGCGCCCGGTCAAGACCCAGGCGGCGATGCTCGATCGCTTCTATATCAAAATGCCCCTGGAGATCCTCGAGGCGGGCGAATCCGCGATCCGAATCGACGAGATAGGGTTCTGGCTCTCCGATCCCGAGGATTCCGCGATCGACGTTATTGACGACCTATCATCCCTGCCCGAGCTTGCGGGCTATGCCGCGGCCGCCTACGAGCTGGGGAACACGGTCGCCAACAGCATCGTCGATGTCTACGAGGAAAGCTTCCGCGTCGTGCTCGTCGCCGTCACGATCGCCATGCTCCTCGCCATCGGCAACGCGACTCTCATCTCGTCCTGGGAGCGCGGCTCGGAATGGGGAACCATGCTGGCCCTGGGCGCGCCCTTCACGCGCGTCATCTCGGTCCTCGTCCTCGAGGCCCTGATCCTCGGCGCCGCCGCCTCGGCGGCCGGGAGCCTCGTTACGCTGGCCGTCTCGGCGCTGGCGAATCTCGCGGGCGGCATCGCCTTCCCTCCGCCGCCGACGCAGACGGAGGCGCTCATCGTCCGCTTCAAGCCCGAGGCTTCCTCGCTCGCCCTCGCCTCCGGGATCTCGATCGCCTGCGCGGCGATCGCGGCCTTCGTCGCGTCCCTCGGCGCCAGGCGCCGTACGGTGGTCGAGCTTCTCTACGAAAGGAACTGACATGATGACGATATCGAAGGCTTCGCATCCCGAAGGCCGCCGGCGCCTCTCAGGCCTCGCCCTCGCGGCAGTCGCGGCCCTGACGATCTGCCTAGCCGCGCCGATCGGCGCCCGGGCCGAGAGCGCGGACGCGGCCCTCCTCGCCGAGGTCGACTCGTACAGGAGCTTCGACGAGCGAGGCTTCTCCTTCGACTTCGCGACCGACGGCAGCGAGGGCTCGAGCCTCATGCGCGTCTCGGTGCAGGCGACGAAAGGCGAAAACGCCCTCGTGCGCTACCTCGCGCCGGCGAAGGACAAGGGCAAGCTCGTCCTCGTCCGCGGCGAGTCCTTCTGGATCCTCGACTTGGGCATGAAGAAGCCCCTGCGGATATCCCCGAGGCAGCTGCTCTTCGGCCAGGCCTCGGCCGGCGATATCACGCGCATCAGCTATGGAACGATGTACGACATCAAGGGCAGGACTTCCGCGCAAGGCGGCTTTATCCTCAATCTCGCCGCCAAGAAGGGCGCGGGAGCGACCTACGACCTCGTCGACCTGAGGATCGACTCGTCCGGACGGCCCATCGACGCGGCATGCAAGGGGCGCAGCGGCGCCCTCATCAAGACCATTACCTACGAGAAGTTCGAGAATATCGAGGGGAAAGAACTCTTGACGGCCTTCTCCATCCTGGACGCGGTCTCGGGCGAGATCGAGCGCGTCAGGATCTCGAACTTCGACCGCTCCCTGCCTCCCGACTCGGCCTTTACCGTCCCGGGCCTCAGGTTCCAGAAATGAGAGCGCGCATCGCGATGGCCGCGGCGCGCATTCCGCCTGCCGCGGCGCGCATCGCGACGGCCGCGGCGCTGCTCGCGGCCGCCTTCGGCGCCCCGGCCCAGGCGCCTATCGGCCAATCGATCCGGATCGAAGCGACGGAATCCGTTTTCGCGCGCGATCTCCGCGAGGACGGCCCCGTGAACGCGGACAACGTCCTCGGCCTGCCGGAGTGGCAGAGCTCGCTCGAGGCCGATATCGAATGGAGCATCGATATCGCGCATCGCGTCCGAATCGAGCTCTCGCCTTCGGTCGACTGGCTTCAGGCCGGCGGCGGCATCGAGGCATGGCGCCTCGATTATTCGAGCGCCCAGTATGAGGATCCGAAGATCGACTTGAGCCTCGCGGAAGTACGCCTTTCCCTGCCCGAGATCGGGATGGAAGCGATCTTCGGCAAGCTGCGGCCGGAGTTCGGCGCGAATTACATCGAGCCCTTGTCCGCCACCAAGCCCAGGGGCCGCGAAGCGGAATCCGAAGCGCCCTGGATGGGGGGATTCTTCCTCGCCATGGGAGACACCGCGCTGGAAGCCTATTGCGAGATCGCCGAGGATCCGCGCTCGACGATTTGCCTGAGCTCCCTCTTCGGCGAGCACGAGGTCGGCATCCTTTGGACGCGCAGGCCTTACGACTCTATCGGGGCCTTCTGGCGCTGCCAGTTCGGAGAATCCATGCTCGCCTACGCCGAGGCCTCGCTCCGGGAGAAGGGGGAATTCCTCGACATACCCGGCCTTACGGCGCGAGGAGTCGAGCGGAACGTCGATGCCCTCGCGGGATTCTCCTTTACGCCCGGCGATCTAGGATTTTCGATTTATCTCGAGTATCGCTATCGCGGAGCCGGATATTCGAAAGAAGACTTCGACGAGCTTACGGCGCTTCCGCTTCCCCTGCAGGGCGCGGCTCTCAAGGGCCTCGCCTTTCTCCAGACGGCCCGGAACTCTTTCGGCCTGCACGCGATGAGCGAAACCGGAAGCGACGATCCCGTCTCTTGGTCGGCGACCTGCTTTTACTTCCTTCCGGACGGCCTCGACCTTTCGGGGACGGTCGAGGCGAGGATCGCCGATCAATGCAGGATAGGAGTCGAGGTGGAGTTCGTCGCCCCCTTGTCGGGAGCGTCGGAAGCGGCCTCGGAAGCGGCCTTCAGGCCGGATGCGCTGCGATGCGATCTCTTTCTCAAGTGGATCCTGAACGCGGAGGAGAGCGAGTGAAAACGTCCAATGAGCGAACGCCGAAGCGCTTGAGGCTCATCGCCTGGGCGGCGAGGAGCCTTGCCGCGAACAAACGCCGCAGCATCGCGGTCGCGGCGAGCCTCGCCTTCGGCATCTCGGCCCTCTGCCTGATCGGCGGCTACTACGAGTACAGCTATTGGGGCCTCGCCCAATCCATGATCCGCAGCGAATACGGCCATATCGAGCTCTACGCGCCCGGCTACCTCGAGGAACGGGACGTCGATCCCTTCTCGCGCCCGATCGATCGCTGCGACGAGCTCCTCGCGCTGCTCCGCTCGGATAGCGACATCGCGGCGGCGGCGGCCCGCTCCCTCGCCTTCGGGACGGCCCGAAACCAGGCGACCGGCGACACGGCTGTCGTCGAGGTCCGCGGCATCGTGCCCGAGGACGAATCGGCCATTTTCACTTTCACGACCTCGAAGCGCGGCCCACTGCTCAAGTCCGGCGACTCGGGCCTCTGCCAGATCGCCCCGACGCTCGCGAAGAGCCTCGGGCTCGGCCTAAACGCCGAGCTATTCGTCAGCGTCGTCGACGCCTTCGAAAGCCACAACGCGATGCCGCTCAAGGTCAAGACGCTGATAGGCAGCTACACTTCCGAGTTCGACGCGCTCGCGGTGAACGTTCCCTCGTCGGTCTTCGCCGACCTCTTCGGCTTCGAGGGCAAACAGGAGATCGCCCTCCTCCTGCAGGACGGGGTGTCGCCCGAGCGAAAGCTCGCCGAGCTCAAGGCCGCGCTGTCCGAGGCGGGCTTCGACCTCGAGTACCGTCTATGGTACGAGCAGGCCGAGTATTTCAAGCAGGTGCTGAGCTACTTCCAGGGCTTCTACCGCATCGTGCTCTTGATGGCGGCCATGCTCGCCTTCTTCGTATGCGCCGCTACGATGGGCATCACCCTGAACGAACGGATGCGCGAGTTCGGCTCCAGGCTGGGCATGGGCGAGAGCCGCGGCCGGATCGTGGCGAGCCTCGCCGTCGAAGCCCTCTTATCGGGAATCGCGGGCCTCGTCGCGGGAGCCCTGCTCTCCGTCGCCGCCGCGTCGGCGATCAACGCCTCGGGAGGCATCGTGATGGGCGCCGCCCCGGGCATGTCGAGCGCGCTCAGGGTCATGCTCAAGTTCAGCCCGCAGGGCGCGGCCCTATCGGTCCTGATCGCCCTCGCGGTGCCGCCGATCGCCCTGATCTTCCCGGCCCGGAAAATACTGGGAAAGAGCGTCGTCGTCCTCTTGGCGAAGGGGAGGGAATGAGGGCAGACGTCGCGGCGCGCGGGCCTGCCGCCGGCCCTCACTCCACGAAGAGCCGCTTGGACGCGAAGGCCGGGTCCGCGGTGAGGTTGATGCCGAGCTTGCGCAGGCCCGCCTCGTCGCCCGGCGTGGGGACGTGAGTCAAGTGCATCTGGCAGCCCCGCAGCTTGGGCAGCTGGTCCACGCAGGCCTGCACCATGGGCGTCAGCGCCGCGCCGATCGACAGCGCGATCAAGAGCTCGTCCACGTCGAGGCTGGCGCTCTTGCCGTGAAGGATCTCGCGCTTCAGGCGAGCGATGGACTCGATGACCAGGGGCGAGAGCAGGGGGATCGAGTCGGGGACTCCCGCGAGGACCTTGGCCCCGTTGACGATCGCGGCCGTCGCCGCGTGCAGGAGGTCCGAGTTCCTGCCCGTCACGATCTGGCCCGAGGGCAGCTCGAGGGCAGCGCCGCAGAAGGCCGCCTGCTCGGCCGCGGCCGAGGCCTCGGCCTTCTCCGCCGCGCGCGCGGCGGCCTCGCGGGCGGCGGGCACGACTTTACGATACTCGGGCTCGATGCCCAGCTCCTTCAATAGGAGGTCGGCCTTCTCCAAAGTCGCCTTGTCGGCCATGCCCATCATGTACTCGGCGGCGCAACGCAGGTAACGGCG
>CAYPHO010000093.1:1286-11025 GCA_964410245.1 uncultured Treponemataceae bacterium | reverse complement strand
GATAGCCGGTTCGCCATTCACCCTGCGCTGGACGGTCGACTCGGCGCGCGCGACGCCCTCGTGGTCCACCTCGTCGGAGAGGAAGGTCCTGATGCCCAGGACGTGGAAGAACCAGGAGTAGAAGGGATACATCGTGTGCACCGAGAAGCACTTCGGGATGCCGACGACGTAGTCCCGCTTGGCGGCGAAGTCCGCGGGATTCGGGGCCGATCGCACGTAGAGCAGGTCCGTGCGCTCCTTGACCCAGTCGTTCACCAGGACGTCGGCCTTCTTCTTGCGCATGTTCGCGTACTTGTTGCACCTGCCGCCGAACATGTACTTGGTGCCGCGCACGTTCAGGACTTGGATGGGGCAGAGGTTCTCGCAGGCTTTGCACTGGAACACCGACTCGTAGACGATCTCGCGCCCGGCGATCTCGGCGATATCGTAGTCGGCCTTGTCCAGGAGGCCGTCGGCGTGCTTCTGCTTTGCCAGGAGGCCGACGCCGTAGCAGCCCATCAGCTCGGGGCTGGGCGGCACCAGGATGGGCTTCCCCAGGAGCATGGCGAAGGCCAGGGGCACCGCCTTGTTCTTGGCGACGCCGCCCTGGAGGAAGACCTTCCGGCCGATCGAGCGGTTTCCGACGACGCGGTTCAGGTAATTCGCCACGATCGAGCAGACGATGCCCGCGGTGATGTCCTCGCGGGTCGCGCCCTGCTGGACCGCCTTGCGGATGTCCGAGTTGATGAAGGCCGAGCAGTGCTCGCCGAACTTCAGGGGCGCCTTCGCCGCCAGGGCGATGCCGCCGATCTCGGCGGCGCTCTTGATGTTCAGGTCGCCCTGGGCCGACTCCTCCAGGAAGCTTCCCGTGCCGGCCGAGCAGGCCTCGTTCATCGCGTAGTCGATGGGCACGCCGTTCTTCAGGAGGACGTACTTCGCGTCCTGGCCGCCGATCTCGAAGATCGTGTCCACGTCCTTCGAGAAGTGCGTGGTCCCCACCGAGTGGGCGATGATCTCGTTGTAGACGCCGGCGTTCTCCAGGAAGACGCCCAGGATCTCGCGCGAGCTGCCGGTCGTCGCCGACAGGCTGATCTTGATGGCGTCCTTGAAGTCAGCGCCCTCGGCCAGGCCGAGGTCGGCCCTTACTTTCTTCGCGATCTCGACCAGGCAGAGCTTCAGGGCCTTGACCGGGTCGCCGTGGGTCCTGCCGTAGTGCTCGGCGACGATCTCGTCGGTCTCGATGTCGATGAGGCAGGCCTTGGTCGTGGTCGAGCCGCCGTCGACGCCCAGGATGTACTCGCGCCCGGCGCGCACGGGGCCGGTCTTGGCCTCGAAGTAGCTGACCTTGTCCGCCGCGCTCGCCAGGGAGTCCAGCCGGTCGAAGCGGATCTCGTTCGTCTTCAGGAGGCGCTCGGCCCCCGGGAAGGGAGAGCCCGACTCGCGGGCGATGATCGCGGCGCCGTAGGCCTCGAAGTAGGAGGCTTCCCTGGGCACGACGAACTCGATGCCGGGCGCGCTCTCGCGGATGAAGCGCAGGATGTGCGGATTCAAGGTGGTACCGCCGGTCAGCATGACGCGGCCCTCGTTCACCTTGGCGCGCTTGAGGAAGTCGACGACCTTGACGGCCATGACCATCGACAGCGAGAGGACGATGTCGTCCTTGGTCGCCTCGCGCTTGTTCAGGCGATGCGTGCAGTCGGACTTCATGAAGACCGAGCAGCGGGTCGACAGGGGCATGACCTTCGCGCCGGGGCCGACCTTCGCCGCGTCCTCGAGCGCCATGTCCATGCGCGCCAGCTGCTGCTTGAAGAACTCGCCCGTGCCCGAGGCGCACTTGTTGCCCGAGAAGTTGTTGATGATGGTCCCGCGATCGTTCACGGTATAGACTATGAGGTCCTCGCCGCCCATGGTGACGACTGCGTCCACCTTCTCGCCGATCGAGCCGAGGGCCGCCTCGATGCACAAAGGCTCGATGGTGTTGTTCAGCGCGAAGAGGCCGCGGCCCTCGTTGCCCGTAACCAGGGCGGGAGTGCCGGTCGGCGCGTCCCGGCCGTCCAGCGCCTTGCGCACGGCGGCGAGGAAGTCGCCCTCGTGGGGCAGGACCGAGCTCCAAGAGAGCTCGTCGCCCTCGAGATAGACCATCTTCAGGCTCGAGGAGCCAACATTGATGCCGAGACTGTTCATCGGGACCTCTCGCGATTATCCGTAGTACGCCGGCCGGGGGACGGCTCGGGCGGCCGAATCGTACCACTAACGCGAGAACAAGGACAAGGACGCGGCGCCCCCTCGGCCCCGCTTATAAAGAAGAGATCAGCGCCTCGTAGAACAGCTCGCAGCGGCGCAGGTTATCGACGGCTACCCGCTCATCGCGGCCGTGGACGCCCTCGAGGTCGGCGGCGCCCTGCTTAAGCGGCGTCAAGCGGTAGATCGCCCGGGCGACGCGGCGGTAGTGCCTGGTATCGGTGCTCGCGCTGAAGAGGAAGGGAATAGCGGCGGCCTCGGGGAAGGATGCCGCTAAAGCCGACTCGATCGCGCGGAAGCCCTCGTGATCCACGGGCGACTCGGGAAGGCTCTCGATGACGGCCTGGGGATGGGCCGCCCTCGCCGTCGCGCCCTCGGCCCCGGCGATCCGGGACAGGCGCCGCAGGACGGCCTCCGAGGAGTCCCCCGGCAGTATCCGCACGTTGACGTTCGCGGCCGCGCGGTCGGCCAGCACGTTCTCCTTCGGGCTGCCCGAGAGCATGGTCGGCGCGTAGGTCGTACGGACCAGGGCGTTGGTCATCCTGCCCGACCGCAGGGCGGCCTTGACGGCCGGCCCGAAAAGCCAGAGATTCCTGAACAGGAGCCGCATCCCGAGGGGGCTGAAGGGAGCCAGCGCGGACAGGAAGGCCCTCGTCGTGAAGCAGAGCCTCGCCTTGGGCGGATAGGCCTCGATCGCGGCGACCGCCCGGGCGACGCGCCCGACCGCGGTCCTGGCCGGCGGCATGGAGGCGTGCCCCCCGGCGCCCTCGGCCTCGATCGCGACGTCGAGGTAACCCTTCTCCGAGACCCCGACCAGCGCCAGGGGCCGGTCCGCGAAGGATACCATGCCCTCCGCGATCGGCCCGCCCTCGTCGAGCAGGAAGGACGCCCTCACCCCGCGCGCCTCCAGCTCCTCGCCGACGCGCCTCGCGCCCCGCAGCCCCCCCGCCTCCTCGTCGCCGCCGAAGGCCATGTAGATCGTCCGCCGGGGCTTCCGGCCCGAGGAGGCCAGGCGATCCGCGGCGTGCATCATCGAGGCGAGGGCGCACTTGATATCCTGCGTCCCCCGGCCCCAGACCTCGCCCCCCTCGATCAGGCCCGAGAAGGGCGGGCGCTTCCACTCGGAGGCGTCGTCGGCGGGAACCACGTCGAAGTGCGCGCAGAGGATGACCGGATCCAGGCCCTGGTCGGAGCCCTCCCAGCGGTAGAGCAGGGCTCGATCGCCCAACTCCTCCCGGGACATGGCCGCGTGGGCCGCGGGGAAGAGGCGGGGCAGGTCGTCCTTCAGGGCGCGGAAGGCCGCGCCGTCCTCGGCCCCGGGATCGTAGCTCGAGACCGTGGGCCGGCGCACGAGCTCGGCCAGGGCGTCCTCGACGCCTGCGGCCCTCTCCAGCGACTCGGGTCCCAAGGGCTCGGCGCGCGGGCGGGACTTCGGCGCGGCCAAGGCGCGAACTAGGGCGACGGCGAGCGGAAGCGCGAGCGCGGCCGCGACAGCGGCCGCCGCGATATTCCATGGAATCACGGAGATGCTCCTCTCCCTGGAGTATCACGCGCCCGGGCTCCGCGGGTCAATCGCAGCACCGCCTCGCGGGCGCGCGCTCCCCGCGGGGCGGGGCCGGCTTGAAAAACGAATAACCCCGCTCTACCATGCGCTCAGGATGAGCGGCTGGTTCTACATTCTCCTGGGCTTCCTCGCGACCTTCCTCAACCTCTTCGTCGCGATCGCGACCTGGTCGGCGAAGCCGCGCGGCGGGCTGCACTACGCCTTCCTCGGGGCCGTGATCAGCGGCCTCGTCAGCAATATCGTCTACCTCTTGCAGTACTTCTTCTTCATGGGGCGGATGAACGAGATCGTCGGCCTGTCCTTCGCGGGAATCGCGCTGGCGCCCGCCGGGATATTCCTCTCGGGCTGGTACTACTCGCATCCCGATTCTAAATTCCGCGCGCGCCACCTCCTGGTCCTGGCCGTACCTATCGCGACCATCCTGATATCCGCCAGCAACCCCCTGCATCATTGGATGACCCTCAACTACTCCTTCTATCACTCCGAGGTCGAGTACGGGCCCTACTTCTACGTCCATACGCTGTATTCGTTCGCCCTGGTGTTCGCCGGCGCCTGGCTCTTCCTGTCTTTCAGCAAGAGAACATCGGGACTGGTTTCCTACCAGTCCAGGCTCATTATCGCCGGGGCCCTGATACCCGTCCTCCAGGCGACCGGCGTCATCCTCAAGCTCTTCCCTTCCCACCAGCTAGTGAACTCGGCCGGCTTCTCGATCACCATGCTCCTATTCTGGAGAGCCATCATCCACTACCGCTTCCTGGATATCCGGCCCCTGGCCCTGCAGACCATCGTGGATCACATCTCCGAAGGCTTCGTCGTCCTCAGCCGCGACGAGATCGTCATCAACTTCAACCTGCCCTTCATCGAGATGTTCGGCTTCAAGGAGCTCGCCTCGAGCAAGCGGAAGAATTTCCATTTCTCCGCCTATGCCGAGAGGCTGGGCATCGACAAGGCCGAGCTCCGCGAGACCATAGCGAAGGCGGTATCGAAGCGCGCGAGCGTCGCCTTGGTGAAGACCCTGCGGGGCGAAGCCGGCCCTCGGCATATCGATATCGAGATAAGCCCGGTGTTCTCCGGCCAGGCCCACATAGGCAGCATCCTCCTCTTCAAGGACGAGACCGAGCTGCGCAGCTACCTCGGCGACCTGCGGGCGAAGAACCTGGAGATCGAGGACAAAGTCTTCCAGATCGAGGAACTGAACAGGCAGCTGAAAAGCCTGGCCGAGACCGACGGACTGACCGGCGCCTATAACCGCCGCTTCTTCGACGAGTACTTCCTGCTGGAGGCGGGCCGCCTTTCCAGCCTCGCCCGCCACCGTCCCCTCTCGCGCGCCGAGATCGGCTTCGGCCTCGCGCTGCTGGACGTCGATCATTTCAAGAGCGTCAACGACATCTGGGGACACGGCGCCGGAGACGAGGTACTGAAGGCGATCGTGGGAATAATCAAGCGGAACGTGTTCGGGCGCGACGTGGTCTGCCGCTACGGCGGCGAGGAATTCGCCATCATCTACACCAGCACCGATCCCGAAGGCCTGCTGGTGGCGGCCCAGAAGATCCGCGCCTCGATCGCCGATACGCGCTTCATCGTCGGGCCTAAAAAGGAAGTATGCAGGGTGACGGTCAGCATCGGCATAGCCGTCGCGAAGGACGATTTCGACAAGAAGGACGCCATGAGCATCATCCGCCTGGCCGACGAGAACCTGTACAAGGCGAAGCGGGAAGGCCGGAACCGGGTGGTCGGCTGACCGCCGTCATCCGCGGGCTACTGCCAGGGAATTACTCGCCTTGTACAAATTGCCTGCAAGCAAGTTATACGAGCTCTAGTTTGAGTCTCTTTCCCAGTACGGCCGCGGCGCGCTTGAGCGTCTGTATAGTCACCGAATCGTTGTCGGGATCAAGGAGCCGATCGAGAGCCGCGCGCGAGGTATGCAGTCGTGCGGCAAGCTCGGTTTTGCTGATATTCTCGGAAGCGATCGCTTCTTGAAGCTGATAGGCGATGATTTTCTTGACGGCGCCGTTCTCGACGTCTTCGGCGATTCCCTCTTCTTTGAGGAAATCGTCGAACGATGAACCCAAGGCTTTATTCTTCATGATTCGATCCCTCCTCTCTAGACATGGTTTCGCCGTTTCTTTGCGAGTTCTAGCTCTTCCGGCGGTACTTTCTGAGATTTCTTGATGAAGCCATGAAGCAGTACCATGTTGTGTCTCCAAACGGTAAAGAAAACACGAGCGATAAATCCTTTAGCCATTCGCGAACCGGTTCATTGCCCGCTGGCGTAGTGCAAAAGACTACAGAAATCTTCTTCCGAGATTCCACAAGCAGAGTGTACCTTTTTTGATACAATACTACAAGTCATTTCCTTCTATTTTTTACCGAAGACTTCCCTGCCGCGGCCAAGCCCTTTCATTTCACCGCGGCGTGCTTCCCGTCCTTGAACTGCGAGGAGATGATGGCCAATTGACGCTGATCCGGGAGCTTATGGTTGATGAGCGCGACAAGCTCATACCCCTCTCCGAGCGGGACGATCGCCGCTTCAAGAAGGTCTCCCGGCAGAATCCCCTTCAGGCTTATGCCTTTGACAGGCGAAAGCTTCCATACGCGATAGCTCGCCATCATGACCAACTTCCCCTCTTCGCTTGCCTGGTAAAAGCCGAGAAGCCACTGAACGTTGTCGGCCTTCGCCCCTTCAGTGAACTGCTCGATCGGCGCCGGCGCATTGGACGCGGCCTCTGTCGTGGCACAGGATACGAGCGCGAACATCGAGCACATAGCCAGCATCATGAAGTTTCGTCGCATCGAAGGCCTCCTAGTCAGAAAGGGCATCCCAGGCTTCCTTGTACTTCGGATAGAACTCCCCGATAGCGCTGACATAGTCCTGGGTTTTTATCACCTTGTCCCATTGCGGGGTAATCCTAAATATATGATAGGCCTTGTCAGTCGCGATCTGGTAATACAGATTGTCATCTTCGCCGACCAGGAAGTGGTAGCCCATTTCCTTCTCGCCGGGATCGATTTCTTTCATCGTCCCAAGCGTGAACAGGTAATAATCTCGCGTGGGGTAATTGTAGACCATCAGAACCTTTATCGTGGAGTCTTTAGTCTCTCTGAGCTCGTAATAAATATTCATACGAGTATCAATGTTGTTATGAAATGTAGCATACCCAAAGAAGTCACGAAATCCGGACGAAAAAGGAATGATGCGTATCGACGACATCCTATTTCTTATTACATCGTAATCAAGTATTATTTTATCGGAATAGTACTCCCTAGGGCCAAAAAGATTATCCACCTTTTCGACAACTGGATTCCCATCATACAGAATATGGTTAAGCATATTCTTTGTTAATGCTCCTAAATAACCATCAAAGACTGCTTTACTCGCCTTTTTTGCGTGTTCATAGTCTTCTTTTTCGAATTCTGTTCCGCTTTCCTTTTTAGGTCTTTGATCGAAGGTTCCCTTAAAAAACTCAACCTTTCCATTTGATATCAAAAAACTTCCCGGATATCTTGCATCTGCCTGTATTCCAGTAAACCACATATCCCCGTTTTTCCCATAGTATCCTAACTCTGAGAAACTCATCGCATTATGAACGCCAGGTCCAGGAATTCTATCCGCGAACTGTCCTTCATACTTCAGTACATTGATTTTCTCGACTCCATACAAAATCGTCTTCACTTTCAGAGGAAACTCAAGATACTCCTTATATTGCTTGACGTACTTGTGCGATCCGAATTTCTCTTCGAGGAGTCGCAGATACTTAGCCTTACCGTCCGCGTTCATATTATTTGCAGCTAGAATAGGCCCGGTCTTTTTACACGAGGACACTGATACAACTGCGCACAGAAGCGCTAACACTAGATTGACTTTCTTCATCATTCTCATTCCACCACCCTAAATGCTAATACTGCCATCGCATGTAGTTCGTCGAGTATCTCTGTTGCCATTTATTCAGGTAATTCCATTGACTCGGATTATTGAGCTTCCAGTAGTAGGCATCTTTTTCTTCATCCATGATGTTTATCCTCGGCCCGGATGTGTATGGGTACGATAAAGAAGTTCCTTCGATTTCTCTTTCCACAGTATAAGCTGGTGCGCTATGGTAGAAGAGGCGAATCTCGAATCGAAGAAAGTGTTCGTGACGCCCTTGCCCGGGAGTTCTTGGACCATCCCGGCAATCCGTCCGCTCGCTACCGCGGCCTCATACTTCTCGTAATCCCCGCCAAACATCTGCTTGACCTCCGGATTCGACCACTCCGGAATCCTTCGCGGATACCTCCCGGTCTCATTCGTCACCTCGTCGTTGTTCAAGAGGCCCGCCGCGTGATACACCGCGTTCACATAGCCGACGCAATCCAGCATCGGACTCGAATTGTCATGCCAAGCGCCCTCGTAGTAGCCCGTCGCCGCCCTCCCGTAGGACCGGTCCGCTCCAAAGGCCGAGTACAGCTGACTGCCTGAATCATCGCCGCCCGTAACCCGCCCGTAGTCGATGTCCAGATACCGTCCCGTCATCGTCTCGGCTATGTCCAGGATCGTCATCCGCATCCCGTACTCGGCCGCGCTTCCCATGCCCATGGCCTGGTATGCCTTCGCTCCCATCAGTCCCAGGAAGCCAGTGCGCTCCGAGCCCTCCTTCGCATGATCGACCTGCAAGGCCTTCGACAGGCCCAGCGTACCAGTATCCTGCCCTCCGCGGAAGACCCGGTCCGCGAACTGCAGCATGATGTGGTCGTTCATCGCGAAGCCGTTCGTCTTCATCGCCGACAAGCCCAGCCGAAGGTCGTCCAGCATCTGGCCGGCGTCGGAATAGCCCCCGATCTCGCTCATCGATCCGAAGTTATTCTTCACCGACTCGATATACTTCTTCACTTCCTCCGGCGCGCTTGCGCTTAAGCCCAGCTCCACTTCCATCCTGCAGATCTCCGACCGCACCGCCATGTTCGCGTTCATAAGCGCGGCCGTATCGGCCGCGAGATCCTTCCCGTTCGACAGGGCCGCGTAGAAGTCCTTCCCGAACGCGATCGATTTTCCCTCGTTCCCGCTCCAATACCAGGTCGCCGTGTCCCTCGGATTATGGTTCGCGTTGCCGATATCCCAGCCCGAGCCCTTTAGCAAGTAGGCCGCGTCTTCGACACCCAAGCCCACCGAAGCGAGGATATTGTTCAGCCCCGCCTCGATGTTCTTCGAGCCCACGACCTTCTCGCTCTTCTCGCTATCGCTCATCAGCTCGAAATCGGCCTTGGAGATCCGCTCCCCGTTCTTCCCGATATAGTCGCCCTTCTCGTCCTTGAGCCAGCCCGAGCCGTCGTCGATCAGCTCGCCCTTCTTCGTCAGCTTCCAGAAATCCTCGGTCGAGGAGTATCCGCCCAAAAGCTCATTCAGCTTCGATTGATCCCCTCTCCGTATCGCCGCGACCTCCGCGCTCATCTGCCCTCCCAGGATTCCCTCGCCATAGGTAGCTTCAAGGAGCATCGCCGTCGCGATATGCTCATTGATCGCATTTCCCGTCTCTCGATACTGCCCCTCGTAGCCGTCATCACGCCCGTTCCGGTAGGCCTCGTGCGACAGAAGGACGCCCATCGACAGGTCCGAGGTCAAGATGTCCCTATCGCCTCCAATGCTGATCTCCTTGATCCCGTTCACCATGGTCGTCTTCGCGGAATATCCGCCGGCGAGGTTCTCGGTGATGTTCGCCTTCCCGCTTAGGAGCTCATCGTACAGCTTCGCGTCAGCGGAGCTTCCCGTACTCGCCAGGGTCCGCATGGCCGTCGTGTATTTGTGCGCCTCCTCCTCTTTCGAGAAGGCCAGTTTCGCGTTGATGCCCCAGGCCTTGAAGCCGCCAGCCGCTCCGATCAGCGACATCGCGCTTATGTCCGCCCCGCCCGAGCCCAGGTTCATCGACATTCCCTCGCGTCCCAGGTGCATCTCCAAGAGGCCCATCGATGCAATCGTGTCGT
>CAYPHO010000093.1:0-1276 GCA_964410245.1 uncultured Treponemataceae bacterium | reverse complement strand
CGCTCCGATCAGCGACATCGCGCTTATGTCCGCCCCGCCCGAGCCCAGGTTCATGCCGAAGCCGGAATCGCCCAGGTGCATCTCCAAGAGGCCCATCGATGCGATCGTCCCGTCTTTTCTCTTTATCCCGAACATATCGAGGTTCGCCAGGTTGAAAGTCGCGTCCCCGGTCATCGCGTAGGTAATGCCCGCGCCCGCCAGGCTTCCCACCAGGGCGTCAAGCTTCCGCCCTCCGGCATAGGTATCGCCCACGAAGCCCCGTAACTGGGTGTCCAGGAGTCCCGAAGTAAACGTGCTCGTCATCCCCGACAGGGCGCTCACCATGCCGCCCTGCATGCCCGACGAGAAGGCCTCCTCGCTCCAGCCTATCTTTCCGTCGTTATAGGTCACCGCCCCTATCGCCGAATTGACCG
Organism: uncultured Treponemataceae bacterium; assembly: GCA_964410245.1. Taxonomy (GTDB): domain Bacteria; phylum Spirochaetota; class Spirochaetia; order Treponematales; family Rectinemataceae; genus CAZXXZ01. Next base: position 863 of record CAYPHO010000093.1, on the reverse strand, counting down.
TACTGGTCGTGAAGGTCTGCAGGCCCGTCATCATCGTCCGGCCCACCACCGCGTCGAAGCCCGAGCCGGTGATCTTGCTCGATATGCCCTCGAACTCGCCGAAGACGCCCCCGCCGTTGAACGCGCCGCCGATCGCCGTCGTCGCCACGCTCGTCAAGGCCTTCTTCCCGAAGTCGAAGAGGGCCTCGTCCGCTTCCTTGTAGCCCCCCGAAACGTCAAGCATCCCGAACATCGCGTCGTCCGCCAGGTTCACCGCCATGGCTACCCAGGGGTTCCCGCACATCGTCGCCGCTATGCTCACCCCGATGTCCACGACCGTTCGCGCCGTCGGCGCCTTAAGCCAACTTCCTCTATCATCCCACAGCCGCTTGTCCCACACCGGCTTCATGAACTCGGCCACGCCGGCCTGTTCCTTCAGCTGGTAGTACTGGTAGTACAGCACCAATCGACCGATCTCGCCGCTCCCAGGCGCCACCGCCAGGTCTTCGGGGCGCCCAAGGTCGGCCGGATTGGGGGCTCGCGCGAAGACCGGCGCGTAGCCAAGGTGGGAGCCGAACTCGCCCGCGCTCATGCTCCGCGTCTCGCTCCGCTCGGTATAGACCTTGTACTTCCGGCTCCGCTGCTCGCGCACCGTATAGATAGTACCGTTATTGTCCGTGTACTCGACGTCCTCGAAGTAGGTCTCGGTCTTCTCCTCGAAGGAGGTAAGGTCACGGTAGCCCGAGCCGTCCTTCGCGTTGATCGTCATCGTCGTGGTAAGGGCAGCCTTCTCCTCCTCGCTCATGTCGTCAGAGCCGAAGATGTCCTGCCGCCTCTGGTCAAGCTCGTCCATCGCTCGGCCCAAGAGGACCTGGATGTCCCGG
>CAYPHO010000092.1:10828-11104 GCA_964410245.1 uncultured Treponemataceae bacterium | reverse complement strand
TATATCTCCTCGGGCACCTTCGGCCTGTCCAGCGCCGCGGAGATCGAGGCGGCGGGCATCAAGCCGGACATCGCCCGCGAGATCATGCGCTACAAGACCCTCTTCGCCGGCGGCAAGCCCCGCAGCCTCGAGGAGATCGCGGACTTCGCGCCTACCGACTCGGGGAGCGCGGCGCTCCCGGGAGGCGTCGAGGTAGTCCGCAAGGCGCTCAACGTCTACCTCTTCAAGCACAAGGGAGAGGAGATCGAGGTCGACTTGAACCTCGGCCCCGGCGAG
>CAYPHO010000092.1:0-10795 GCA_964410245.1 uncultured Treponemataceae bacterium | reverse complement strand
TCGCACCGGGTCGAGCTGGACTACTTCTCGGTCATCCACTCGGGCGAGGGCAACGGCTGGGACAAGGACCGCTCCTGCATGGCCTCGGTCGTCGTCTTCCAAGGCAGGATCTACCTGATCGACACGGGACCCTACGTCCTGGACTCCCTTACCGCCCTGGGCGTCTCGATAAACGAGATCGAGGGCATCTTCCACACCCACGCCCACGACGACCACTTCGCGGGCCTGACCTCCCTGGTGCGCACCGACCATCGCATCAAGTACTTCGCGACGCCGCTCGTGAGGTCGGCGGTCATGAAGAAGCTCTCGGCCGTCATGTCCCTGCCCGAGAGCCACTTCGCGAACGCCTTCGAATTCCACGACCTGTCCTTCGGGAAGTGGAACGACCTCGACGGCCTCGAGGTGCAGCCCTTCCTCTCGCTCCACCCCGTCGAGACCACGATCCTCTTCTTCCGCGCCCTGGGGCCCTCGGGCTACCGGACCTACGGCCACCTCGCGGACATCCCGCCCTTCTCGGTCCTCAAGTCCTACCTCCTCGACGACCCGGCCCGCAGCCCGCTGTCCGAGCGGCTCTACGAGAACTCGGTCCGCAGCCTCCTCATGCCGGTGGACCTCAAGAAGATCGACGCCGGCGGCGGCTTCATCCACGGCCGCGCCTCGGACTTCGCCGACGACGCCTCGGCGAAGATCGTCCTGTCGCACGTCGACGGGGACCTCGCGCCGGCCGACAAGGAGATCGGCTCGAGCGCCTCCTTCGGGCTGCAGGACAGCCTGATCGAGTCGCGGGTCGACTACCAGATCCGCGCGGCCGAGCGCCACCTGGCCGCCCACTACCCCGAGGCCTCGGCCCAGGACCTGGGCATGCTGCTCAACTGCCCCATGACCCGCATCAACACGGGCCACGTCATCCTGCGCAAGGGCTCGGAATGCCCCTACACCTACCTCGTGGTGAACGGCGTCGTCGACATGATCGCCACCGAGGACGGCATCCAGCACATGATCTCGGCGGGCTCGATGATCGGCGAGGTCAACGCGCTGACCGGGGAGCGGGCCTCGAGGACCTACCGGGCGCGCAGCTACGTGACCCTCCTGCAGATACCCTCGATGCTCTTCTCGGAATTCGCCCAGCGCAACTACGACATCTCGGAGATGCACCACCTCCTGGAGGTCGAGCTCTTCCTCCAGGGCACCCGCATCTTCGGCGAGATGGTCTCCAGCTCGGTGCACAGCCGGATGATCCGGGCCCTGAAGTCCGAGGTCCTCCGCGCGGGGACCGTCGTCCCGGCGGGCGAGAGCATCGTCGTCGCCCGCAGCGGGGCGGCCCGCGTCCTCATCGACGGCGCCGAGGTCGACGTCATCGGCCCCGGCGGCGTCTACGGCGAGGAGTCTGTCTTCTTCGGCCGCCCCTCGCTGATGACGGCCGAGGTCACCGAGACCGGGGAGTTCCTGTCCGTCCCGGCCCAGGTCGCGCGCGACGTGCCAATAGTCGAATGGAAGCTCCTGGAGATCTACGAGCGCCGCATAACGCGTTTCGGCTCGGCGAGCGAGAGGAAGTAAAGTGCAAAAGCAGAGAAAGACGCTTACGCTGGTATTGATATCGCTGTCGATGCTGGTCCTCAACTCCGACACCAACGTCATGGCGCCCAACCTCGTCCGGATCGAGGCGGACTTCGGGGTCACGGACGCCTCGATCGGCGTCATGATGCTCCTCTTCACCATCGTCGGGGCCGCGGTATCCCTCCTGTGGGGCTACTTCGCGGACAAGGCCTCGCGCAAGAGGCTCCTCGCCTTGTCGATCCTGATCGGCGAGATCCCCTGCGCGCTTACCGCCCTCGCCCCGAGCTACGAGGTCTTCTACGCCCTGCGCATCCTCTCGGGCATAGGGCTGGGCGCCTCCTTCCCCCTGGTCTTCTCGATCGTCGGCGACGTCTTCGACGACAAGGAGCGGCCCAGGGCCACGGGCATCGTGTCGGTCGCTATGGCCTTCGGCAACATCGTCGGCACCCTCATCGGCTACATGGGGATCGGGGGCGACTGGCGACTGCCCTTCGTCTACGCGGCCGCCCCCAACTTCATCCTCGTAGCCCTGATATGGGCCCTCGTCCCCGAGCCCAAGGCGGCCGCGAGCGAGGAGGCCACGGCCGAGCTCGTGGCGGCCGGACTCGTCTATCCGAAGCGGATACGCCTCGCGGACTACGCCGGGCTCTTCGCGACCAAGACGAACCTCTTCCTCCTCCTCCAGGGCATCGTCGGAACCATTCCCTGGGGGAGCTTCTTCTTCATCAACAAGTTCCTCGACGAGAACAAGGGCCTCTCCGAGGGCGCGGCCTTCGCCGTCTTCCTGGTCATGGGAATCGGCATGACGCTCGGCAACATCGTCGGCGGCGAGTGGGGGCGATTGATCTTCAAGCGCGGACCCAAGGGCCTGCCCTGGTTCTGCGCCTGGACGACCCTGGCCGGCGCGGCCCTGGTCATCTACGTCTTCGCCTGGGCGCCGGCCGAGCCGGTCGGCCTGGGAATCCTCGGCTTCGTCGGCGCCCTCCTCGTCTCGATGACTGGGCCGAACATGAAGACCATGCTGCTGGACGTCAACGCGCCCGAGCAGCGAGGCGCGATCTTCTCGATCTTCAACCTGACGGACTCGCTGGGCACCGGCCTGGGACGCGCGGTCGCCGGCATGCTGTCGGGAGCCGTGGGACTCTCGCTCTCCCTGGCCATCTGCTCCGGCTTCTGGATCTTCTGCGCGATCCTCCTCGTCGTCGTCGCGGCCTTCTTCATCCCCGATATCCGGAGGCTGAAGGAGAGGATGGAGGCCGCGGCTGAAGAAATGCGCTCCGGAACCGAATAGGAAAGGCGGTTCCGGAATGCGGGCCCAATGCCTCAGCCGCCGACCCGGGGGTATGCCTGCTCCCGCTTCACTCACTCATCCGCAAAGAGCGGATTCCTGAATTGCTTTATCACGAGGTTTTTCCCGTCCCTGTAGCTGCACACGATAGACTCGTCGCCTTCCCCGAATGCGATTTTTTCCGGATTGACATCGAGCGTCGCGACGAAAACGTGGTTCACTAGGATCTCGAATTTATTATCCTTCTTCGCCTTGTACAGGAAGTATTCCCCGTCATCGCTCCAAATAAAATTGTAAAGCCAATAAATGGATTCAAAGCCCGGTCCGATGTTTCCGTCGAGCCAAACATGCTGTTGTTCTCCCTTCTTGAAGACGAAGAACAGGTGCTCGCTGTCCGGGCTGAAGGGCCGTCCGCCGAAATTCGGGCCGTCGACCTCGTCGCCGGAAAAAACGACCTCCCCGTTTAGGATCGCCTCATTGTCGGCGACGTAAAGATATTTTTCGCCGTCCGGGCTGAAGGCAGGGAGTCCGTCAAGTTTCGAGCGAGGCGGTTGAGGCAGGCCGTCATAATACACTCGGACTTCCGAGCCCTTTTTGCCGACAAACAGATAATGCCTCGAATCGGCGCTATAGCGGACACAATGCATCGTCGTCCCGAAGCAAAAGATCACTATCGAGTCGAACTCGTATTCTTTCCCGTCGTGATACAGCGTTTTCTTGTCGCCGTTTAGCCTTACGAGATGGAGCTTCTTGCCGTCGGGAGAGATCATGGGGAAGAAGCTCGCGAAATCGTCGTCATATATAGGGTACATGGAATCGGGTTTTCCCGGAGCCGTCACCCTGTAGCCATACAAAGCCCCCTCTAAGACAGAGGGCTCGGAGAGGCGAACGAATTGGGCGATCGCAGAACCGTCAGTCGCGGGGAAAGCGATCGGGCCGACCGTTTCGATGCGGGGAATCCCTTTGACATCACTGAGCTCGGCGTACACGCGATAGACCATTCCGGGATCGAGATCGATAACCATAGTCCCGTAGTTGGTGATCGATTCAGACGCGATCTTCATCAGCTTCAGCCTGTGACTGCCGGGCTTCAGCTCCAACACGTCGCAGCGCTGTCCCAAACGCGCCATGACGGCCGTTTCCGCCGGGATCCTATCTATCTCGCTGACGACATAGGGCCCGCCGACCAATAGTACCGAGGTATTGTTGTAATCGGAAACGTCTTGAACTTGGCCTGATAGCGCATATCGGTGGACTTTATAGCCGGTCATGCATGAAGAAAGCATAGCGAGGCATACGGCTGCCGCGCATAGGGAAAGGACAGCGCCTATTCCTTTCTTGATCACATTCGCCTCCAATGGTGCCGCGCCGAATCGGTTAAGTTATCGGCTTTGTCAGAAGTAGATTTTCACGCCGCGCGCTTTCAGCTTTTTATAAGCTGCCTTTTCCGGCGCCGACATAAAGTCGGGGATATTTAAGCTCGCGCCTAGCGGAGTATCCGAGATATCGAGGTATTGTAGATCCGTAAATGACGCGAAAGTATCGAGTCCTTGCATCAAGCTTGTTTTTGGAAGATATACTCGTTCCAGCGATGCGAGCGAGGAAAGCACCGATGCGTTGACCAAGAACGGGTTCCCTCCAAGATCCAACGTCTTCAGATTCTTCAGCATCTCCAGGGATTCGAAATCCGAAAACGAAACCGTCATTTTACTCGTCACTTTTCCCGTGTAAGCATCGTATACGGGCGCTTCTTTAGGATTATCGATGAACAAGATCTCGATTCTCGAACAGTTCTCGAGTCCCTTAACGGTAGTCACGGTATTTCGAGACAGGCAAAGCGTCGTAAGGCTTCTCATATTATCGAAGCCTCTCAGTTCGCCGTCGGAGCCATACGCCGCGATTTCATTACCGGTCAACCATAATTGCTCGATATTCGGCGGCGTCCCGGCACTATCTATCTCGCTTATCTTGTTATAGTTCAATTGTAGGTATTTCAAGCCACTCAGGCTATTCAATCCTTCAAGCGCGCGTATATTGTTCCGAATCAGATCCAGATGCTCCAAGGCCGAGAATCCGCCGAAGGGCTTAAGGTCGCTTATCTGGGCATTCCAAAGACGGATGGCTGTTATTCTTTTCTTTTTTATAACGACCGCCAAGGGACTTTCTTTATCATTTTTTTCGAATTTCGATAAATTGCTGTAAACAAGGATTTTTTCCAATATGATATTCCGGTTTTCGGCCAAGACCTTTTCCATCGCCTCTTTATCCGATCGTTCGATCTTCTCCAAATTCAAGCTTGCGGCCGATAAGGCGCCGATCGAGCACAGCAGCAAGGACAGGAATGCGAGGAATTTTCTTTGCACGTTTCCCTCCGATTGCAGCGAGATGTCGCATCGAGACGATCGGCTCACCCTAGCATCGGCGAGGGAATGGGGGATGTAGTTTTTCTTACATCATGTGTAGTGTTTCTGCCTTTTTATCTCAGCGGGGAGCAATTCTCTTAACGTTCCGCCCGGCTGCCCTGCTATCCGCATCGCTGAGCGTACGAACAAGCTCGACCCGCCCGGATATTCCGAGCTTCTTATAGGCGCGTCGAAGGTAATTCGATACCGTACTCGACGCCAGCCCGAGCTCGGCGCCGATTTCCTTATCCTTCTTCCCGACAAGGGCCAACTCGGCTATCTCCGCCTCGCGGGCCGATAGGCCCAGGGCGCCCAGGGCGCGGCCGCCCCCCCCCGGCGGCATCTCCCCCTCCGGCGAGTCGTCGAAAAGGCGATCGATCTTCCGCCTAAGGGACTCGCGATACTTGACGCGAACGGAAATGTCCCTTTGTACGATGGTATCGACCTTCGCCAGAAGCTCTTCCATAGGAAAGGGCTTCACGATGTAGTCCATCGCCCCCGCGCCGATCATATCCAGCCTCTCCCGCTTGATCGATCTCGCGGTGATGAATATGAACGGGATATCTTGGCATTCATCGATGGCGCGCACCGCGTTGAAGAACTCATAGCCGTCCATGACGGGCATCATGACGTCCGACACGATCAAGGAAGGCTGCGGCATGGAGCGAATCAGGGCCAACCCCTCTATGCCGTTCGATGCGGAATAGGCGCGGTAATGCCTGCCGATCTCTTCGACGATCATGTTTCGCAGATCCTCGCTGTCCTCCACTACCAGTATCGCCGCCTCCCCGCGGCGCCTGCCGTCGTCTTCCCGTTCGAGTCGGGCGACCCTCGCCCCTTTTGGAGCGCTCGCGCGAGTATCCGCTGCGCCATGCTCCTCAGCCTCGGTCCCTTCGTCCTCCAGGACGCCAACAGAGATCGGCAGCGCGATCGTGAAGGTCGATCCGACGCCCGGCGCGCTCTTCGCCTCGATGCTTCCGCCGAGAAGCCCGACGCTTTCCCGGACCAAGGACAGGCCGATCCCGAATCCGGCCGGCTTGCGCTCGCCGTCGTCGCCGGCCCGGTAATATCTCTCGAAGACGCTACCGAGCCGATCCTCGGGAATCCCGATCCCGTTATCGGACACCTCGATCAGGCATCCCGAGTCTCCCTCGTCCAGCGCGACGGATACCCGTCCGCCCGATCCGGTATACTTGAAGGCGTTCGATAGGAGATTGAAGATAGCTGTCTCGAATACATCGGTATCGATATAGGCAGGCATTCCCGAAGGCGCCTTGTTCTCGTAGGATAATCCGATCGATAGGCTCCTCGCCTGCGCCTCGAATTCGTCGATGTAGCCGCGAAGCAGCTCGTCGATATCAACGCGAGCCAAACGGAGATCGCTCCTCTTGCTTTCCATGCGCGACATCCCCAGTACGTTATCCACCTGGGCAAGGAGTCTCTTCCCGTTCCTATCGGCGATATCGAAAACCGCGTTCGAGCTCGCGATCGATTCCCCGTACCTGCCCTTCCTGACGCCGTCGATGATGCCCGTGATGATCATCAGCGGCGTCCGAAGCTCGTGGGAGACGTCCATGAAAAAGTCGGTCTTCGCCCTATCCCTTTCGATGAGGCCGTTCCGCTCCGCCCGCATCGCCGCCGCCCTCTTGTTCATCGCGTTCATGCGGCCGCCGAGGTACAGGGAGAGCGTCAGGGCCTGGAAGGCTACCAGATAATGCGTCCCCACGCTGCTTGTCAGGAAGACGACAGCCTCGCTCGTCGCCTGCATCAGTCCCAGCTGCTCCAGCTGGATAAGGAGGGAGAAAACCAGCAAGGGCGCCCACGAGAGGATGTAGAAGACGGCTCGAGTCCCGCTGATGGGCACATACAGCAGCCCGCATCCGAGGGCGGTCAGCATCACGATGATCATGTAGATCCTGACGAGCGCGGCGAGGCCGTTGTTCAGGATGGATGCCTGGAACGACAGGGCTACGACGAAGGCGAGGAGGCATTTCAGGTAGACGTCGACTCTCGGCGTATTCCTCCTGGTCTTCAGGAATTCCCGCAAGAAGAGAATCGCGAAGGCGTATATCGCGAAGTTGAGCGAAACTGAAGGAATATCGAAGGAAGCGAAGCTGATGTCATAATGGCGCAGGGCCACTTTGCAGCCGTAGCTGAAGACATACAGCGAGTAGAGGAGGAACTCCCAGTCCTTCGTGAAGATGTACAGGAAGAGATTATATAGGAACAGGGCGGCGAACACTCCCAGAACGACGGAAACGAGGGTATTGCCGCGAAGCATCGATGCGATATGCGATTCCGACGATGCCACGACGGGATCGATCACGATGCCTGCGTCATGGTAATCCATCCGGAAATATAGTGTCTTGGCTTCTCCGGGCAGGAGGCTGAAGGGGCGGTAGTCGACGAGAGAGCCGGCGAAAAAGTGCCCTTCCTCGCTCAGCCTTGAGAGCACATCGAATTTAAACCAGCAAACGCCGTCGATGATGCCCCAGCGAGTCCGGCCCCTGCAGGGAAGGAAATCGCCGGTCGCGACGACTTCGTCGAACTCATACTTCCGATCGTAATCGATAAAATAATATAGGCGATCACGCGCTTCGATCCTTTCGGCGCCCATTCCATCGGACATCTCCAATGGAGCGTCGGAGAAGGACCCGTCCGAAAGGAAAATCCCGATAGCCGAGTTCGGCTCGCCGGCGGTTTCGGGAATTCGCGCTAGGTAGATTCCGAGGGCGAGCAATGCGAGCACTGAGCACATCCGGAAGTACTTCGAAGCAAGCAGAGCTTTCGTTTAGGCGACCTGGTTGACGGCGTTATACGCATGTCGCCGACGGCGACCCCTACAACCGCTTCCTCTCAGTCAACGCGCGTCAGCGCGTTATACGCGGGTCGCCGACGGCGACCCATACAAGCACTTCCTCTCAGTCAACGCGCGTCAGCGCGTTATACGCATCCGCTTTCCGGACCCGCGGACAGGACCGGATATCCGATCGAGGCCTCGAACAGACTACCGCATCGAGCTCGCGGCGGCAAGGAGACCTTCCGGAGCCGTCCTCATAGCCATCGGCATCCTCTCGATGTACGCGATGAACGCCCTCGGCGAGCCGAACGATGATCCCCGCCCGCGCGGCGCTCGAGCGCAGTCGCGACGGCTAGGCCGCCCCGATCTTCCTCAGCAGCTCGACGCAGACGGCGACGAGCTCGCGGCAGTCGTCGGGCGTCGTGTGGTAGCCTCCGCCCTCGGTCGACTGGCGGATGACGACCGCGCCGTACTCGCCCTCGCCGCCCGCCTCGACAAAGAAGCCGCGCCTCTCCGCGTCTCGGGCGATCCGGTACGAGGGGCCGGACATGCCCTTGGTCAGCGCGACGGCGTAGAGGTAGGGCACGGCGCCGTTCGGGCCGTTGTTGATCGCGGCCTGCACCTGGACGCCCACGAGGTCGGCGGGCGGCCGCTTCAGCTCGATCATGAAGCGCAGGTCCTCGGGCACGTCCCCTCCCGAGGCGTCCTTGTCGAAGCGGATATAGGGCGATACGACGAGGCCCTCGGGCAGGTCGACGGAGAGGGCGGCGCGGAAGGACGGCATCTTCATCGCGATGGTCCCGGGAGTGAAGACCTTGACCCTCCCGAAGAGGAGGGCGGGGACGAAGAGAGCGGCGGCGTTGGCGGCGACGAAGGCGATGTCGGTCCTGCCCTCGGACATCGAGGCGATGAGGGAGGCGGCGAGGGCCGGGACGCCGAGCCCAAGCCCGATTCCCGCTGCCCAGCTCACGGTCCTCATGCGAAGCTTCGCCGAGGCCCTGATCCCGTCGTCGAGGCGGTCGATCTCGGGCATGGGCACGGGGCGCCACTCCTCGAGCCCCTGGTCGTCGGGCTTGTTCGTCGCCTTCTTGAGCATGAGGGGCAGCCAGCCGGATATCAAGATCATAAAGCCGGGCAAAGGGAAGGCCTTCAGCGCGAGCTCGAGGGCGATGCCCGCGCCGAAGAGGCCCGCGGCGAGGGCCATCCTCGAGGCCGCGCCGAGCTTGAAGTAGCGGAAATCGTCCTGCATGCTCACCTCCATCCGGCCGCGGCCGGCTCGGCCGCCTTCCCGCGCGCCCGCTCGGCCTCGGCGCGCGCCTCCGCGATCGCCGCGAGGCCCTCGCGCCCGGCGGCCCGCCAGTACAGGGGGCAGGCGCCCTGGCAGGCGACGAAGGACTCGCAGCCCTCGCAGGCCGCGGGCGCGAACTCCTTATGCTTGAAGAAGGCGGCGCGCTCCGAGAACCAGATGTCGGCGAAGCGCCGCTCGAGGACCGACCCGAGGCTCTCGTCCCAGGACGAGCAGGGCAGGATCTCGCCGCGGGGATTCACGTGCACGAGCCCGTCGACCGCGGCGCAGCTCTTGTTCCCCAGGCCCCGGGCCACGGGATTGTACATGCAATACGGCGTCGGGCTGTACCAGAAGAAGGTCCGGCCCGCGCGCCGGGCTTCCTTCGCGACCGCGTCGACGAGGCCGCCGATCTCCCCGTAGGGGACGAAGAGCCCCTCCGCGCCCAGTCCCCGGCCCGCGGGTATGAAGAGGTTCATCGAGAAGCGCTCGACCCCGATCGAGGCGAGGAAAGCGGGCAGGCCCGGGAGGCCGTCCCGGTTGACGGCGGTCACGGTGCTGTTGGTCTGGACCGAGATCCCGGCCCCGCGCAGGGCGGCTATCCCGGCGACCGTCCGCTCCCAGGCGCCATCGACGCCGCATAACGCGTCATGGACCTTAGGATCGGGGCTCTCCAGGCTGACCTGGGCCGTGTCGATGCCGGAATCCCTCAGCGAGGCGGCGCGGGCCGGAGAGGCGAGGCTGCCGTTCGTGATCAGGTTGACGCGCAGCCCGATCGAGCGGGCGTAGGCGGCCAGCTCCTCGAGATCGGGCCTAAGCAGGGGCTCGCCGCCGGTGAAGGAGAAGAAGGGTATCTTCGCCTCCTCCTTGAGCATCCTGATGACGGCCTTCCACTCGTCAGTCGAGAGCTCGGCGGCCGCGTCCGCGCCCGCGGCGGAAGCGGCCCCGTCGCCGCCGCAGCCGGCGTAGCAGAACAGGCAACGCTCGTTGCAGCGATAGGTCAGGGCCAGCTCGCCCAGTATGGGCAGGCGCGTGAAGTCGAAGTCGTAGGCGACGCGGCCGAATCCGGCCTCGCCGCCGGGCCCGGCGCCCGCGGGAGCGCGGCCCTCGTAGGCGGCGCCCAGCTCCTCGAAGAAGCGCAGGATCTCGGCGGCGCGCGCGTCGTCGAGGCCGCTCTTCCCGTCCGAGCCCGGCAGCTCGGCGAGCCTCCCGCCCGCGTCCAGGTACGAGGAGATTCCCGAAGCCGATCCCCCGAGCTTGTACACGCGATTGGGCGGCACGATGAGGACGGAATCCTCCTCGCGGATGAGGAGCCAGGGCCTGATCCCGCGATAGAAGGACTCGGCCTTCGAAAGCTCGCGGGCGATGCCCGGCGACAAGCGCCTTTTCAATGCGCGCCGCCGGACACGCACGCGGAATGGCAGGCCGAGTGGCACGCGGAATGGCAGGCGCTGTGGCACGCC
>CAYPHO010000091.1:0-11113 GCA_964410245.1 uncultured Treponemataceae bacterium | reverse complement strand
CAAGGACAACATCCCCTTCCATACGGTCATCTTCCCCTCGACCCAGCTTGGCTCGGGCCGGAAGTGGACCATGCTCCACCACATGTCCAGCACCGAGTACCTCAACTACGAGGGCACCAAGTTCTCGAAATCGAAGGGCATCGGCGTCTTCGGCACGGACGCCGTGGAGACCGGCATCCCGGCCGACGTCTGGCGCTTCTACATCTACTACAACCGCCCGGAAAAGAGCGATTTTTTCTTCACATGGGCGGACTTCCAGGAGAAGGTCAACGGCGAGCTCATCGGCAATCTCGGCAACTTGGCGAACCGCACCCTGACCTTCGTCGACCGCTACTTCGGCGGCGAGGTGCCCGCCGTCGCGAAGGGCGATCCCGGGCGCGAGGCCTTCCGCCAGCGGGTCCTGGAGATCGAGGCCAGGGCGACAGCGCACCTCGAGCGCGCCGAGCTGCGCGACGCCTTCCGCGCCGCCTTCGAGCTCTCGGACCTCGCGAACAAGCGCTTCCAGGACGGGGAGCCCTGGAAGACCAGGACCAGCGATCCCGAGGCGGCGAAGGCCCTCATCGCCGATCTCTGCTACGTCCTCCGCGACCTGTCGATCATGATCCATCCCTACATCCCGGGCGCGGCCGACCGCCTCGCCTCCTTCTTCGGCCTAAAAGTGGGGAAGGGCGGCCTTGCCTGGGCCGACCTCGGCGCGACGGATGGGCTTTCCCGCGTATCGAAGCCCGAGGTCCTCTTCTCGAAGCTCGAGGACGAGCGCGTCGCCGAGCTGCGGGATAAATTCTCCGGCTCGCAAAAGGACAGGATCGAGCGCGAGGAAGGGCGCGCGAAGGCGGGGAATAAACCCGGCGCCGCGGCGGCCGCGCCCAAGGCGGCGCCCGCTCCCGCCGAGAAGGCCGCCGCGCCCGAGCCGAAGCTGCCGCCCCTCGCCGACCTGCCTGTCGAAGAGCGCTTCGAGCGCCTCGTCGACCTGCGCGTCGCCAGGATCGTCAAGGTCGAGCGCCACCCCAAGGCCGATAAGCTCTACGTCGAGACACTCGACGACGGCTCGGGCCAGGAGCGCGTCATCGTCTCGGGCCTCGTTCCCTACTATACCGAGGAGGAGCTCCTGGGCCGGAGCATCGTCCTAGTCTCCAACCTGAAGCCGGCCAAGCTTCGCGGCGTCGAGTCGCGCGGCATGCTCCTCGCCGCCTCGCGCAAGGTCCGGTCCGAGGACGGCGCCTCCGTGAAGGAAGCCGTCGAAGCGCTCGACGCGGGATCGGCCGCTCCCGGCACCCGGGTCGCCCTCGATGGCAGGCCCCTGCCGGGCTCCGGGGACGCATTGCCCCCGGAGATCGACGTCGACGGATTCTTCTCGATCCCGATCGAGGCGAAGGGCGGATCCGCCTACGTCGGCGCCGCCCGCCTCGTCGCCGGCGGCGTCCCGGTCGCGCTTAAAAGCGTCCTCGACGGCGAGATCGGCTGAGCCGCTCAGGCGATCCGACGGCTATGCGCGTCAGGCCCGCGTCGCCCGAAGAGGGCGCTCGTCCCCGTTCATTCCTCCAGTGCGCCTTCTGGGGCGACTTCAAGTCTCGCTTCGGCTGGAAGAGCCTGCGCTTCATCGCGGAAAGCGGCTCCGGCGGCGAGGACCGGACCGGCGGCGCCGCCCTCCTCGTCCTCGTGCGCTCCCTCGGGCTCGGCTTTTCGTTCGCCTACGTGCCGCACGGCCCCGAGCCCGACCCGGGCGAGTCCTCTCGGGGAGCCTTCCTCGCCGAGCTGGGCGAGGCGCTCAGGCCCTGCCTTCCGCCGTCCTGCCTCTTCATCCGCTTCGATCCTCCCTGGGCCTCGCTCGACGGGGCTGCGGGCGGCGGCGCGGACGAGGGCGCCGGCGAGGCCGGCGAGCCTAAGGACGCGGCCGCCCTCGCCGAGGACGAGCGGCCCCGCGTCGGCCCGCCCCTGAGGAGGGCCGCGGCGGACGTGCAGGTACCCGACACGATCCTCGTCGACCTCGAGGCCTCGGAAGAGGAGATGCTCTCGAGGATGAAGCCGAAGTGGCGCTATAACGTCCGCCTCGCCGCGAAGAAGGGCGTCGAGGTCGAGGAGGCGGGCGCCGACGAGATCCCCGAGTTCTATCGCCTCTACCGGGCGACCGCCGCCCGGGACAGGATCGCCCTCCATCCCGAGTCCTACTACCGCCGGCTCTTCGAGGTCGCCGCGGACGCGGCCGCGGCCGGCTCTAGGGACGCGCCCGATCTCCGCCTCTGGATCGCCCGCAAGGACGGCGAGGCCCTCGCGGCCATCGTCACCCTTTTCCGGGGGACCGAGGCGGTCTATCTCTACGGCGCCTCGGCCGACCGCGGCAGGGAGCTCATGCCCGCCTACGCCCTGCAGTGGGCGGCGATGCGGGCCGCCAAGGCGGCCGGCTGCTCGGAATACGACCTCTTCGGCATCCCGCCCTCCGACGATCCCTCGCATCCGATGGCCGGCCTCTACCGCTTCAAGTCGGGATTCGGAGGCAGGGTCGCGCGCAGGGCCGGCTCCTGGGACTACGCTCTGAGGCCGATGGCGTACGGGCTGTTCAGGATAGCCGAGGGAGCGCGCCGCTGGTGGCATAAGGACGCGCGCAAGAGCTCGAGGAAGGCGGCGAGGGCGCGATCGGGCTGAGGCCCGCGAGGCGGGCGGGGACTCAGCCCCGCTCTTCCACTACTCGGCCCTCGAAGACCTGGAAGATGGCGTCGTCCTCTTTCCACGCCTCGTCGGGAAGTCCGGCCTTGGCGCAAAGATGCCCGAGCAGGGATTCCCTATCCCAGCCCTGCTCGGTCGCCACCTGAGGCAGGAATACCGCCGAGCGCCATCCCTTCGTCAGGTAGACCCCGTGCGTGCCGACCTCGATCTCGGAAATATCCTCGATCTTACGCATGGGCGATAGCAGGGTTATCTCGAATATCAGTCCGGGATACTCGTCGGCGGATACCGGCGGGAAGCGGGGATCCTCGAAGGCCGCGGCTGCGGCCATGGACCTGACCGTCTCGACGAGGCTCTCGGTCGCCGCGATGCGCCCTATGCAGCCGCGCAGGGAAGCGTAGGGCCCCGAGCGCGAGCGCAGGGTCACGAAGGCCCCGCAGCGCCGGTCGAGGGCGGGCGAGGAGGCCGGCCATCGCGGGGCGCGGCGCTCCAGCCTGGAGCTTACCGCTTCTCGAGCCGACGCGATCAGGGCGTCCTCGTCGGCGGGGCTCAGCTCGAGGTCCATCGTCCGGGCCTAGAAGGCGAGGGCCCCGTACTCCACTAGCTTCTCCTCGGTGGACTCGCGAGCGGCCGAGGAATCGTGCCGGCCCAGGAGGACCGGAGAAGCGCCCTTGCCGAGCTTCGAGCCCAGGAAGGCCGCGACGCAGCCCGCGCCGCAGGCGTAGCCGGGGAGCGAGGCCTTGCCCTCGAGCATCGATGGCAGGTCCTTCGATTCGATGGACGACAGGAAGCGGTCCGCGAGCCTGGCGGCCTCGTCATCGTCGGAGCTCGAGCCCAGGTCCGAGGATATTACGACGAGGAGCCGGTCGCGGCTCGACTCCAGGGCGAGGTCCAGCGCGCGGGAGAGCGCCTTGACCGCGGCGCCCGTCGGCTTCCCGACGAGGAGCGGGATGAGGGACGCGTCGGGGAAGAGCGACTTCATGAAGGGCAGCTGCACCTCGATGCCGTGCTCCTCGAAATGCGGTATGTCGTTCTCGTCGAAGATCGTGCCGCAGTCCCGCAGCTCGGAGACCAAGCCGCGGTCGACCGGCACCTGGCCTAAAGGAGTATCGAAGACGTCGGACTCGGGAAGGCAGACGCAGGCTTCCTCGGCCCGATGGATCGGCGAGAGCATGAGTACCTTGTCGACCTCCCTGCCCTCGGCCGCCCTCCAGGCGAGGGCGGCGAGATCGCCCGAGTAGTCGAGGCCCGCGTGGGGCGACAGGATCGCCGGAGCCGCGCAAGGCCGGGCCTTCGAGAGCAATGAGGCTATCTTCGATTCGAGCTCGGCGGGATCGTCGGGGTAGAATATGCCCGCGACCGTCGCCTCGCGGAGTTTCACGCGCCCGCGCATAGCTTTCATACCTCTAGTATAGCCTTTGCCGCTCGTCTAGCAAGGTGCGGCGGGAAAAGCGCGGATATTCCCATTCGCCTGCCTAATCCGCTATATCGCGCCCTCGCCGATCGGCGATCCCGCGAGAAGGAAGCATTTCGAGCGGGGAACGACGCAGTCGACGACTTCCCCGCGGGAAGCGCGAAGGCTCAAGGGAAAATCCAGCTCGAGGATCAGCTCATCGGATGAGTCCAAGGGGCTCAAGGCGAGGCGCCGCGCCCGGCCTGTCGAGAACGCGGATCGCACCGCGCAAGTAAAGCGGTTTATTCCGGATTCGATGCGAGCCGGCGCGTCCCGAGCATGAGACGGGGGCTCGAGGCTGGCCGCGTCGATCGGGAAATAGACCGAGCAGGCCTCCGTCGGGCTCCCGCGCCGGCGATCCGCGCCGCATGCCAGGAAGCCGAAGGAGCATCGAGCGATCGGCGCGCCGGGAGGGCCCTCGACCGATGCGGCGGGGATCACCGGGCCGCAGGCCATGAACGAGGCGGCCCAGGCGCTCGGCGGATCCTCGAAGAGGCGCTCGGGGATATCGCTCGCCTCGATCCCGCCCTCGCGCATCAGGAAAATCCTGTCCGCGACGGCCATGGCCTCCTCGACGTCGTGCGTGACGTGCAAGGCCGCGCTTCCCGACTCGCGGAGCTTAGCCGCCACCTCGGCGCGCAGCCTCCTGCGCAGGCTCCCGTCCAGGGAGGACAAGGGCTCGTCGAGGAGGACGAGCCGGGGCGAGGAGGCGAGTGTCCTCGCCAGCGCGACCCTTTGCCGCTCGCCTCCCGACAGGCTGGCGGGGTATCGATCCAGGAGGGCCTCGATGCCCATGCCGCGGGCCAGGCTGCGCGTTAGGCGATGTCGTTCCGCGCGCGGCAGCCCCGCCAGCCTGGGCCCGTAGGAAATATTCGCCGCCACCGTCATGGCCGGGAAGAGGGCGAGGTCCTGGAAGACCATGCCGATCCCGCGCCTCTCCGGGGGGAGCCCGCTCATGTCGATGCCGTCCAGGACGATCCGGCCGGAGTCCGGCCGCTCGAGTCCCGCGACGAGCCGGAGCAGGGAGGACTTGCCCGAGCCCGAGGGCCCGAGCAGGGCCCCGAGCTCCGCGTCGCCCAGCGAGAGGTCGACGGCGAGCTCGAAGCCCGGCCAGGATCGCTTCAGTGATTCGAGCTTAAGCACGGGGGCGCCTCCGATCGCTGAGGAAGAAGGCCAGGGACGAGAGCGCGCCGAGGAGGACGCCGACCGCGCAGGCCTCTTGCAGGCGGTAAGCCCCGATCAGGCGGTACAGGAGGAGGGGCAGGGGCTCGTAGCCGTCGCGCCCGAGCACCAGGGGGACGTTCACGTCCCCCGCGGCGACCGCCAAGGCGAAGGCGAAGGCCGCCCCGACGGCGGGCGCGGCCCCGCGCAGCTCGACGTCGAAGGCCGCTCGGGCGCGGCCGGCCCCCAGGGTCCTGGCCGCCTCGAGGGGCGAGGACTCGAGCGAGGCGAGGGAAGAGGCGACGGACTTGAGGACGTAGGGCAGGGCGCCCAGCGACTGGGCGAGCGGCACCAGCCAGGTCCCCCCGCGGGGGAAGATGACCGACCAGCCCAGCGAGGCCACGATGCCCGACACCGCCATGGGAAGGACGGCGGCCGAGCGCGCGAGGGGCCCGCCCCGCTTAAGGGAAAGCGCGCCTATCGAGCCGACGATCACCGCTATCAGCGCGGCGGGAACGGCGGTGGAGGCGGTATCGGCGAGGGCCGGCAGGAAGGATGCCTTTGGCCCGGTCAGTATCTTCGCGAAATTCCCCAGGCCGAGGCTCGGCGGGCCGAGGGGGCTTCCCCGCACCGAGAAAGCCTGCCAGACGAGGGATAAAAGCGGCCCGACGAAGAACAGGGCGATGAAGGCCGCGTAGGCGGCGAGGGCGGCGATCGCGGCGCCCCGCGGCCTCGACAGCTCGGGCGGGGCGCCGGCCGACTTCAGCGCGGCGGCGCGCCGGTCGGACAGTCCGATAAGCGCGACGACGGCGACCGCGATCAGGGTCTCGATCAGGGCGATCGCCGCCGCCCCCGAGGGATCGGCCTCGAAGCGGGCGCGGCGGTAGACCTCGACCTCGAGCGTCGAGCCCGCCAGGCTCCCGAAGATCATGACCACGGCGAAGCTGAAGAAGCACAGGAGGAAGACGATGCCCGCCGAATGGGCGATCGCGGGGGCCAAGGAGGGCAGGGTACCCGTCGCGAAGGCCCGGAGCTTCCCGGCGCCGAGGAGCCTCGCCGCGCGCTCGGTATCGCGGGGCAGGTTCGACCAGGCCTCCCCGACGATCTGCAGCACGAGGGGGAATTCGTAGAAGCCGTGCACCAGGACGATGCCCCAGAACGAGTAGAGGAAGCCGATGGGAGGCTCGGAGAGGCCGAAGGCCTGCATGAGGAAGCGGTTCAGGACGCCGGATCGCCCGTAGTACAGGACGAAGGCCAGGATGACCAGGACCGAGGGCATGCTGAAGGGGAAGACCGAGATCGCTTTCAGCGCCTTGCGCCCGGGGAAGCGGTAGCGCGCGACGAGGGCGGCTCCGGGAAGGCCGATGATCAGGGCGGCGAGCGTACTCGCCAGGGCCTGGCTGAGGGTGAAAGCGAGGGATCGATAGAATCGGGGCTGGGAAAGGGCCGACTTCAGGCCGAGCGTCAAGCCGCCCTCGCCGCCCTGCAGGGCCAGGGCGGCCAAGGGCGCGAGGCTCGCCGCCGCGAGCGCGAGGAGGGCGAGGCGTGAGACGAGCCTTCCCCCGGCGCGGTTCCCGGCGGCGGACGCGTTCATTTGCGGCCCGAGCTCAGTATCTCGACGGCGAGGACCGCGTCGTCAGTCAGCCCGCGGGCCTCGACCGGCAGGTTCCTCGCGGGAAGGGGCGCGGCCCGGAAGCTCGCCGGCAGGCCCGCGGCCGGCAGGACCGGGTACATCCACTGTGTCAGCGGCAGCTCCCGCTGGCACTCGACCGAGATGAGGAAGTCCATGAAGGCCTCGGCCTCGGCGCGGCGCTTCGAGCCGGCCAGTATGCCCGCGGCCTCGACCTGGCGGACGGCGCCCTCCTTGAAGGACAGGGCCTTGTAGCGCTCGGTATTCTCGTACTCGAGGTGGTAGGCGGCGCTGGAGGCGTAGGACAGGACCAGCGGGGCCTCGCCGCTGGTGAAGAGGCCGTAGCCCTGGTCCCAGCCCGGGGCGAGTACGAGGACGCTCGGGGCGAGCCGCTTCCAGTAGTCCTTCCACGCGGCGCCGTAGACGGCCTTGGTCCAGGCCAGGAAGCCCAAGCCCGGCGTCGAGCTGCGAGGGTCCAGGAGGATGAGCTTCTTCGCGTACTCGGCCTTGGTCAGGTCCTCGAGGCTGGAAGGCGCCTTCTTGAGCCTCTCGCTGTCCCACATAATGGCGAAGTAGCCGTAGTCGTAGGGAATCAGCCTCGCCGAGGAGTCGAGGCGCAGGTCAGCCGGTACGGCCCGGTAGCCCTCGGGCTCGTAGGGACTGAAGAGTCCCGAGGCGAGGGCCTTGTCGAGCAGGAAGTTATCGAGTCCCAGCGCGATGTCGGCGCGGGGCGAGCCCTTCTCGAGGAGGAGGGCCGAGAGGAGCTGGCCGCCGTCCCCTTTCGAGACGAACTCGACATCGATGCCGGTCGCCTTCTCGAAGAGCGGCTCGATGACCGGGGCGGGGCCCCATTCGGAGACGAAGGAATCGTAGGTGTAGACGACGAGCTTCTTGTCGAGCGCGGTCCCGAGGCCGACGCCGAAAAGCAGGATAGCCGCGGCGAGCGCTGGCCTAAGGGCCGCGCTGCCGCGAGTGGATGGATACATGGCTCCCTCCGCCGGAATTACCCGGATCAGGTTCAGCGGGTGTGATCTCAGACGCGGAAGGATCGGCCCGACGGGCTATCCGCGCCCCCCCGGTTGATGCAGGGAACGTACGGCAAAGCCCGCGGTCGAGTCAAGGGCGGCGCGGGGCGGCTTTCTTCGGACGCGGGGCTGGCTTTTTCGCCTGGCCGGCGGCTCGGCTCCGCGCGATTCCTTTTGAGGCGGGGCGCGCGGCGGCCTTAGCCGAGGCGCCATTGGCGCGGGCCGGCTTCTTCCGGCCGACCGCGCCCTCGGCGAAGAGGCAGTCGATAGCCTCGGCCGCCGAGGAGGCGAAGATGAACTCGGTATCGGCCATCACCTCGGGAGGGACGTCGTCGAGGTCCTTGCGGTTGCCCTCGGGCAGGAGGACCTTGCCGATCTTGCCGCGATGGGCGGCGAGGATCTTTTCCTTGACGCCGCCTACCGGCAGGACCTTGCCCGTCAGGGTGATCTCGCCGGTCATGGCGATGCCCGCCAGCAGGGGCTCGCGCAGGAAGGCCGACAGGAGGCTGGCGACCAGGGTCACGCCCGCCGAGGGGCCGTCCTTGGGTATCGCGCCTTCCGGCACGTGGATGTGCACGGTCTTCTTGTGGAAGTCGTCCTCGCCCAGGCCGAGCTCCTTGGCCTTCGAGCGGATGAAGGAGAGGGCGGCGCGGGCGCTCTCCTTCATGACGTCGCCCAGGTTGCCAGTGAGGATCAGTCCCTCCGTTCCCTCGAAGACGAGGGACTCGACCGGCAGGATGGTCCCGCCCGCCTCGGTCCACGCGAGGCCGCAGGCCACGCCCATGCGGCCGTCCCTGAAGACGACGTCGTCCTCGCGCCGCCGCTTGCCCAGGAGCTCGGAGACCTTCTTCTGGGTTACCGAGGGCTTCCAGGACGCGAGCTCCTCGAGGTTCCGCGCCAGGTCCCTCGACACGGCCTCCTGGGCCAGCTTCCGAACGACCCGCGCGATCTCGCGCTCGAGGTTGCGCACGCCCGACTCCATGGTGTAGTGGCGGATTATCTCGAGGATGGCCTCGTCCTTGAACTTCGCGTCGGCCCCGGCCAGCCCGTTCTCGGCGAGCTGCTTGGGCACGATGAACTTCTTCGCGATCTCCAGCTTCTCGAACTCGCTGTAGCCCGGGATCTCGATGACCTCCATGCGGTCGAGGAGGGGGTAGGGTATGCCGTGCAGAGAATTGGCCGTGGTGATGAACATGACGTTGGAGAGGTCGTAGGGCAGCTCGACGTAGTGGTCTGTGAAGGCCGAGTTCTGCTCGGGATCGAGGACCTCGAGCAGGGCGCTGGCCGGATCTCCCCGGAAGTCCGAGGACATCTTGTCGATCTCGTCGAGGAGGAAGACCGGGTTCACGCTGCCGGCCTTGCGCATGGACTGGATGATCTTTCCCGGGAGCGCGCCGACGTAGGTCTTGCGGTGCCCCCTGATCTCTGCCTCGTCGCGGACGCCCCCGAGGCTGATCCGCACGAAGCTGCGGTCCAGGGCCCGGGCCACCGACTTGCCCAGCGAGGTCTTTCCCGTGCCCGGCGGCCCAACCAGGCAGAGGATGGGGCCGCGAGCGCGCTCGGAGAGCTGCCGAACCGCGATGAACTCGAGAATGCGCTCCTTGGGCTTCTCCATGCCGTAGTGGTCCTCGTCGAGGACGGCCTTGGCCCTCGCCAAGTCGCGGTTATCCTGGCTCTTCGAGGACCAGGGGAGGTCCGCGAGCCACTCGCAGTAGACCCGCAGGACGCCAGCCTCGGGCGAGAAGGGCTGCAGCTTGCCCAGCCTCGACAGCTCGCGCCTCGCCTTGGCGACGACGTCCTCGGGCGGCCCCTTGGCCAGGAGCGAGCGCTCGAGCTCCTTGACCTCGGAATCCTCGCCGTCCTTGCCCAGCTCCCGGTTGATCTCCTTGAGCTGCTCGTTGAGGAAGTACTCCCGCTGGTTGCGGTCGATCCTGTTCTTCACCTTGGCGCCGATGCGGCGCTGCAGGTTCACCAGCTCGGCCTCGCCCTCGATCGCCGCCTCGACGATCTCCAGGCGCTCCATCGCGCCCTCCGCCGACAGGAGCTCCTGCTTGCGCTCGCTCTTGACCGGGAGGATGTTCGAGACGGCGTCGCAGAGCTCGTGGGGCCGCTCGGAGCGCTCGACCGAGGCGAGGACCTCGGGAGGGACCTTCTTCGCCAGCTCGGCGTACTGGGCGAAGCTGCGCTTCACCAGGCGCATGGCCGCCCCCAGCTCCTCCTCGCCCTTGCCGGCGGGAAGCGCCTCGTCGGCCAGGGCCTCGACGGAGGCGGTCAGGTGGTCCTTGCGGAATACGGTGCGGCGTATCCTGACCCGCGACTCGCCCTCCACCAGGAGGCGGATCGATCCGTCGGGCAGGCGCACTTGCTGGACGATCCGCGCCAGCGTGCCGACGGGATGCACCTCGATCTCGGCGCTCTTGTCGTCGCCGACGCCCTTGAGGAGAGCTGCGACGATCCTCTTATCGCCCCGGAGGGCCTCGTCGACCGCCGCCACGGGGAACTTCGTCGCCGCCAGGAGCGGGGTCAGGGATTTCGGGAATACGACGGCTTCCTTCGAGTATACGAGGGGGACTTCCTGGAGGGCGCCTGGGCGCAGGGCGTCGAGGATGCTCACATCGTTACGCGCTCTTCTTGAGCAGCTCCACCGTCGGGGGCGTCGAGCCCTCGACGGTCTCGCGGCTCACGACGACGCGCTTCGCGCCCTCGATCGATGGGATGTCGTACATGACGTCCATCATGAGCGACTCCACGATGGCCCGGAGCCCGCGGGCTCCCGTGTTGCGCGATATGGCCCGGTCCGCGATGGCGTCGATGGCCCCGTCGTCGAACTCGAGGGCTACGCCGTCGAGGCGCATCGATTCCTGGTACTGCTTTATGACCGCGTTGCGGGGCTCGGTGATGATGCGCCGCAGGTCGTCGCGGGACAGCTCGTCCAGGGGCACCTGGATCGGCAGCCGCCCGATGAACTCGGGGATCATGCCGAAGCGCACCAGGTCGTCCGGGTGCATCTGGGAGAAGAGCGCCCGGAGGTCCTTCTCGCCGCGCGGCTTGACGTCGGCGCCGAAGCCCAGGGGATGCTTGGCCACGCGGCCCTCGATGATCTTGTCGAGGCCGACGAAGGCGCCGCCGCAGATGAAGAGGATATTGGTCGTATCTATCCTCAGGTATTCCTGCTGGGGA
>CAYPHO010000090.1:0-11119 GCA_964410245.1 uncultured Treponemataceae bacterium | reverse complement strand
AGCCTTCAGGCCGTGCCGGACATCAGGAACCTGCCGGCCTGGATCAACTCCCTCATCGGGCGGCGGCTGATCGACTCGTGGCGCCACGAAGAGGCCAAGCGCTCGGCCGGCGAGACCCAGGTCGCCCAGGAGGTCCTGGAGGAGATCATCGGGGGGACCGGCCTGGATCCCCAGGACGAGTATGTGCGGGAGAGCCTCGCCGACGCCATCGACGACGCCATCAAGGCGCTGCCGGCGCCGCAGAGGCGGGTGATCGAGGCCCAGGTATTCGGCGGCATGACTTTCAAGGAAATCGCCGATCGCGACGGCGAGAGCATCGATACGCTGACGGCCCGCAAGAGGTACGCCTTGGCGAAGCTGTCGAAGGCGCTCAAGCACTGGATAGAGGAATAGTATTCAGGAGGACTGCGATGTCTGAGATGGAAGCGTGGTGGGAAGAGCGGAAGATAGGGGAAAAGGTCGTGCTGGTGATCCTCTTCGCGATCGGAGGGATCGGGCTCTTGTTCCTCTTCGGCTGGATAGTGATGCTCCTGTGGAACTGGCTCATGCCCGAGATATTCGGCCTGAAGACGGTCACGTACTGGCAGGCCTGGGGACTCCTCCTCCTCTCGAGCATCCTCTTCGGAAAACTCGGAGGCTCGAGCTCGAGCTCCGGCGGCAAGAGCGACCGCAAGAGGAAGAAGGAGCTCAGGAAGTATATGAGCGAGGAATGCCGAGACGGCTCCGAGGCGGGAAAGCCCGCAGAGGCGCCGAACCCTTCGGCCGAATCATGAGGGTCTGCGTCGTCGGCGCCTCGGGAAAGCTGGGGCGCTACATGATCCGCCATTGCCTGGATCGCGGCTACGAGGTCGTCGGCGTCTGCCGCGAGAAAAGCGTTCCAAAGCTCGACGACCTCAAAGGCCGCATCGAGCTGGTACCGGGGGACACGAACGACGGGTCCGTCATCGAACGGGCGGTCAAGGGCTGCAATGGAGTCCTTACCGTCCTCGTCCCCTGGGGCAGGAAGCGCTATGCCTCGGGAACCGCGCGGGCCGTCCTCGACTACGCCCGGCCCGCGGCATAAATCAACTACAGGAGAATATCATGCAAATCCCGAAAAGCCTCGCCAGGCCCATCGACAGGGGTATGATCCTGTCCTCGCTCTGGATCTTCGCGATGTTCAATTACCTCTACAACGACGTGATGACCCTTATGGATTCGAGGATGCTGGCGGGCTATCTCGCCGGCAAGCCGAACGGCATCAGCATGACGCCGGCCTTCCTCCTCTACGCCGCCATCCTCATGGAAACGGCGATGCTCATGGTCGTCCTGCCGCGGATCCTTAGGCGCGGGGCCAATCGCGTCGCCAACATCGTCTTCGGCTCCATCCACACGCTGGCGGTCGCCGGATCATTCTTCGTCGGCTCGGGCCCCTCGCCCAGCTACATTCTCTGCGCCTCCTTCGAGATCGCGACGACCGTCCTGATCGTCGTCATCGCCGCGGCCTGGAAGAAGGAGAACGCGAATGCGTAACGAAGCCAGCCCGCTCGACCCCGCGACTATCCTGCGCCGCTCGAGGATAGCCGGCCTGTGGTACCTCGCGATGGCGATAACGGGACCGATCGGCATCCTGATAGTTCCCTCGACTCTCATCGCCGCGGGCGACGCGGCCGCGACGGCGGCGAATATCGCCGCGTCCCCCGGCCTCTGGCGCCTGGGCATATTCGCCTATCTCGCCTCTCAGCTCGTTTTCATCCCGATCGTCCTCTCCTTCCGATCGCTATTCGCATCGGTGGATCGAGCCCAGGCGAGGCTCATGACGGCTATAGTCATCGCGGCGGTCCCCCTCGCGATCCTGAACCTGCTGGGATTCGCGGCGCCCTTGGCCATCCTCGACGGGGGTTACATGGCGGTCTTCACGCAAGCCCAGCGGGAAGCGGCAGTCATGCTGTCCATCGACATCATGCGCCAGGGCGAGATCCTGGTCGGCTTCTTCTGGGGACTCTGGCTCCTTCCCCTCGGCATCCTGGTTTGGAAATCGGGATGGTTCCCGAAGGTCTTCGCGATCTTCCTCTTCCTCGGCTGCGCCTCGTACATCGTCGACTGTACTATCGCCCTCGTCCTTCCCTCCGCGAGGGCGGCCATCGCGCCGGCCATCGGCGTCGCGGGCTTTATAGGCGAAGTGCCCTTCCTGCTGTGGCTCCTTATCAGGGGCGCGCGCGCCAAGGCATAATGAAAGCGGGAGGAAACATGCAAAGCGTATTCCAGTCCGAGGACCCGAAGCTCCTGAGGACCGGCCGATTCGCGTCCTTGGCGCTGGCAGTCTCGACGATCGCCACCTTCGCCTTCGCCATGATCGCCATTCCCATATCCGGAGCCAACGCGCCCGCGGGAAGCGAATTCGCGTATCCCTTTCTGAATACCCTCGGCCAATATCCCCGCGATTTCATCTGGCAATTCCTCGCATTATTCCAGGTCATCGCCTTCGTCTTCTTCATCAATACGGTCAAGGCTAGCGCGCGTCCGGAGACGAAGCTCTATTCAGCTTTCGCCGGCCAGCTCGCGCTCCTGTCGGCGGGGATCCTATTGGTCAATTACTATTGCCAATCGATGGTCATCCCGAGCAGCCTCGCCGCGGGCCATGTCGACGGGCTCGGCTTGATCATCCAATACAATCCCTACGGCCTCTTCATAGCGCTGGAGGAATTGGGCTATATCCTCATGTGCGCCTCGCTTCTCGCCCTCGTTCCGGCGTTCTCGAAGGACAAGGACGGCTTCCCGATCAAGCTGACGATCATCATCGCCTCGGCCTTGCTCCTGGCCTCCTTCGTCGCGATAACGGCGATCTACGGATTCGACAAGCTGGACAGGTTCGAGACCGCAGCGATAGCGATAGACTGGATAGCGCTGATTATCATCGGCTTCATGGCGAGCGGATTGTTCCGCCGGGGGATCGAGAAGTGAACGAACTCATTCAGGCCTACGAGGACGGCGCGCGGCGGGTCAGGGAACTCTTCGAGCGCATACCCGAGAGCGCCTACGACTATCGGCCGAAGGGAGCCGATCGCTGGACGATCCGCCAGCACCTCGTCCATCTCGTCGACTCGGACATCAATCATTTCATCCGCTTGAAGTCCTGCGTCGCCCAGCCCCATTCGAACGTATACGTCATCGACGAACTGGATTGGGTGAGGAATCTCGGCGGCAGGAAAGAGGATGCGGCAAGCTACGTCGAGCTTTTTTGCCTGCTCAGGAAGATAATGTCGGGATTCCTGTCCTCGGTTTCCGAGGGGGATTTCGCGAATAGCTATTTCATACGCGAGTACCAAGGCGAAAAGCGCCGGATCACCCTGTCGGAAGCGGTAAAGATGTACTGCGAGCACGTGGATTTCCATGTCGAGTACGTCGAGCGCATAATCGAGGAGCGCAAGGACGTGGCCGCCGAAAGCTGAGCAAGGTCGCGGGCGGCCTGCCTCGGCGATAGCCTGCGCGCCCCCGGGATGATAGCATCGACGGCATGAGACGGCATCCTCGAGCCTTGGCCATCGCTCTCGGCATCCTCTCGCTTCTCACCCGAGCCGGGCGCGCGAGCGCGGAAGCCGGCGCCGCGAAGATCGGCCTCGCGCAGCGCGACGGAGCGTGGTATTTCGCCGCGCCGAACGGCGAAAGCTTCCTTTCGCGCGGGATCTGCGTGGTCAGGGAACGCGACGACGCCGTCAAGCCGGGTTTCCGAGGCTATGACGGCGCCGCGGCGGCGGGCTCGGCCCCGGCCTGGGCCGAAGCGGCGGCGCGGAATCTCCGCGATTGGGGCTTCAACACGGTAGGCTGTTGGTCAAGCGACCTCATGCGCGGCAGGGGCCTCTACACGACGGACATCATGAACCTCCGGATCGAGCGCGACGGCAAGATGAAAGACGTCTTTTCTGCCCTCTTCGAGGGCGAGGCCGCCAGCCTGGCGGAACGCGTCGCGAAGCGCCATCGGGGAGACGAAGAGCTCCTCGGCTACTTCCTCGAGAACGAGCAGCCCTGGTGGGGCGACTTCGGCTGGTACACGAGCCACGCGCCGACCCTCCTCGACGCGTACCTAGCCATGCCCTCTCGCTCGCCGGGACGCGAGGCCGCCCTCGGCTATCTGCGCTCGGCGTATACGGACATCTCTCGCTTCAACGCCGCGTACGGATCCTCGTACTCCTCGTGGAAAAAGCTGGAGCGGAAAGGATTGCCGTCGCATCCCTCCCCCGCGCTGTCCGCGGACAGGAACGCCTTCGCGGGTATCGTCGCGCGCCGCTATTACGCCGTGGCGTCCGGCGCGATAAGGAAAAGCGACCCGGGACGCCTCGTCCTCGGGGACCGCTTCGCCAACCACGCGCCGCGCGCCGTCGTCGAAGCCTGCGGGGAGTACTGCGACGTAGTATCGTTGAATTATTACCTCGGATACCTTTCCGTAAACCCGGAATACCTCAAGGGATTCGCGGAGCTCTCCGGACGTCCGCTCCTCATCACGGAATTCTCCTATCGCGCCATGGAGAACCGATCGGGAGACAAGAACACGAAGGGCGCCGACGTTACGGTGGCGACGCAAGCCGATCGGGCCGAAGGCTACGAGCGATACGTCTCCTCCCTCGCGCGGCTCCCCTTCGTCGTCGGCTGGCACTGGTTCCAGTTCTACGACGAGTCCCCCGGAGGACGTTCATTCGACGGGGAGAATTCGAATTACGGGGTCGTGGACATTTACGGCAGGCCCTACGAGGAGCTCGTCGCCGAGATGCGGGAAACGAACGCGGCGGCGCAGGCGCTCCACGAGCGGTCGGCGACATCATCCCTCGGCGAGTCCGTATTCGTCGACGAGAGCGTCGCCGTCCTGCGAAGCGGGACGCGATCCGAGCTTCCCGCGAGCCTCTTCTCGGGGCGGCTCCGTGCCTGGGGCTGGGCCGATACGGCCTCGGGCGCCAGCATCGACGCGAGGCAGGCGCCTTCGGGCATCGCCGCCGACTACGACAGCGGCTCGGGATGGGGCTGCGGATTCTCGTTCGCGCCCGCTCTCGATGCCGCCGCGATGGCGGAGTACGCGGATCTCTCCGCCTTCGAGGGTATCGAAATCGTAGTCAAGGCCAAGGCCGGCCTCAGAGTCGCCGTATTCATAACGGAGCAGGGCGGGGACGATCCGGGGAAGGGCGAGTACCGAGGCGCGGAGGGATCCGACGGCGAAAGCTTCGATACCGAGCCCTTCGCGCTTCAGGGCAAGGAAACGAGGGTCAAGCTGCCCTTCGAGCTCTTCGGCCTGCGGACGTCCTATGGCAATCAGGCCGGGAACCGCCGTATCGATCTCAAGGCCATACGATCCATCGACATCTATGTGCCGGGAGCTCAGGGAAAGGGCAAGCTCGAACTCATCTCCTGCTCGGCGTATTGAGGGGAGCTCGGCGCGTAATCGCGCATGCTCCCCCTACGGGGACGTTGCCGCCCTCAATCGCAGTCCAGCACGATCTTTCCCCGGACCTCTCCCCGCGTTAGGCGATCCAGGGCTTCCTGCGCGCGCTCGAGGGGGATCGCCGAATCGATCGCCGGCTTTAGCTCCCCCTTGGCCGCGCGAGCTAAAAGCAGGGGCAGGTCCTCGCGGTACCATGCGTTCTTCCCGCTCGGATCGATGCCGTACATCGAGACCTTCCTGCCGCGCGGGAAGATGAAGAGCCCCGGCAGCTTCGCCATAGCGCGCAGGATCCCGCCCGATCCGAAGCTCGCGAGGAAGCCGAACATGACGAGGTTCCCTCCTTTTCGGACCGCGCCCCGCGTCCTGGCCGCGTTGGCGGGGCCGAGGGCCTCGAAAGCCGCGTCGACGCCGCCGGGGACCTGGCCCAGGACCGCCTCGACGTAATCGCCCGAGGTATAGTCGATGGCCTTCGCCCCGAAGCCCCGCACGAAGTCGAGCTTGCGGCCGGACGCTACGCCGTAAGCCTGGATCCCCTCGGCCCGGGCGATGTCGAGCATGGCGCTTCCCACGCCGCCGGCCGCGGAGAGGACGAGGACCTTGGCGCCGCGGCGGATATCGGCGGCGCGGCGCATCGCCTGCCAGGCCGTCAGGTAATTGAGATTGAGCGCGACCGCGGCTTCCATGCCGAGCCCCTCGGGTATCGGGACGACGAGCGAGGCGCCGATCGTCAGATACCGCGCGTAGCCGCCGACCGTGCAGAAGGCCGTGACAGGGTCGCCGAGGCCGAGCCCCTCGACGCCGGGCCCGAGCTTCTCGATCCTTCCCGCGACATCGTAGCCGGGCACGACGGGGTAGCCCTTGGAGCCGCCGAAGGACTGTCCCTTCATCCTGAACAGGTCGCCGAAGGCGACGCCCGCCCTCGAGACGCGGATCAGGACCTCGCCCGGTCCAGGTTCCCTGACGGGCGCCTCGATCGGCTCCAGCCGCGCATTCGGCCCCGGACCCTTGATGCCCATCGAGAAATTATTCGTCAGCGCGTTGGTCGACATCGTTTTCGTCCTCCTCGTCCATTTTCTTCAAGACCGTCTCGCACCACTCGATCAGGAACTTGTTCCGCAACTTCCCGTAGAGGAGGGCGTACTTCCAATACCGCATCTCGGATTCGGGCGAGCAGCCCTGCTCGACCGAAGCGTCCAAGTCGCCGTCCAAGCGCTCGAAGCAGGATTCGGCGACCTTCTGCTTGGCCAGCTCGGCCTCGAGATGGCGCCTGATCACCTTTTCCTCGGCGGCGGCGCCGAAGAAAACCTTCAGCAGGAGCTCGTCCCGCAGGCCCTGCTCCTCGGGCGCCTCGCGAAGATAGCGGACGAAGTAGGCGCGGCCGGCTTCCGTGATCGAATAGACCTTCGGCTTCCGCTTTCCCTTGGCGCGGGCCGCCGTCAGATCCTCGTCCTGCTTGATGTAGCCGAGCTCCTCGAGGTGAGCGAGCGCCGGATAGAGCTGGCCCCAGCCCTCGCTCCAGAAATAGCCGAGGTACTCCTCGATCCAAGAGCGTATTTCATATCCGGACATAGATTTAAGCCCAAGAAGTCCAAGGATCGGGAAATATGACTTGATTGATCTCGACATATATCCTTAAGATATATCTCGCGGATATAAAGTCAAGTACTTTCGCATATGATCTTTTGAAATTCCACGTTCGCCAATCGCGCGGCACAGGCCCCCGGCGGTCTCGTCCGCCTTGACGCCGCCCGCGGCCAGCCCGATGATGCCCGCATGCGGAATTCAATGAAACGCGGCTGCCTCGAGATCGCGGCGATCGCGTTGGCGCTGGCGCTCTCTGCGACTTCGGCCCTCGGCGCCCAATCGGCCGCCGCGTCGGCCGCGTCTCCGCCGCCCGCGGCAGCGGCCCCGAGCGGCTCGCTCTCGATCTCGGTCCTCTACTTCGACAACACGGCGAAGAGCGCCGACTACGACTGGCTCTCGAAGGGCGTCGCCGACATGACGGCGACCGACCTCGCTTCCGCTCCGGGCGCGGTCATCGTCGAGCGCGAGCGGCTCGAGAAGGTCCTGAAGGAGCTCGAGCTGGGGCTCTCGGGCCTGGCAGATCCGGGGACAGCGCCCGAGCTGGGCAAGCTCCTTTCCGCCGAGCTCCTCGTCTATGGCAGCTTCATCGTTTCGGGCACGACGCTCAGGCTGGACGCCAAGGCCGTGCGCGCCCAGACTGGCGCGACGGTAGCCGCCGCCCAGGCCTCGGGCTCGACGGCCGATATCTTCGCCGCCCAGTCCCAGCTCGCGTCGCGCCTCGCCGCCGGACTCGGGCTCGAGCTGGCGCGCGCCCCCGAGCCGGTCAGCACCGAGGCCGCGAGGGCCTACTATCGTGGCTTAAGCCTCTTCGATCAGGGCAAGTACGCCGAGGCCCTGGCCCTCTTCGACGACGCGTCGAAGCTCGACCCGGGCTTCGCCAAACCGGGAGCCTCTATAGAAGAAGCCTATAAGTACCTCAAGGACTTCAAGCGCCAGCGCTACCGGCGCGAGATGAACGCGATCAGGGAGGATATCGAGCGCCTGGCCGGCCGGCTCGCGGCGAAGACCTTCTTTTCCTACGGCGACGCCCTGCAGGCGCCTTTGCGCTTCGGCTTCAAGGACGCGACCGCGGTCAGCGCGGATTTCCAGGCGCGGCCGCGATCCTGGGCCGGCGATACGCCCGTCCAAGCCGCCTGGGAGCTCGAGAACCTCTACCTCGAGCTGGCCGACCTCGGCATGGAGTACTTCGAGGACTCATTCCTGCAGTCCTTCTGCTTCGACCGGATCCTCGAGACATCCGAGGCGGCCGAACGAGGCTACCCCAAGGACCCCTTCCTGCCCGAGGCCCTGTATATGCGGCTCTTCGTCTACCGCGAGCGGGCCGAGTGGGACGCCTTGCGCGATCTCTGCGAGCGGCTCATGGGCGAGTACCCGGACTACCGGATGATGTGGGCCGTCGAGGATTTCTACGAGACGGCCCTCGAGGGGCTGGGACTAGCCGTCCCCGAGGACGAGGACTGAAGCCGAGGCCGGCCGCCGTGCTAGGATAGCCCGATGCGCCATGTCCCCGTCTTCCTAAGCCTCGCGAGCCTCCTCTTCGGCATGGCCTGCCTGGCGCGGCTCTGGTCGGCCTATTCCATCGGCCGCGACCGCCCTTCCCTCTCGAGGCTCGCCTTCTTCGGCTCCTATACCGTATTGCTCGCCGTCGGCTTCTCGTTCAGCTACTACGCCATCAACATCGGACTGGGCCTCGAGGCCGAGTACGCCTTCGCGGCGATGATCTTCATCGCCATGGGCGCGATCGAGCTCGCCTTCACCTGGATGATCCGCTCTCAGTCCCCTCGCCGCAGGTCGAAGAAGCGCGGCGCCTTCATAGCGGCCTGCGCGGGCATTACGGCCTCGCAGGCCGCCGCGATCTGGATCCTGCCCGAGCGCCTGGGCTTCCTCGCCCTCCTCATCGCCTTCGCGCTCTTCGCCGCCGTCATCGCGATCGGCCTCGCGGAGGCGAGCTCCCCGGGCGGGACGCCGCTAATGACGCGGCGCGAGTCCCTCCTCTTCCTCTTATACGTCCCGATCCTAGCCCTCGCGGCCGCGGAAGTCCTCTTCCTCGTCAGGCTGGGGCGCGAGGGGCCCTACGCCCTCCTGAGCCTCCCCCTTGCCTACGCGCTCACATCCTTCCAGTTCTTCAGGATCCCGATGCCCTCGCGAGCCGCGGCGGCCGCTTCCGAGCTTCCGCGGCCCCTGGTCGATCGCGCCGGGCTTTCGCCCCGCGAGGCCGAGATGGCCGGCCTAATACTCCAGGGCAAGGTGAACAAGGAAATCGCTGGCGCCCTCTCGCTTTCCGAGAATACGGTCCGCAATCACATATACGCCTTATACAAGAAGCTCGGCATCCAGCGCAGAATGGACCTCCTCAGGCTTATCCGCGACGAGGAAGCGCGCCCTGGTACGAAAATACCAGGCCCTGAGCCGCGCGAAGTACGGTAATACCAGACCCGAAAGCCTCTCTTCCTCGGCATACTTCCCCTCGAGGCGCGTCCATCGCGGCGGCCTCGAGGAGGTCATCATGGAATCCACAGAGATTCGCATCGGACGGTTTATGTGGCGGGCTACGGCCGCGCACATGGTCGCGTATTTCCTGGCAGGCATCTTCGCCCTGTTTACCCTGCAGTACGAAGAGCGATTCGCGACGGGACTCTCGAGCGCGATAATGCGGCCTGTCGACTCGCCTATCGTCTCGTTCGGGGCGAGCCTGCAGGCCATCATGGGCATCGTCCTCTCCCTCATACTCTATCAATTCCGCCGGACAATAATCGACGGCGCTCGAGGCTGGGCCAAGCTCTTCTTCCTCATCGCGGGCCTGGCGGTCTTCGCGCCGCAGGTAGTAGGAGCGGGAACCTTCGAGGGCCTCATCTACACGAAGTTCTCGGCAGTCGACCACCTCGTGAGCCTGCCCGAGACCCTCGCCTATTCCCTCCTCTTCTCGATCTTCCTCTGCGGATGGTTCGCCAAGCCGAGGAAGGCCTGGAACGTCATCGCGGGCATCGCGGTCGGACTGATCGCGGTTTTCTCGCTCCTCGGCTTCATGGATAGCCAGGGGATGCTGCCGACCCAGCCTTAGCGAAAAGCCGCAGACTGCCCTTCGCGGCTCAGGCCGCGGGATCGGACCGCCCCTTAAGCCACTGGCTAAGGGGCGGTTTTTTATTGTCATACAAGTAATTAATTTCTTCTTGACCCAACATTATCATTTTGATATCATTTCAATATCCGGAGGTTCCAATGATCAAACTAAGCAATCTGTCCAAGACCTACGCGAAGAGCGGGACCAAGGCAGTAGCCGACCTGTCCCTCGAGATTCGCGATGGAGAGATATTCGGGCTCCTGGGACCGAACGGCGCGGGCAAGAGCACGACCATCAAGATGCTGACCGGGGTGCTCAAGCCGGATTCGGGCAGGGTCGAGATCGGCGGGACCGACATGGACGCATCGCCCCTGGAGGCGAAGGCCCGCTTCGGCTTCGTGGCCGACGATCCCGAGCTTTTCAGCAAGCTGCGCGCGGTCGAGTACCTCAACTTCGTCGCCGACGTATACCGGGTGCCCGATGCCGAGCGCCGCGAGCGCATCTCGACCTTGGCCAGGCGATTCCGCATCGACGACGCGCTCTCGGCCTCGGTCGGGAGCTTCTCGCGGGGCATGAAGCAGAAGCTCTGCGTGGTAGCCAGCCTCGTGCACGATCCGGACGCATGGATCCTGGACGAGCCCATGGTCGGCCTCGATCCCCAGGCGGCCTTCGACCTCAAGGAGACGATGCGCGAGAGGGCCCAGGCGGGCAAGCTCGTCCTCTTCTCGACCCACGTCATGGAAGTGGCCGAGCGCGTCTGCGACCGCATCGGCATCATCGATAAGGGAAGGCTCCGCTTCGTAGGCACCCTCGATGAGCTTCGAAGACGCGATCGCAACGGCAACGGCAAGGGCGACTCGCTGGAAAGCCTCTTCCTCGAGCTGGTCGAAGACTCGCCAGGGGCCTCGCCCCTGGCGCCGCCCGAGGGCGCTCGAGATGGATCGGAGGGCGCGGCCGCTCGGCGCGCCGGGGGCCGCTCATGACCGCGCCCTTCTTCAGCCTCATCCGCTTCTCGGTGCTCTCGGTCTACGCGCCCTCGCGGCGGGGCGCCGGGAAGATCGGGG
>CAYPHO010000089.1:0-11216 GCA_964410245.1 uncultured Treponemataceae bacterium | reverse complement strand
GGTCTACCGCAAGGTCGAGGAGCTTGGCAAGTTCCCCTCGTTCTCGGTGGAGGCGGAGAATTTCGAGAGCATCCACAACCACTCGGCCTACGCCTACGTGACGTCGGGCAGCAAAGAGCGGGGGCAATAATAGGATTCACCACGGAGACACGGAGATATGGGTGAGAGCACGGAGAGGAAAAGAGAAAAGAGAGTCAATGGAGAGTAGAAATGAGTGTTTTCCTGAGCGAATGCCTTTTCTTTCTCCTTTCATCTCTCTCTCTCTCTCCTCCGTGATCTCACATGAACCTCCGTGTCTCCGTGGTGAATCTCGTTGAGTAAGGAGTCGCCATGGCCTTCAATTCGGTAACGCGCGCTGATGATCTGGTGCCCGTCAGGAATATCCTGGCCTCGGTCTACGACAAGAAGGGCCTCTCCGAGCTGGTCCGGGGCATCGCCGCTACCGCGGCCGCGTCGTCGGCCGCGGGGCCCGTCGCCTTCTACTCGACCGGCGGCACCTACGACGAGCTGTCCAAAGCCCTCGCGGGCGTCGAAGGGGCCGTCCTGCGGAAGGTCTCGGATTACACGGGACAGCCCGAGATGGCCGGCGGCCTGGTGAAGACCCTCGACTGGAAGATCTACCTCGGCCTCCTCGCGGAATCGGGCAACGCCTCGCACGAGGCCGACCTCGAGCGCAACGGCGCGGTCCGCTTCGACATGGTGATCTCGGGACTCTATCCCTTCCATGAGGCTTCGGCGGACTCGGGCGCGAGCCCCGAGTTCCTCAGGCAGAACATCGACATCGGAGGGCCCTGCATGATCCGCGCGGCCGCGAAGAATTATCTCCGGGTCGCTTCGGTTTCCGGCCCCGGCCAGTACGCCGCCCTCCTGGACGAGCTGCGCGCGACCGGCGGCAGGACGAGGCTCGAGACCCGGCGCCGCCTCTCGGCCGAGGCCTTCGCCCTGACCTCGCGCTTCGACGCCGCGATCTCGGCCCGATTGAGCGAGCTTCCCGCCGCCGCCGTCGCCGCCGCCTACGGGCTTTGATAGAACATATAGAGATTCACCACGGAGACACGGAGGATCTGAGTGAGATCACGGAGAAGAAAAGGGGAATAGGTGAATTCAATTATCCTCCCAGAGCCTCCCATGAGGAGCGTTTCCTTTACCTTCTCTCATTTCCCCTCCGTGATCTCATCTGAATCTCCGTGTCTCCGTGGTGAATCCTTGCATTGTGCCAATTAAGGAGCAGTCATGGCCAAGCTTTCCGACGCCTACAAGACCATCATCGACGATCCCTTCCCGCCGAGGATGGAGATCTCCTTCGTCGAGCCGGGCGGCAAGCGCCAGACCCTCGTCTACGAAAAGGTCCTCTACGAGGTCGAGGGCATCGCCAAGGGCCTGCGCTACGGCGAGAACCCCGACCAGGCGGCCGCCCTCTACAGGCCCGTCGGAGGCAACCTCGCGATAGGGGAGGCCGTCCTTCTCGAGCCGGGCGAGGGCCTCGTGTCCGCGGCCCAGCTCCTCCAGTTCGGCAAGCACCCGGGCAAGACCAACCTGACCGACGTGGACGCGGCCCTCTGCCTCCTGCGCTACCTCTCGGCGAAGCCCGCCTGCGCCATCATGAAGCACAACAACCCCTCGGGCCTCGCCTGGTCCTCGAGCCTGGCCGAGGCCTACCATAAGGCATACATGGCCGATCGCGTAGCGGCCTTCGGCGGCGCCGTCGTCGTCAACCGCATGCTCGACCTCGAGACAGCGAAGGCGATCGCCTCGTCCTATGCCGAGGTCGTCGCGGCCCCCGACTTCGCCGACGGCGCCGTAGAGATCCTCGCCGGCCGCAAGAACCTGCGCATCATGCGGGTGCCCGCGATGGAGCGCTTGGAAAAGTGGGCCCTGTCGAGCGTCCTCGACTTCAAGGCCCTCCTCGACGGCTCCATCGTCGCCCAGTCTTCTTTTGTGTCGCGCATCGCGTCCCGCGAGGACTTCCTTCCCGCCCGGTGGACGAGCAAGGAAGGCAAGCTCTACGAGGTCGAGCGCGAGCCCACGGAGGCCGAGTGGGAGGACATGCTCTTCGGCTGGTCGGTCGAGACGGGCATCGCCTCGAACTCGATCATCTACGTCAAGGACGGCTGCACCGTCGGCATCGGCACCGGCGAGCAGGACCGCGTCGGCGTGGCCGAGATCGCCCGCGACAAGGCCTATCGCAAGCTCGAGGACCGTCTCCTCTTCGAGAAGACCGGCAAAGGCTGGTACGACTCGACCGACGAGGCCGCCAAGGCCGCGGCCCGCGAGGAAGCCGCCGCCCGCCACGCCGGCCTGGGCGGCTCGGTCATGATCTCCGACGCTTTCTTTCCCTTCCGCGACGGCATCGAAGTCGGCCTTCGCGAGGGCGTGACCGCCGTGGTCCAGCCCGGCGGCGCCATGCACGAGTACCAGGCCATCGAGGCCTGCAACGAGTACAAGGCGAGCATGAAGTTCACCGGCCAGAGGTGCTTCAAGCACTAGGGGGCAGACCCCAGTATATCGTCCGGGGGAAGGACACCTTTTCAAAGGTTTCCTTTCCCCGGGCCCCTTGTCTTCCAAAGCGATGCTGGAATTATGGCGATTACGCTAGACCCGGCATCTCGGCCTACCTGCGTAGTGAAGTTGACTGTCGACTTGAAAAACTGACTCAAGAGTCATATCTTTGAGTCAGGAGGCCCGTATGGCACAGGTGACGCTCCGCGATCTTCCTGCGTCTGTAGAAGCGCATCTTCGAGAGCGGGCGCGGATCGAAGGCCGCTCGCTGTCGAAGGTCGCTTCGGAGCTCCTCGCCGAGTCGCTCGGACTCAAGGAGGGACGCCGCGATCTCGGTCGCTTCGCCGGAGCCTGGACCGCGGAAGAGGCTGCCGACTTCGATCGCGCGACGGCATCGTTCGAGGAGATCGATGAGGAAGTGTGGGGATGAGGCTCGTCCTCGATACCAACGCCTATTCCGCCCTTATGAGGGGTGACACGCGCGTGCGGGAAATCTTGGAGGACGGCGAATGGCTTGGCCTGCCCTCGATCGTCATCGGCGAGCTTACTGCCGGTTTCCTGGCGGGAAGCAAGGCCGTGGCGAATCTCTCACTCCTCGATTCTTTCATCAATGAGGCGGGCATAGAAGTGCTGGCGCTCGGGCGTCGCGAGGCCGAGCGTTATGGAGCCGTTGTCAAGGCATTGCGCGAGCGAGGCACGCCGATTCCGACCAATGACATCTGGATCGCCGCCCAGGCCCTCGTCGCGGACGCTCGCGTCCTTTCCCGCGACCGCCGCTTCGACCTCGTGCCTGGATTGATTCGCGTGGACTAGCGAGGCGCATTGAGTCCGGCCCTATGCGCCGGCCCCCGAATTCCGTATTATTTACGCAACAGTAGCGCCCGGCCGGGAGCGCGTCCTGAAGGACGCCCCGGGCCCGCCTTCAGCCCGATAGGGTAGGGGAGCCAGGCCGAGGCGGCGAAACGGAGGAAAGAAATGAGCGATTATTATCCGGCGAATCCCGACGATCTTCGCAAGCAGGGGACCAAGGGCGTCATGGCCGCGGCGGGCGGCGTCGGGCTCTGGGTCGTCAGCGGGCTCCTCAATATCCCGGTCCTCGGCTGGATCATCGCAGGCGGCCTCGTCGTCCTCGGCGTGA
Source organism: uncultured Treponemataceae bacterium (assembly GCA_964410245.1). Lineage (GTDB taxonomy): Bacteria > Spirochaetota > Spirochaetia > Treponematales > Rectinemataceae > CAZXXZ01. The sequence goes on along the minus strand of CAYPHO010000089.1, from coordinate 7,579 downwards.
CGGGCGTCTTCGGGAAGACGAAGACCGACAAGACAACGGGCGGCCTCATGATGGCGGCCGGCGCCGCGGGCATCGCCGCCCTCGTCCTGCCGGGCCTCACCCATTTCCTCCTCGGCGCCGGCGGCCTCGCCCTGGTCGCCTTCGGCGCCTGGAATATCTTCAAGTTCGTGCGGGGCCTTAAGACGCGCGCCTGATACGCGGGTCGCCGAAGGCGGCCATTACGATGAGCTTCCTATCAGTCGACGCGCGAAAGCGCGCTATTAGGCGGCCCGCCGCATTTGAGCGTCCCGCCTCCGGGGGAATCCTCCGATAGGTATAGCGGGGGATTCCGTGACCTACCTTCTTGAGACCTACGGCTGCGAGATGAACAAGGCCGAGTCGGCCGCCCTCGACTCCCTCTTCCGGGAGCGCGGGTGGAATAGGCTCGGCCCTGTCGCCGAGGGAACGCGCCCCCGGGAAGCCGTCCCGCCCGAAGTCGACCTCGTCCTAATCAATACCTGCTCGGTCAGGGAGACCGCAGAGACCCGCGCCTGGGGCCGGATCGACCTCTTCGCGGCCGCCAAGCGCGAGCGGGCAGCCGCGGGCGGGCGCCCCCTGCGCATCATCGTCCTCGGCTGCATGGCCGAGCGCCTCAAGGACCGGATCAAGGAGCGTCAGGCCGCGGTCGATTGGGTCGTCGGCACCTCGCGCAAGCAGGAGCTCGGCCTCCTTCTCGACGCGGTCGAGCGCGGCCTCGAGGTCGGCGAGCTCGAGGAGCGGCCTTCCTACGTCTTCTCCGCCGATCACCACGAGCCGGGTGCCTTCCGCTCCTTCGTGCCCGTCATGCACGGCTGCGACAACTTCTGCGCCTACTGCATCGTGCCCTACGTTCGCGGCCGCGAAGTCTCTCGCGCGCCTTCCGCCCTGCTCGCCGAGATCGCGGCCCTCGAGGACGCGGGCGTCCGCGAGATCACCCTCCTCGGCCAGAACGTCAATTCCTACCGATGGCCGGGCGGCGGCGAGGCGCCCGAGGACGGCCCTCCCCTCGATTTTCCCGCCCTCCTCCGCGCGATCTCCCGCCGCCTCCGCGAGCGGGGCCGGGGCGGCATCCGATGGATCCGCTTCCTCTCCAGCCACCCGAAGGACCTGTCCGACGAGCTCATTCGAGTCATTGCCGAAGACGAGCTCTTCTGCAGGCACGTCCACCTCTGCGCCCAGTCCGGTTCGAACGCGGTGCTCGCGGCCATGAACAGGCGCTATACGCGCGAGTCCTACCTCGGCCTCGTGGGCAAGCTCCGCTCCGCTATTCCCGGGCTCTCCCTGTCCACCGACATCCTGGTCGGGTTCCCGGGCGAGACCGAGGAGGACCTCGAGCTGACCCTCGATCTCATGGAGCGCGTGCGCTACTCCTACTCCTTCATGTACCACTACAATCCCAGGGAGGGCACACCCGCGGCCTCGCTTCCCGACAGGATCCCCGACGAGGTCAAGATGCATCGCCTGACGCGCGTCATCGAGCTTCAGAAGCGCATAACGCGCAGCCTCATGGAATCGAGGATCGGCGAGGCGGACGAGGCCTTGGTCGAGTCCGTATCCAGGAAGGACGGGGCCGAGGTCTTGGCCAGGACGGCCCGCGACGAGATGGCCGTGTTCCCCGCGTCCGCCTCGAGGATCGGGAGCTTCGCGCGGCTCCGCTTCCTGGGGCTCTCGGGCAATACCTTCAAGGCGGAGGAGGTCGGCGATGAGGAATAGAGCCGCATACGCGATCCTGCTGGCCGCCGCGCTCGCGGGTATGGCGGGCGCGGCCTACGCGGAGGCGGCCGCCGCGGCGCCCGCGTCGGCCGCCCTCGCCGAGGCGCGCGCCGCGCTCGCGAAGCTGCCGGCCGCCGAGCTCCCGGCCGCCCTGGAAGGCCGCATCGCCTCGATGCCGATCGCCGACGCGATCGTCCTCGTCGACGAGGCGCTGCCGAGGCTCGAGGATCGGCAGAAGGCGCCCTTCCTCGCGAAGAGCGCCGGCATGGCCTCGCTCATCGGCGGCTTCTCGGACGCCGCGAGCCGCTACGAGTCGGCCTCGGCCGCCGCGCCCGGGGGCAGGGACGCATCGCTTCTCTTGAAGGCCGGGCGCTGCGCCTTGGCCGCGGGCGACGCAGATAAGGCGACCGAGCTTTCGGCCCTCGTGCTCGCCGCCGGGAGCGAGGCTTCCACGACGGCCGGGGCCCGGCTCCTGGGGGCCTGGGCCTTGGCCTTCAAGGGCCGAGCGAAGGACGCGGCAGGCATCGCGGCCTCGATGGCAGCCGCCTCGACGGGCGCGACGGCCCCGAGCGGCGCGACGGCCCCGAGCGGCGCAGCCTTCAGCCCTGAGATCCGCCGCGAGGCGCACTTCATCCTCTGGCTCTGCGCCGAATCGAGGGACAAGGAGAAGGCCGCGGCAGCCCTCGCCGCTGAGTTTCCCGGGAGCCTCGAGGCGCGCGTCGCCTCGGGCGCGGCTGGGACTCCGCCCTTGCCGCACTGGTATCTCGGCGAGCTCGGTTCGCTTAAGGGAAGCGCTAACGGAAAGCCGGCGCCCGCCTCGGCCGCCGTGCCTGCGGCCAAGTCCGCGCCCTCCTCGGCCGGGGCTCCCGCGGCCAAGTCCGCGCTCTCCCCGGCCGCGGCGACGGGGCAGCCGGCGCCTACGGGACAGTCATCCGCGACCGCGCAGCCGGCGCCTACGGGACAGTCATCCGTGACCGCGCAGCCGGCGCCCGCCTCGGCCGCGCCGACGGAACAAACCGATGCCCAGCGCGCCGGGCGTCTCCAAGTCGGTTACTTCTCGGTAGAGGCGAACGCCAAGCGGCTCGTATCCGAACTCGTCGCTAAAGGATTCGCCGCGAGCCTCGAGACGCGAATGCGGGTCGCGGGATCGTCCGCGGCCGCCGATCGCCGATGGATCGTGCTCGTCGACGCGGCTTCCGATCCCTCCGCGACCATGCGGAAGCTCAAGGACGCCGGCTACGAATCGTACGGAGTTGAGTAGCGCTCCCGCGCCTTAGCCGCTGACCCGCTGCTCGAGGACGATATCCTCTTCTTGCAGGAGCTCGAGCCCGTCGATCGCCGCGGCCGCGGGCGAGAGCGTAAGCCTGCGGATCGTATCCTTGCCCGATTTCGTCTCCGTGAGCGCGGCCTTGTAGACCATTCGCCGGCCGGGCAGTCCGTCCTCCCTGATAGACCTCAGCTCGAGGACCGGCAGCCCGCCCAGCATATACAGGTCGAAGCCTCCCGATTCCGAGGAGCCCTCGGACTTGAGGCTGTAGCGGGGCGATGAGAAGCTCAGCTCCATGCTTCCCGCGCCGGCGCGATAGGGGCCGTCGAGCTTGAAGCCGGGCAGGGCCCGGGGCGGGGCCGAGGGGCTGCCCGCCGTCGCCGCCGCGCTGCCCTGGGGCAGCTTGGCGTAGAGGCCGTCCCATCGGTCCTGCTCGTCCAGCTTCATCTGCAGGTCCTCGAAGACCCGCAGCGCCACGAGGTTCGTCCCGCGCAGCTCGACGTCCATCAGGCGGAAAAGGTCGTCCACCGATTCGTTCCGGCAACGGATGTACAGTCCCCGGCGCGTCGCGTGAGACTCGGTCCAACGGAAGATTTCCTGCGATTTCTCGGTATAGAAGGTTATGCTGGACGCGCCCTTGTCGAATACGACGAGCCTCGAGAGCGGGCCCGAGGGCCCGCCGGATGTCTCGTACCAGACGCCGAGGAGGTAGGACTCGAAGTCCGACGAGGACCCGGTGAGGATGCGGCCGACCGTCTCCCGCTCGATCTGCGCGCCCGTCACCCGCTCCTCGCCCGCCTTGGCGTAGGCGCCCAGCTTCGGGTCCCAGGCGTAGCGCTCCCTGATCCGGTCGAGCACGTTGGGCGAATCGGGATCCGAGCGGTACGCGAGGACCTGCCAGCTCTGTCCCGCGGTCTGTCCCAGCAGGTAGCCCTCGCTACGCTCGGTCTCGTTGATGGCGATCGAATCGGCGGCCAGGGACAGGATCGGCGTGAAGGCCAGGTCCTTGCCCTCGACCCGCCTGAAGGCGGCGATCGTCTGGTCGCCCTCGTCGTTCATGCCGGTGCAGACTATCGCGCTCTCGCGGTCGCCTATCAGGTCCATGAGCTGTATCGAGAAGGTCGAGGCGGTCGTGCAGGGCGTATCGCCCTCCCAGGCCCTCAGCCAGGAGCGCCTTTGGGGAATGTAGTCCGCCACGACGATCGAGAGGATGCCGCCCTCCCGGTCCGTCTTGCGCACGGTCAGTATCTGCTCGTCGCCCTCGTCCTCGTCGATGTTCAGGTTGACGATGTCGAGTATGAGCTCGTTCGGCAGCGCCGCTATCCTGTTGACCGCCGCCTCCCTCTGCGCCCGCGCGACCCTGTCGTCGGAAGCGGAGCCGGTCGCCTCGGGGGCGACCTGGAGCGAGGCGACCGGCCGGGCCGAGGCCGTCCCCGCGGCGCCGCGGCGCAGGAGGAGGTAGGCCGCGGCGGCGAGCGCGAGGACGCAGGCGGCGATGAACGCGATGTGAGCGAGTCTCTTCATGGCGGCTTTCCGGCGGCCCTAGTCGCCGAGGGCCGCGGAAAGGCTTTGTAGCACGTCCGCCTTCGAGGCATCAAGGCCCGACGCGCAGGTGAATCCGGCGGCGGTCTTGTGGCCGCCGCCGCCGAAGGTCTGCGCGACGTGAGCGGCGTTCACGCCCCCCTTCGACCTGAGCGAGCATCGGAGCCGTCCCTCGGCGTTCTGCTTGAAGAAGACCGAGACCTCAACCCTCTTGTCCTGCAGGGGTATGTTGACCAAGTCCTCGGCGTCCTCGTACGCGGCCCCGGACGCGGCGAGGTCCTCGCGCGAGAGCGTCTGCACGGCGATCCGGCCCTCGGCGTGGAGCTCGAGGCTCGCGACGACGGCCTTCTGGAGGAGGAGGGCCCCGGTCCCCGAGGATTCGTACATGCCGCGGTGGATCGAATAGGGGACGACGCCGGCCCGAACCAGCTCGAGGGCGCAGGCGAAGGTCCGCTCGCTCGTCTTCGGATAGGCGAAGGAGCCCGTGTCGTACACGATGCCCGCGAAGATCGCCTCGGCCGCGTCGATGGGAAGGGGCGCGGACAGCTCCTTCGAGACCAGGTAGACGAGCTCGCAGGTCGAGGAGGCCTTCTCGTCGATGAGGGCCGGCACCCCCGCGGCGCCGAGTGCCTCGTAGAGCGCCTGGTCGGTCGCGGCCCCGGGCCGCTCGTGATGGTCGATGATAAGGGCCTTTCCCGCGGCCTCTAGGAAGGCTTCCGCGGGCCCGCCCAGGTAGTCCAGGTCGTGGGTGTCCACGACGATGGGCGAGGAGTCGCCAGCCTCGAAGGGTAGGCCCTCGCCGCCCTTCAGCGAGCGGAACAGCCCGCGCCGGTCGATGAAGGCGAATTTCGCGGGCAGCTTGTCCGCGACGACGGGTATCGCGCGCTTTCCGATGGACGTCAGCGCCAGGGCGAGGGCATAGGCCGCCCCAAGGCCGTCGGCGTCGGGATCGTCGTGCGACAGGATGACGTAGCGGTCCCTATCCCGTAGATAGGAGGCCATTTCGGGAATAGTCATGGCCGCCGGCCGCCTACTCGGCCGTTTTGTCCTTCTTGCGCTTCCTGGAGGCGGCCAGCGCGGCGGCGAGCCCGCCGCCGGCCAGGACCAGGAGGCCCGCCGCTCCCCACAGCGCCCAGGAGGGCGCCGCGGAAATGGCCGCCCGCGCCGCCGCCGGCGAGCCGGGGACATCTGAACCCTCGCTCCAGGCCCCGGCGGCCCCGTCGCGGACCGGCGGCTCGAGGAGGAGCTTCATCATCTCGGGGGCGGCCTGCGCGACCTTGTCCCCGACCTGGAGGCCGACGGTGATCGCCCGGAACTTGCCCAGGTCGACTTTCTTGACGTACTCGAGCGAGGGATGCCTGAGCGTGTAGTCGGTCGACTGGTAGGGGCTGCCCGCGGGCGCCTCCTGCCGCTCGTCGGTGATCATGAGGACGTACTTCGGCCGCTCCGGCCGGCCCAGCTCGTCCAGGTCCCGCTTCGCCGCGTCGAGGGCCTTGCCGAGATCGGTGAAGCGCCCGTCGGCCTTGACCGCGCGGATTGAGCGGATCGCCCTGGCCTTGTCGGCTTCCGAGGCGATATCCATCGAAACGAGGCGCTCGACCTTTCCGTAGACCAGCTCTATGATCAGCCGATCGCCGGGAACCAGGATTGGCCCTAGGACCTGCCCGGCGGCGTATTCCTTCGCTTCCATGAAATATGGTTCCATCGACAAGGACTTGTCGAATAGCAGGACAAGGTCCAAGGAGCCGATACGCGCTTCCCTATCTGAGCTCGAGCTTACCACGGGATCCTGGGCAGAGGCTTCGATGCCGCTAATGCCTTGCGCGATAATAAGAAGCGAAGCCGCCCCGGCTAGGAGGAAAAAGCGCGAGGGACGAAGCACGGTGGCCACCTTTCGAAGGGCCGAACGGGGATTACTCCGTCGATCGCCCTTCAGTCGCGATAATTCTACCATATTAAGAGAGAATCGGCTCCCTCTTTTTTCCCCTTTAGCTTTACATCGCCTATATGCCACGCTACTATAACCCAAGAAACGTAAATCCGCTAAAGGAGTTCGTATGGGCGCTATAGATCTTCCCAAGAGTCCCAATGTCTTCCACCCGGAAAAGCCCTCGGCCGTAGGTTCCCGAAACTCCCTCGCTCAGGAGGGACGCGATCAGCAGCGCGAGGTCAACCAGCTGCTCGAGGAGGAGACCAACAAGGTACTCCACCACATCACGGCCCGGCTTCCCAAGGAAGTCCTCGACCGCGTGGACATCATGGGCGGGTTGAAGGAGAAGCTCTACAACTACTTCAACCAGAATTACCAGAACATGTTCAACCGGTACATCGTCACCACTGAAGACGAGATGGTGAAGAAGGTCCGCAACTTCATAGACAAGGAAGAGATGAAGTCGCTGGCCCGCTACACCCCGAAGGAGATCTCCGAGCTCCTCGACCAGGTCGGCGGCGCTGACAAGTTCAACACCGGCGAAGTCGAGAAGTCGATGGTCAACATGTTCGGCCACCTCCAGGGCCACATCCAGCGCGGCGTCAACGAGCTGGAGAACCTGACCAACGCCCTGCTCCGGCAGAAGACCGACGTCGGCGCCTTCATCCGCGGCGAGAACGCCTACTCCGTCGTCAAGTGCTCCTTCAAGGACGACAACTACAAGCCCAAGACCGTCACCAACGTGAAGCTCTCGGTCAACATCCTCGACTCCGAGCTCATCAGCCCCATCTTCCACTACCAGGTCACGGTCGAGTACCTCATCAAGGACCTCATCTCCAAGCACATCATCGACCAGATCGACAAGGAGATCGAGAAGCTCAAGGACAGGCTCATCGACGCCGGCAAGGAAGAGCTCTCGGATACCGAGATCATCTTCGAGCGCATGAACCGCATCCGCGACTACACCGACGACGACGCGGACAACCCGAAGTCCAGGCGCTACTCGATCATCGGCAAGGAGCTCATGGAGAGGATCTCCAACCTCCGCGCCGAGATCGATCCCGCGACCTTCGACCAGCTCAACATCCGCGAGAACCTCAAGAAGATCA
>CAYPHO010000088.1:0-11320 GCA_964410245.1 uncultured Treponemataceae bacterium | reverse complement strand
GGATCGGCGTCGGCATCAACTACGGCGTCGTGACGGTCGGCAACATCGGCTGCGAGAAAAAGATGAATTACACAGTGATCGGCGATCCGGTCAACCTGGCCTCGCGGCTCGAGGGACAGACGAAGACCTATCACCAGCCGATACTCATCACGCAGGCGGTCAGGGATCGAGTTAAGGACGAGGTTCCCTGCCGCCAGGTCGACAAGATCGCGGTCAAGGGCAAGAGCGAGGGAGTCAGCGTCTTCACCGCCAGGCTGAGCCTGACGAGCGCCGAGGCCAAGGCCTGGCCGATACACGAGGATGCGGTCGCGAAGTATTACGGCCGCGACTTCAAGGCCGCGTCCGAAGGCTTCCGCGAGGTACTGTCGATACTCGAGGACGACTTCCTCGCCTCGCTCTACCTGGATCGAGCCCGCGAGCTGGCGCGCAATCCTCCCCTTCCCGAATGGGACGGGGTCGAGAAGCTGACGGAGAAGTGATGTTGGCGAGGCGCCCCTTCCTTCGCGCCGCCCTCGCGCTCGCGGCCCTCGCCGCGGCGGACGCCCTCGCCGGGCAGGACGCGGCCGCGACGCTCGACAAGTCCCGCGCGGTCGTCGCCTCCCTCGTCGAGGGGGATGGATCGAGGGAAGAGGCCGGGCAGTTCGCCGAGGCGCTCGCCGTCGCCCTGGTCCGCGCGGCCGATGCGGCCGGCTTCTCCGTTACCCGAGAGGACGCCCCGCCGCGAGCCCGAGCCGGCGAGGCCTCCGATCCCGAGCTGGCGATAAGCCTCGCGGCGTCCACGGGCGCGCGCTGGATCATGATCGCGGCCGCCGGCGTCCAGGATTCGAGGGCGCTCTGGCGGGCATCGGTCTACGACGGATCGAGCGGGGCCGTCGTGGGCTCGGACTCCTTCTCGGCCTACGCCGGCCTGTCCGCTCTCGCCTTCATCGAGGTCTCGGCGGAAAAGGCGATCGAATCGGCCCTCGCGGCTATCTCCGCGAGCGACGCGCCCGAGCCGGTGCTCGTCGGCCTGAGCTTCGCCTCGCCCGACGGGGGCGCCCGCGTCGGCGCCGGCGAGACCCTCTTCGGCGAGATAGCCGATGGCAGGCTGGACGCGCCGTACTTCCCCTTTATCGAAGGAAGCGAGCTCTCGGTCCGGATCGAGAAAGAGGGCTATTGGCCGAGGACCCAGTCGATACGCGTGTCGGGCAATGCCGAGGATATCCAGCTGAAGCCGCTCTATCGCGCGACGCGCGTCGCCTATGGCGCCAATTACGGGACGGCGAGGATCCTGGGCGCGGCCGGGTTTTTTAGGAAGTACCTGATTCCCGATCAGGTCTACGCGAAGGCCGAGTTCTCGCTCTGGGCCGCGTACGACTTTTCCGCGGCCTCCCGGCCCGTCCTTCACGACGAGCTCAGGCTCGGCATGGGAGCCTACCTCTTCTTCGATCCGATGGCGCGCTTCCGCGTGAGCGTCGGGACCGGCGTATCGGGCATCGGGACCTTCCTTACCGCGAAGTACGCCGAGCCCCGCCTCGGGCTCGATATATGCGTCGAGCCCGTTTTCTTCACGCTGGAATGGCATTGGCCCGAGTGGGCGATCGTCCTCGAATCGCGCTATCCCTACTCGCTGGGGGCCGATACGGGCTTCCTGAAGCGCGGATGGCTTTCTTTGGGAGACGCGGGACCGCAATTCCTATCGGTCGGGGTATTATTCAAGAGATGAAAGCGATACTCGCGGCCGCCCTCATCGCGGCCTGTCTGATCTCCTGCGAGTTCATCGGGACCGACATGTTCCCGAAGGAGCTGCAGTACGCCGCCGGCGGCTACGATCTCGCCGCCGAGCTGGGCATCGAGCCCGACGAGATCGGCGAGCTTCGGATCGAGCGCCTGGTATCGCGGGAGGGCGTCAGCGGAGTATTCGCCGTAATCAAGCGATCCTTGGCTTGGGACCTATATATTTTCAATGACGAAATGAAGTTGATTCGTAAACTTCAGGATGGGCAATTTAATCGCTTCCTAGGCTCGTATCAGGAACCAGACAGTTTTATCTGCGGTACGATTAGCATTCATTCGAACTTCACTTACAATGCTGATAATCAGGGAGGATGCAGTGACAATGTAATTGATGTAGCGACATCTGAGTATGTAATACGTCAAGATGATAGTGACGGCATTCAAACGAGGATAGGACCGTATCAGAAGAATGGCCTTGCCGGAACCGGTGGATTGGTTAGTATTGTTCCGAATGTTTTTTTCGATTTGCTCGATAGCTCCGTGCTGTTTGAAATAAGCGAAGAAACAATGCCTTTCTTGTTGGTTAAACAGAGAGGCAATGAGTCTTCGAGCCTGATGGCTGTCAATTTTGAGTTTTTAAGCTATATCCCATCATTTGGTTATGATGGGCCCCTTAACGCTAACGTTAATGTGGTCTTGACTCCACTTCTGATAGAAGGCGCTGATGCAGGTTGGGTTACTGAAGATGGCTATATCGTCCTTTCCCATCACGATGACACCAGGCTCATCCGCTTCGACCTCGTCACCGGCGCCGAGCTCGATTCGATCAAGATAGACACGAATTGGATGCAGGGTATGTCCTTCGAAGACTCGGGCGAGTACTGGTACTACTACGACAGGCGCACGGGATACATAAAGAAGCTGAGGACCTGGTGGTAAAGGGGAAGCTCGCGCCGGCCTTCGCCCTCGCGCTGCTCGCCGCCGCGGCCGCCGCCCAGGATAGCCGGACCTTCCGCCTCCTCGTCGCCTTCGGGTCGACGGCGCCCGGCGCGGATACCCCTCGCTACGCCGAGGCCCTGGCCTCCGCCCTCTCGCGCTCGCCGCTCCTGGGCGAGATCAGGCTAGCCTCCGGATCGGAGGGACTGGCCGAGGAGGCCGGCAAGCTCGGCTACGATATCGCCTTGGATGCGGGCCTCGCGCCCTCGGGTAGCGGCGCCCTCCTGTCATGGCGGCTCTACGCGGCGAGCGGCGGCTACCTCATCGGCGCGGGCGAGGCTTCGACCGCCCTCCCCGACGCGCGGTCCCTTCAGGGGCCCTTCTGGCTCGATCTCCTGACTTCGCTCGAGTCGATGCTGGAAGGCGTCGACTCGAGGAGGGGCGTCAGGCTCTTCGTAGTCGGGCCCCCGGGCGCCGTCGTCAGGGGAATCGAGGCGAGTCCCCTCGTCCTCCCCGAGGACGGAGTGGCCGAGCTTAACCTGACCGTGCCCGCGACCCTCGCCTGGACGGCCGATGCCAAGGGTTATGATGGCCGTGCGGGAATACTGAGCGTCTTCGAGCAGAAGCCGACGGTGCTCCATCTCGACATGCGGCCTCAGCTTCTCTGGACGATCGACCTGGGCTTGTATAACGGGGCATTCCTGGATGCCTGGGCGTCGCGGCGGCTGCTCGACGACCGTATGTTCCTGCGGGCGGGATTCCGGCAATACCTCGTCGGCATATCCATGCTCGACGCCGAGCCGGGCTTCGACCCTCCTCCCTTCGTCTCGCTGCCCCTTATCCAGCCCGGCTTGGGCGGCGGCGCCCTCTTCGGGCGGCCGGGCGGCGCGCTCAGGCTCTACGCCGGCGCGCTGGTCACTGCTCGCATCGTCATTCCCGGCAGCGTCGGCGCCTTCATCGATCCGATCGCGCCGCTCAGCCTCGAGCCCTTCCTGGGCATCGAGTGGAGACCGATGGCCCGATGCGGCTTCTTCGGGGAGATGTACGCCCCGATCTACCTTTTCGCCGATACCGATCTCTTCGCCGCGTCGGTGAAGAAGGCCGAGGGTCCTTCGGCCCTGTATATTTACGGGCGCGGAACGGTCTTATCCATACCAGAGCTGCGCTTCGGCGCGAGGTTCTACTTATGAAGACGAAACGCGCCGCCGCGCTCGCCGCCGCCTTCTCCTGCGCCGCCGCGATCGGCCTCGGCTTTTCCTGCTGGATGCCTCCCTTCGATCCGTCCCTGTCGACCTCGGTCAGGTTCGAGAAGAAGCTCGAGAAGGTGCTGTCGATCGGGCCGATCCGCTACGAGGGCATCAAGGCGAAGGAGCAGTATTTCGTACCGACCTATTTACCTGCGCCGACCGATGGCTATTGGGTTACAAAAGAGGGAGATACCCGCCTAGCCGTCAATTACATTGATACCTCGTTGGCGGTTCCCCTCGTCGGCCCCCGCTGGCAAGTCGACGACAACAACTACGGGAGTTTAAATGCCGTCCAGAGCATGAGCCCGGACACGGCCAACGTTGGGGACATAAGCCTTGGCTTATCAAGGGGCATACATATTTTCGGCACAGGGCAGACATCCGCTAGTCCAAGTCCCGCGATGCTCGGCCTCGGGCTTCAGACTGCGACGACATGGAACCTAACGATGGTTCCGGCGAATCTACTCGGATTTCCCCCTCTGGGAAGCTATTCGCTTCTCGCGATCGGCGGATCGATGCAGAACAATGACGCTACTTTATCAACTCGGTACCTTCTCCTGGCGGGCCAGGTCTACGGGGATTATGTTTTGGTGGCTAATAGGTATCTTATGCAATATCATAGCGATGCGTATAGCATCCCGAATTTGCAATATGTTGAACTAAACTATCCCGGCCCTCCGCTCGCTCCGGGGGCGTTTTACTGGAGCGATACGACAAACGATATCGTTATCGGAACTAGCGTCGTAACGGGAGAGATCGTCGCGTATGAATGGCAGTCGGCATATCCCGGGGACTCTCCGGTATCTCTATCCTTCGATCAGTTGATCACCGACGTCCTCCACGACGGGACCCTGCTGGCTCGCGGTAAGATAACGACACGAGCTTATAGTTCTAGCGGCCAGGCTCTTTTTACGATGCCGACCGGAAGCTTCCGATTCATCCACGAGCTCAACGACGGCACGATGTATTATTCGTACTTCACGAGGACCGTCGTCGTGCCCGACAATAAGGACGATTGGAAGGGGCAGGTCTATTTCGACGTGGCGCGCTATCCGACCGACAAGCTGTCCGAGCTCGCCGATTAGGCGCGAGATTACTTCACGCTCCTGCGAAGCCCCGCGATAAAGGAGAGCATGCCCTCGTCGCCGGCGAAGCGGCTTTCAAGATCGGAGAAGTAGCGATCCCTGGCGGCCGCGTCCTTGAGCCGCACCGCGCCTTCGAGCAGGTCCAGGGCGTTGAAGAGTACCTCGCGCTGGCCGGCCCGCAAGTAGGCCTGCTGGTAGCGCGCGACGCTCTCGCGCAGGCCGGGCAGGGATTCCCGCGCCGCTTCGGAGTCGAGGAATGCGTCGAGCTTGGCGCTGGAGGCGACTAGGGCCGCCTGGCCGCCATCCCCGGCGCCGGATGAGCTGTCCGAGGCTCGATACTCCTTGTAGGTCGAAACCAGCTCGTCGTAGCGCGAGGCCACTCCGGAAAGGCGCTTCACCTCGGTCTCCAGCTCGACCAGCCTGCCATCGCGGGCCGCGGCGACGGCCGCGGATTCGGCGGGCGCGACCGCCGCGGCCGTATCCGCCGTCTCTTCCCTGGCGTTCGCCAGCCTGAGCTTCAAGTCCTCGATCTCGGCCTTCAGCGCTAGCTCGGACTGCTTCGAGGATTCGAGCTCGGCCTTCGCCGACTCGGCCCTGGCAGCGGCGGCCTCGGCGCGCTCGATCTCGGCCTTGATCTTCTCCTTGGCTTCGGCCTCCGCCGCTACGGCCGAGGCGGACATGCTCTCGTTCGCTGCCTTGATGCCGGAGAGGGCCTCGCCGGCCTGCTCGGCGGCGGGATAGGCGGACAAGAGCTCTATATAGCCCGCGATCGCGCTATGCCAGAGGCCCGAGGCGAGGAAGCGGGAAGCGCGCTCGGCGAGGGGCCGGGCGGCCCGCGTATCGGCGGCGGCGCGCTCGGCCGCGGCGTTCGATCTGGCGGCGGCGCTCGCGGCGGCCATGGCCGCCGCCGAGGTCGCCGCGGCGGGAGGCGCCGATTCCTCCGCGCTCGCGACGGCGGCCCGGCCTATGCGCGCGACGATGCTCTGCCTGTCGGCCGCCTTGATCGGCAGATAGTCGAGGGCCTTCGCGTAGCGCCTGGCCATGGCCTCGAAATCGCCCGAGCGGAAGGCCTGCTCGGCGGCCGAGAGATCCTTCTCGAGCTCCTCGCGCCTCGCCGTCTCCTCGGCCTGGGCCCGTTCCATGAAGTAATCGTGCGCGGCCAGTATCTCGGGCACTTTCTCGAGGGCCTCGGCGTAGCGCGCCCGCGCCTCGGACGCGTTGCCCGATTCCAGAGCCGCCTGGGCGGCCAAGGCGGATTCGCGGGCGGCGGCCAGGATGGAAGCCTGCTCGAAGAGCTTGGCCGAGTCGATGGCCGCCCGCGCCAGCTCGGAGCGGGCGTAGACGCCGAGGGTCTCGGCGACGAAGATGTCGGCGTCGCGCCGCGCCTTGAGCGAGGCGTCGGCGGCGATCTCGGGCTCGTTCATGTAGGAGACGAGAGCGGCCGCGGCCGAGGCAGCGGCCTCGTAGCGGCGCTCGCGAAGGGCGGCCCGTATCCCGTCGTAGAGCCCGAGGACCCGCTCCTCGACCGAGGACTTGAGAGCCTTCTGCCGTTCCAGCGCGGCCAGCTCGGCGCGGGCGCTTTCCAGGCCGGCCCTGGCGGCGGCGCCCTGGGCCGCGATCGCTGCGACCGAAGCCTCGGCCTGGGCGCGGATCTCCGCCTCGCGGCGGCTCGCCTCGTCCTGGAGCTTCTTACGGTCCTCGCCCAGGGCGGCGATGCTCTTGCGATAGTCTTCCTGAAGCTGGGCGAATCTCGCCTCGGCGGCCGCCTTCTCCGCATCGGCCTGGGCTCGAGACTCGGCGAGGAGGCGGTCGAGGGCCGCGGTCCTCTCGGCCTCGTAGCTCTTAAGGCGGGATTCCCTAGCGGCCTCGGACATGCGCTCGGCGGACAGGCGCTCGCGCTCGGCGTCGACCTCCTTCCGGAGGACGGCGCGCAGCTCGGCCTCCCGGGCTCCGACCCGCTCGTCGATGTTCGACGCGAGCTCCGCCCGCTCGCGGTCGATCTCTATCAGCCTGGCCCGGAAGTCGGCGATGGCGCGGTCCTTCTCGAGCAGCCTCGATTCGGAGTCGCGCTTCAGCTCGCGAAGGAGCTTGCCCTCGGCCGTCTCGAGCGAGGCCGCGGTGCTCGCGATCTCGAGGTCTCGCTGGCTGAACAGGCGCGAGAGGAAGAAGATGGCCAGGCCCGTCGCGGCGAGGGCCAGGACGTTCACGGCGAGGGGGAATACGAAGCCCTTCCTGCGGGGCCTGACGATGAAATCCTCGGGCTTGGCCGAGATGCGGCTCTTCCTCGAGACGACCTCGATCTCGTTCTCGATCTCCTTGCGGTCGTCGGCGCTGATGCCCGTGACCGTCGCGCTTTCCTGCGCCAGGTCGTCGCGTATCCTCGAGGCCCGGGCGAGTCCCGACCCGGAGGTCAGGCTGGTCCTGGAACGCTTGCGGAGCCTGGGGCCGAGCCGCTTCCTGGCTTCCGAGGCCCGCTTGTTCAGTCCGAGTTCACGCATCGTTCCCACGCTTCTCCAGTATCGTATAGTATCGGCGCTTTTCGCTAATTTTTCGAGTCGAGTTTACCGACTAGGGGCGAAAAACCGCCGCCGGGCCCGCCGGATCAGGCGTCCGAACGAAGCTCGGCGCAGGCATGCCAGCGGCCCGGGGCGAGCTCGAGGCGGACGAGGGCGTAGCGGCCGTCGTGCAGGGACCCGGGATTAACCACGAGGCAGGAGCCCGATTCGCGGGCGCAGGCGGATTCGTGGATATGGCCGCAGACCCAGAGCGCCGGATCGATCGATCCCGACAGGTCCTTCAGGGCGCTCGAGCCGACGTGCGAGCTCCGCCGCAGGTCGGCGCCGGAATCCTTGGGAGGTACATGGGTCAGGGCGATCAGGGGGCGGCCTCCGTCGCCCGACCATCCTTCCAGGCAGGAGCGGAGGGATTCGGCGATGTCGGCGTCCTTGCGCTCGTAGGGCATGAGCCCGGTCCGAAGGGGGCTGCCGCCCGAGCCCGCGACCCAGGCTCCCGCGCGCTCGACCAGGCGGCCGTCGACTGACAGGCCCTCGGCCTCGATCAGCTGGCGGGCCCCTTTCTTGTCCCAGTTGCCGGGAACGATCAAGGTCTTCGAGACCGCCTCGCCCAGCGCCGAGATGACGCGCGTCGCCTCGGCCGCGCCGCCGAAGTCGGTCAGATCGCCCGCTATGAGGATAAGGTCGGCCTCGGAGGCCAGCGGCTCCAGGGCCGCGAGGCGCTCCGCGCGCCCGTGGATGTCGGCGATCGCGAGGATCAGCATCGGCCCATTATACCCTGAAGAGCCAGGTTACGCAGTCCTCGACGATCGTCAGGTAGCGTCGATCGCGGTCCCGGAGCGACTCGGACCAGCGCCTCCCGCAAGCGGGCGGGCAGGCGCCGGAGTTGAGGTCGTGCTTGAGGAAGCAGGCGAGGCTCTGGAAGAGGGGCGGCTCGAAGCCGGGGCCGCAGGGGACGAGGGGCGGGAGGTCGGCCGCGGCGGCCGCCTCGCCCGGCTCGTTTCGGGCGGCCGCTTCGCCCGGGGCCTCCGCCGCCAGGGCCTCCGCCAGATCCCGATCGCTTCCCTCGACGTAGAAGTACGCGAAGTCCGCGCCGCCGATCAGCTCGTCGAGGCCGATCAGGGCGAGGATGTTCGCGACGTAGAGGTTGATATCGAGGAAGAAGCGCAAGCGGCCCTCGCGCCTCGCCTCGGGGTGGCGCTCGGACAGGCCCCGGGCAAGCGCGGCATGATGCAGCGCGCCCAGGCCGAGGCAGAGGGCGCCTTCGCGCAGCTCGCGTTCCGCGCGCGCGAGGACTGTCGCGGCGTAGGCTTCGCGGTCGGCGACCAGGGGCGCGAGGGGCAGCCAAGATGCGTCTCCGAAGCGGGGGAGGTCCCGGCCTTCGTCCAGGATGCGCGGCGTCGCGAAGGGAAAGCCCGAGGGGAGGCCCTCCATGGGGAAGGTCAATGCCGAGCGCGGCGGGGGCGCGGCCGCGAGGGGCCGCGCGGGGAAGGGCCGCTCGCTCGCGCCGGGGCTTTCGCGCGCGGCTGCCGCGAGGGGCGGCTCCGATCGGCGCGCGGCCGCGAGGAGAGCCTCGGCCGCGTAGGCATTCGCCGCCGCCGCCAGAGCCTCGGCGGCAGCCGCGTAAATTCGGTTCTTCTCGCGCTTCAGGATCGAGGGCGGGATGAATGCGTCGGCGAGGGCGAATGACTCCGAGCCAGCGCCCGGGGAGGCGATGACTCGAGCGTCGGCGATCGAGGGCGCGAGGCGGAAATCCGCGTCGCCGGATTCGCCGAAGACGGAAATCGCCTTGGCGAAGCCTCCCGGGACCCTCCCCCGCTCGATCGGCAGGACCTCCCCGCGCTCGATGCTCGCAGCGGATCCGGGGCCGCCTCGTCCATCGAAGCTCGGCAGGTCGATCTCGGCCTCGAGGGCGCCCTCCTCGACGCGGAGCCTGAGCGGGATCGATGAGCGCTCGGGCTCGTATTCATCGGGGCTCGGGGCTCGGCGATCGAGGTCGCGCGAGGAAACCTTGCGGATCTCGGCCCCCGCCGGGAAATCCGCGGGAGCGTCCAGCTCGACGCGCGTTCCCGCCTCGGCCCGATGCGCGGGGCGCCCGGTCCTCGCATCGCGAAGCCCGAGGACCGAAAAGGATATCGGCCTCGACGCGTCGCCTCCCTCGAAGCCGAACAGGCCGTCGCGGAGCGTCAAGGGACAGGCGAGGTCGATCGAGAGCCGCCCTCCGCCCGAGGAGGCGACCTTCCCGGCCGTTATGCCGCGATGGCCCGGGTACTCGGGATCGAGGATATCCTCGCCGCCGCGGCCGGCGGCCCAGGCATGGGTCGGCGATCGGGAGAAGGAGACGCGGGCCGCGTCGAGCCTCGAGCGCATCTCGGCCTCCGATGGGCCCTTCCCGGCCAGGCGCTCCAGGTGCCCCCGGTACAGCCGCGCGACGTTGAAGCAGTATCCCGGCGACTTCATGCGGCCTTCGATCTTGAGGCTCGCCGCCCCGGCGCGGGCGAGGTCCCCCAGCCGATCGCCGAGGTAGAGATCGCGGCAGGAGAACCAATAGCCGCGGCCCTGCCGCCCCGCCCCGCCGGCCCGGGGCAGGCCCGTACCCTCGGCCGCGTCGTAGTAGGAGCGGCAGAGCTGGGCGCACTCGCCTCGGTTGCCGGACCTGCCCAGCAGCATGCCGGAGGCCAGGCAGAGTCCCGAGAAGCTGTAGCAGAGGGCGCCGTGCGCGAAGACCTCGAGCTCCATGCCCGGGACGGCCTCGGAAAGCCGCCGTAATTCCTCGATGCTCGTCTCGCGGGGAAGGACGACTCGGGAAGCTCCCATCTCCCGCGCGAGCTCGATCGCCCCGGGACCCTGGAGGGCGGCCTGGGTCGATGCGTGGATCGCGATGCCCTGATGGCGGGCTCGGATCAGCCGGGCGAGGCCCCAGTCCTGTACGATGACGGCGTCCGGCGGGAATCGTCCCAGGAAGGCGAGGAGCTCGGCCGCCTGGGCGAGCTCTCGCTGTAAGACGACTGTGTTCATGGCCGCGTAGAGCCGCACGCCCTTGCCGCGGGCTAGGCGCAGGAGCCTGCGGTACTCGAGCCGGTCGAAGTTCCGGGCCTGCCTGCGCGCGGAGAAGCCGGCGAAGCCGAAATAGAGGGCGTCGGCCCCGCCCTCTATCGAGGCGAGGGCCGAGTCGAAGCTCCCGGCTGGCATGAGGAGCTCGGGTATGCGGGGGGCGGTCGAGTCGCTGGCCATCATCCCTGCGATACCATGCGGGCGCGTCCGCGTCTACGGGGCCGGCGGCGCCTCGCCCCTTGAACATGACGGCGCTTCGCGGGAATAATGCGGTACCGTGATAAGCGTCAGCGACCTCGCGCTCGGCTTCGGCGAGCGCACACTGTTCAAGGACGTCGGCTTAAAGTTCACCCCGGGCAACTGCTACGGCATCATCGGGGCGAACGGCGCCGGCAAGTCGACTTTCCTCAAGCTCCTCTCGGGCGAGATCAAGCCCGACAAGGGCGAGATCTCGGTCGGCGCGGGCAAGCGCATGGCCGTCCTGGCCCAGGACCATTTCGCCTTCGAGGAGAAGGGAGTCATCGATACGGTCATCATGGGCTGGCCCAAGCTGGACGCGATCAGGTCCGAGCGGGCGGCCATCTACGAGAAGGAGGACTTCAGCGAGGAGGACGGCCTGCGCGCCGCCGAGCTGGAGGCCGAATTCGCCGAGCTGGGAGGCTGGGAGGCCGAGTCCCAGGCCGCGATCCTCCTCTCGGGCCTCGGCGTGCCGGAATCGGCCCACGAGAAGCTCATGAAGGAAGTGGACGAGACCATCAAGGTCCGCGTC
>CAYPHO010000087.1:0-11335 GCA_964410245.1 uncultured Treponemataceae bacterium | reverse complement strand
AGGGCGGTCAGGATGCTGACGCAGTCGGAATAGGTACCGACGCAGAGCCCGTACCAATACCAGCCCTCGATGCCGCTCGGGGAGAGCTTCTGGGCGATCTCGCCGTATTTCATGCCTTCCTTGGCGATCTTCTTGGCCGAGTCCTTCCATCCCGACGGCGCCTGCTTGACCAGCTCCTCTCCGTACTTACGGCAGGCCATGGCGGCCTTCCAGTTCGCCGCGTAGTCCCTGGGCGCGGCCGCAGCGGAGACGGCGGCCGCGTCGGCCGCCGTCCTGAGGGCTTCCAGGTCCTGGGCCGAGGCGGCGGCCGCCGCGACGAGCGAGATCAGGCACAGCGCGACGATGCGCTTCATGGAGCTACTTCCTCTGGCTCGAGCCGGAATCGGCCTGGTACTGCCTGAGCTTTTCCATGGTCTGCTCGGCCATCTTCTTGACGGGAGTGATATAGTTGCCGGTCTGGATCCTGATGATCGCGCGGATGGCGGCGGGGTCCCGTATGCCGTTGTTCTTCTCCGCGATCCTGCCCAGGGCGACGAGGCTGTCGAAGGCGAGGCTGTTATCGGGGGCCAGGATATCGAAGCGGTTCACGATGAAGGCGATGACCTGGGTGACCTCGTCGTTGTCGTTGAGGCCGATCTTCCCCAGCGACCGCATGGCGGCCGAGAGGACCATGGGCTCGTTGTCGCTCAACGCGACCTTGACGAGGGCGTCCTTGCTGGACGCGGTGGGGAACTCGCCGAGGTAGTCGCAGGCCTTCGCCCTGACGTCGGGGAAATTGTTGGTCGGCCTGCCGACCCCGCCGGTCCTGACCTGCACCATCGTCGACTCGAGCGCCAGGTACTCGAGGGCGGCGCGCATGTCCTCGTTCTTCCTGCCGGCGTCGATCGCCTGCTTCGCGTACTGGAGGGCGACGAGCTTCATCTCCTTGCTCTCCGCGGCGGCCTGCTCCTTGATGATCATGGTCTCGATCGAGGCCTGGAGATAGGCTTCCTCGACGGTCTTCTCGCCGCCCTTGGCCGAGTCGACCTGGGCCTGCGCCCCGAGGACGGCCGCGAACGCGAGCGCGGCCGCGATCGCCGCGCGGATGAATAGTCTCATCATTGCCTCCCGATTCCGATTTTCCATGCGCCGCCGATCTTCTCGAGGGAATAGAGGACGAGCCTCTCTCCCTTGGGATTGACCGTATATGCCGTTACTTCGGTCTCGTTCACGAATTCAATGTCGTCGACCCGGTCGTACTGCCGCGAGGGATAGACGACCAGCAGGAAATAGTCGCGCAGGTCGGAAATAGTCCTGCCGAGGGTCTTCGACGGCCCGCTGAGCACGGCGGGATCGGAGTAGAGGGCGACGTATTCCTCGGTGAGCCGCGACTTCCAGGCCTCGAAGTCCCTCGCCCGGATGATCGAGTTGAGCTCCTCGACGTAGGACGCGATGTCGGTCATCGTCGCGCTCTTTACCTCCGCGCTGACGGTCGTCGGGTCGAAGGCGGGGGCATGGACGGGGGCGGAATCCTCCGGGAGGGGATCCGGCGCCCGGTCGGCCGTCGGCTGTCCGGTATCGGGCGGATTCGAAGGCAGGCTGACGCAGGCGGCGGCCGACAGTGCCGCCGCGATGAGAACGGCCGCGATGGGTGACCTGCGCATGGGACCATTCTACAGCGGGCTCAAGGAAATGTCAAAAGCGCTCGTCCGCCGTGACGCATTTTTATTGAATGACATCGCGTTCCGTTGTATGATGCCAGGCAAGCCGTCGAGCTCTTCGGATATACCGAGCGCCGCGGAGAGGCGGCATCCTCGATGGGGTATTAATGAAAGACATCGCATCGCTGCACCGGGCAGAGTACGAGGCCGCGCCTGATATCGTCGCGGCAGCCCCGGCCGTGGCAAAATTCATGGGGGAGCAGGCCGAGTCCTTCGACGGGCTCGTCCTGGCGGCGTCGCTCACCTTCGAAGTCCAGGTCGCCGTTTCCCTCCGCAGGGACTCCTCCCTCCGCTTCTTCGCGGCCGACCTGGGCGAGCGCAAGCGGACGAGCGTCGGAAACCTGAAATTCAAGCGCGAGGACCGTTGGGCGAACTATCCCAAGGCGGTCCTGGACCTCCTGGTCAAGGAAGGGCTTCCCGCGAAGGGCGTCAATATCACGGTATCCGGCGACATACCCATGGGCCTCGGGCTCGCTTCCTCCACCGCCCTGGGCCTCGCCTCGGCCCTGGCCTTCAAGGAGCTCTTCGGAATCGGCAAGCGGGGCGAGGAGCTCGCGGAGCTGGCCCGCCGCGCCGAGTCGGAATTCCTCGACCGCCCGGTCCCCTCCTACGACTACCTCACCGCCGCCGCGCCCGCCGGCGAGACCGTCTCGATCATCGACCTGCGCTCCGGGCGCAGGCGGGCCGTGCCCTTCCTCGAGGGCGACTACGTCGTCGTCCTGACAGATTCCAAGGTGCCGCGGATGAGCGTCGACGCCGAGCTCAGGCAACGCGCCGACGATTGCGCGAAATGCCTGGCCGCGCTCGCGAAGGGCGGCCCCAAGACCCTGCGCGACTTCGGCCCCGACGAGGTGGACGAGCTCATGGGCGTCCTCCCCGAGAGCGTCAGGAGGCGCGGCCTCCACGTCGTGGAGGAGAACCTCAGGGTCGTCGAGGCCGAGGACGCCCTCATACGCCAGGACGCCGCCGCCTTCGGCAAGGCCGTCAACAAGTCCCACGCCTCGCTGCGGAACCTATACGAGGTGTCCTGTCCCGAGATCGACTGGCTGGCGAAGCGCGCCGTCGAGCTCGAGGGAGTGCTCTGCTCGCGCCTGACCGGCAAGGGCTTCGGCGGCTGCACCGCGACCGTGATGGAATCCTCGGCCCTCGGGGAATACAAGAAGAGGCTCGAGGATTACGAGCGGATCTTCGGGTTCCGCCCGGCGGTCCACGAGACGCGGATAGCCGGGGGGCTCCGCGTCGTCGGCTAGGGGCGGCCCGACGGTCGCCCCGGGCCGCACTACGGACGGGATTCTATGAGGATATTATTGACCAATGACGACGGATACGGCGCCGAGGGGCTCGAGGCGCTCGCCTCGGCCCTGTCGGGGGCGCACGAGGTGGCCGTCGTCGCCCCGGACCGCGAGCGCTCCGGGGTGTCGCACGCGCTGACGCTCGGCGGTCCCGGCAGGATCCGCAAGGTCGGCGAGGGCCGCTACAGCTGCTCCGGGACGCCCTCGGATTGCGTGATACTCACCATGCTCGGCGCCATCGGATTCGAGCCCCAGGTCGTCGTGTCGGGAATAAACCGAGGAGCCAACATAGGCACGGATATCGTCTACTCGGGAACCTGCGGGGCGGCTCGCCAGGCCGTCATCAGCGGCCTGCCGGGCGTCGCCGTGTCCTGCGCGTCCGCCCGGGAGCCCTTCCTCTACCGGGCGGCCGCCCGATTCGTATCCGAGAACCTGGGCGCCCTCGCGTCCCTCTGCAAGGGCGATGTCTTCATGAACGTGAACGCGCCGAGCTCGTCCGGGGACGGGCTCCGATGGGCCTGGACCTTTCCCTCCAGGAGGCAGTACCGCGATCGCCTGAAGACCTTCGACGCTCCCGACGGCCAGAGCTATTGCTTCCTCACCAACGGAGGGATAGACAGCTCGGACGAGCCGGGCAGCGACCATCGCGCCGTGCGCGAGGGCATGATTTCGCTCAGCGCCGTGCTGGTGCATCCGCAGGTGCCCGCGGGCTTCCCCGAGGGGTTCCCGACGGATCTCGCGGCGGCCGGGAGGGGCGCGTAGCCTATGGGCATGGACGATCCGCGGGGCGGGGCCGCCTCCTTCCTCCGCGAAGGGCCCGAGGGCGACGCGCGATTCGCCGAGGCCTACAAGCTCGGCCTCGAGCGGGCGCGCGCCTCTGACTGGGACGCGGCCCTCCTCTACCTGGAGCAGGTGGTGACCGGCGATCCCGGCAGCGAGCGGGGCCGGCAGTGCCGGATGGCCCTCGCCTACGTCTACGCCATGACCGGCCGCTTCCGCCTCGCCGAGTACGAGGTGCGGAAGCTCATGGAGGCCGGCGTCGAGTCGGCCCAGCTGTCCGCCTTCCTCGGCTACGCGGCCTGGGAGCAGGGAAGGGCCGACGAGGCGATCGAGCGCTACCGGAAGGCCCTCGATATGGATCCCGAGAACGCGAACGCCCTGAACGGGCTCGGCTATACCCTCGCCTGCGAGGGGAGGGACGGGGCCCGGGCCCTGACCTGCTGCCGCAAGGCCGTCGATATGAAGCCGGACAATCCCGCCTACCTCGACTCGCTGGGCTGGGCCTACTACAAGCTCGGCTACGTCGAGGAGGCGAGGGACTACCTCGGGCGCGCCCTCGCGCGCGCCCCCGACGAGCCCGAGATCAAGGCCCACGCGCGGGCCGTCGAGGAAGGCGATTAGCATGGGGGGTATGGCGATGACCAGACGCGGGAAACCGTCGGGCGGGCCCGTCCTCGCTATCCTAGCGGCCGCCCTCGCGCTGGCGGCGCCGGCGCCCGCCGGGGCCCAGTTCGACTCGGTCATGCGGTCGTCGGGAGCGGCCGAGCAGCTCAGGCTCGGCGTCCAGGCCTACCAGCGGGGCAGGTACGCCGAGTCGATACTCCTCTTCGAGAAGGCCCTGGCCTACTCGCCGGGCGAGCGCCTCCTTCAGTACTGGCTCGGGCGAAGCTATTTCAAGACGGGCTTCGACGAGACCGCCCTGCGCTTCTGGGAGCCCCTCCTCGCCGAGAGCTCCTGCCCGCCCTTCCTCTCGGCCAAGGCCGCGCTCCTGCGGGCCTCCCGCGACCTGCCTTCCCCCCGGCGGGCCTACCGATACGTCGAGGTGGCCCGTTTCGAGGGCCGGAAGGGCGGGGCGACCTTCTTCCAAAGGCCCTCGGCGGTAGTGCCGAGGCCGGACGGCAGCATCTTCGTCGTGGCGCACGGCTCGAACGAACTCCTCTCCTTCGATAGCTCCGGGGTCATACGATCCCGCGCGACGGGCGGGCTCGCGGGCTACGACCGCCCCTTCGGCGCCGCCTTCCTGCCCGACGGGACCCTCTTCGTCACCGAGTACGACGGCGATCGCGTGTCGCGCATCGCGCCGGACGGGAAGGCCGCGTCCTTCGGATCGAAGGGACGCGGCCCCGGCGCCCTCATCGGCCCGCAGTACGCCGCCGCCGACGAGGACGGCTACCTCTACGTCTCGGACTACGGGAACGCCCGGGTGTGCAAGTTCGATTCCGACGGGACCTTCGTCCTGGCCTTCGGGGCCGGGGATAAGGACTCGGGCTTCCCCGGCTTCGAGAGCCCCTCCGGCATCCTCGCGGCCCGAGGCGAGCTGATCGTAGCTGACTCGGCGCGCAAGGCGCTGTACCGCTTCGACGCCTCGGGCAATTACCTCGGATCGATGGCCGAGGGCGAGCTCCACTTCCCCGAGGGGCTCTCCTCCTGGGAGGGCGGCAGGGCGATCCTGATCGCCGATACGGACAGGATCGCGTCGCTCGACCTCGAGACCGAGGAGCTGCGAGAGGTGTACCGCGGTCCCGGCGGGAAGGCCCGCCTCGTCTCGGCGGCCGTCGACCGGAACGGGAACCTCCTCGCCTGCGACTTCGACGCCTCGGCCGTCCTCGTGCTCTCGGACGTCGACGACATGGCCGCAGGCTACGACGTCGAGATCGAGCGGGTATACTCTGACGCCTTCCCCGAGGTGAAGGTCGACGTGCGGGTCCGCGATAGGGGAGGGCTTCCCCTGGTCGGCCTCGGCCAGGCGAATTTCTACTTTACCGAGACCGTCAGGAGGACGACCCAAGCGGACGAGGGCGGGAAGGCCGTCCTGCGGACCGAGGAGACGATCGAGCCGGTCGCGAAGCTCGAGTACCTCGGCGCGGGCGACCGGACTCCCGGGGCCAGGACCGTCGTCGTCCTAGAGCGCTCCCGCGAGGCGTCGGCGGTCTCGCAGTCGCTCCGGGCGGCAGTGGGCGATGTCTACCAGGCCATAGAGGCCGCGGCAGGCTCTCCTCCCGCGCTCGTGACCGCGGGGGCCGTTCCCGCCCTTCGCGCGGCGAGCGACGCAAGCGCGGCGGCCGTCGCCGCGCGGGCCGCGCTTGAGGCGGCTTCGGGCCAGGGGCGCTTCGACGCGGCCGTCCGCCTCGCGGCGACGAGCCTCCTGCCTTCGGGCGATCGGGACGCCGTCGTCTACGTCGGCACGGGCTTCGTGGACGAGGCCTCCTTCTCGGGCGCTACCTTGTCCGAGCTTGCGGCCCTCCTGCGGAACAACGGCCTGCGCTTCTTCGCCGTCTGCCTCGGCGAGGCATCCGCCCCGATCCGCTTCCTCGCCGAGCGCACGGGCGGGTCCGTCTACCGGGCCGAGCGGCCGCGCGGCATGGGCGACCTCGCTTCCGAGATCGCCGGCGCCGCCTCGGGGCGATACCGCTTCTCCTTCGAGTCGAAGGCCGACACCAGCTACGGCCGGGGCTACCTCGCGATCGGGGTCGAGGCCTATCTCTTCAAGAAGAGCGGGAAGGACGAGCTCGGGTACTACGCGCCGCTCGAATGACGGTATTGACTCGCATCGATCGCGAAAGCTATAGTAGCCGCCGTCGTCGAAGCCATCTTAGCTCAGTCGGTAGAGCGCGTGACTTGTAATCTCGAGGTCTCCGGTTCGATTCCGGAAGATGGCTCGGGTCAGCGAAAGGTGCTTCGATCCCCTGGGGAGATTCCCGAGTGGTCAAAGGGGGCAGACTGTAAATCTGTTGGCTATGCCTTCGAAGGTTCAAATCCTTCTCTCCCCATCGCCCCTTCTCCATGAGGAGAAGGGGCTCTTTTTTCGGAGCGACACATGAGCGACGCGTTCTATTCCGGTGGCCTGGCCTTCGAGTGCCGGCGATGCTCCGCCTGCTGCCGGGGCGAGCCCGGCTTCGTCTTCCTGACCAGGAGCGACATCAGGCGCATCCTCAGGCGCCTCGGCATCGAGTATCGCGCGTTCTGCGCGGATTTCTGCCGGACCGTGGATACCGGGCTCGGCATGGCCCTGAGCCTCAGGGAGAAGCCGGGATACGACTGCGTGTTCTGGGGCGATGGCGGCTGCTCGATCTACGAGGACCGGCCCGTCCAGTGCTCGACCTATCCCTTCTGGGCCTCGATCCTGGAGTCGCGATCGCGATGGGACGAGGAGGGAGCCTACTGCCCGGGAATCGGGCGCGGCGAGAGGCGGAGCGGGGCGCATATCGAAGGGCGGCTGGCGGAGCGCGGGTCCGAGCCCATCGTCGTTTTCGAGTACGGAGAGGATCCCGGGGACGCCGATATTGAAGGCGAGGCTCGGCATGGATGAAACGGGCGATTTCTCCGCGACGATGGATTTCCGCGAGGCCCTCGGCATGTATATCTTCCTCCGCGGGAGGGAGGACGAACTCCCCCCGGCGGCGGAGCGGCTCTTCGAGGGGCTCCGCTCCTACCTCTACGGGCGCCTGTCGATCGAGGAGATGGAACGGCCCGAGGAGCTCTTGCGCCGTATGGAGCGATGATGTCGAGGAGAAACGCAAAGAGAGTCTTCGCTCGCGCGCTCGCGGCCCTCGCCGCGGCGGCGGTGCTCGCCTCCGCCGCCGCGGGAACGGCCCTCCTCGCGCTCTCGGCCGCGCCCGGGGGCGACGGAGGCGTCTTCACCGTCAGGAAGGGCGCTTCGGCCTCCGCTATAGCACGCGAGCTCGAGGAGTCCGGTTACATCAAGTCCGCGATCGCCTTCAAGGTCCTCGCCCAGCTTGACGGGGGCGGCGCGAGGCTCCAGGCCGGGTCCTACCGCATCGAGGGCGGCATGGGCGCCCGCGAGGTCCTGGATATGCTCGTCTCGGGGCGGCAGGCGATGACTAGGGTCACCGTACCGGAAGGCTATACGATGTCGCAAGTCGCGGCCCTCGTCCAATCCCAGGGCGTGGCGAGCGCCGAAGACTTCCTCGAGGCGGCGCGCTCGCGCGAGCTGCTTGCCGAGCTCGGTATACCGGGCGAGACGGCCGAGGGCTATCTCTTCCCCGACACGTATTTCTTCGCGTCGGACTCCCCCGCCGAGCTCGTCGTGCGGACCATGGCCGCCGCCTTCTTCACCCGCTTGGCCGAGCTGCCCGAGGCCGCCTCGCTCTCGCGGGAGGAGCTTCGCGAGCGCGTCATCGTCGCCTCCATCGTCGAGCGCGAGTACAAAGACGAGGAAGAGGCGCCCCTCATGGCCAGCGTCTTCTATAACCGCCTGAAGATCGGCATGGCCCTGCAATCCTGCGCGACCGTCGTCTACGTCCTAACCGAGATCCAGGGCAAGAGCCATCCCGAGCTGATCCTGGACCGCGACTTGAAGATCGCCAGCCTCTACAATACCTACGCGCAGCGGGGCCTCCCGCCGGGCCCTATCTCGAATCCCGGGATGACCGCGCTCGACGCGGCATTCAGGCCCGCGAAGACACCCTATCTCTACTTCCGCCTGACCGACGCCGACGCCGGCCGCCATCATTTCTCGGCGACCCTCGAAGAGCACGCGAGCGCGCGCAGGCTGTATATCAAGAAGGCCGCGCGCTGATGGGCCGAATACCCGAGCGGCTCGTCCAGGACATCCTGGACAAGACCGACATCGTCGCGGTGATCGGCGACCATGTCCGCCTAACGAAGAAGGGCGGCCGCTGGGTAGGCCTCTGCCCCTTCCACAACGAGAAGACCCCCTCGTTCAGCGTCGATCCCGATAAGGGGCTGTTTTATTGCTTCGGCTGCCACAAGGGCGGCTCGGCGGTCCAGTTCCTCATGGAGCTCGAGAAGCTCAGCTTCCCCGAAGCCATGGAAAGCCTCGCCGCCAAGGCGGGCATACGCCTCGAGGTCGAGGAGGCGCCATCCGAGGAGGATAAGGAGCGCCGCGCGCTATTCGAGCTCTACGAACGCCTGCGGGGCACCTTCCACTGGTTCCTGACCCAGCAGGCCATGGGCCGGGAAGCGCGCGAGCGCCTTCTGAAAAGGGGTTTGCCAGATACTCTGGTCGAGGAGTTCATGCTGGGCTATGCGCCCGAAAATCGCCATTGGATGCATCAATTCCTTATATCGAAAGGATATTCTAAGGATTTCCTGTCGCGATCAGGCCTTTTTGCCGGATCGGCTAAGGACTACCCGATCTTTGCGGACCGGCTTATGTTCCCGATAGCGGACAGTAAGGGCCGCGTCATCGCCTTCGGCGGACGGCTCCTCAATGGCGATGGTCCGAAATATATCAACAGCCCGGATACGCCCTTGTTCCACAAGCAGGACAATCTGTTTGCGCTTGATAAAGCCTTACCACATATAAAAAAAGAGAGCTTCGCCCTTATCTGCGAAGGGTATATGGACGCGCTTTCCTTCCATGCCGCCGGGGTCGGGCAGGCGGTCGCCCCTCTTGGGACTGCCTTCACGGCCAGCCAAGCCCGCCTTCTGAAGCGATGGGCCGACCGCGTCTATCTCTGCTTCGACGCGGACGAGGCCGGATGCAAGGCGGCCGAGCGGGCTTGCGCGATATCTGCCCAGGCTGGGCTCGAAGCCTTGGTGGTCGCCCTTCCGGGAGGCAAGGACGCCTCGGAAATTCTTGAAAAAGAAGGAATAGGGACATTGCAAAAGGCACGCGATTTGGCTATAAATGGAGGCGATTTTCTCGTACGGCGGGTTCAGGATATTTTCGAAACCGGGACGGTGGAAGGCAAGGCGAAGGCGGTCGCGTATCTGTACCCATACGCGGACGCGTTGGATTCCGAGGTCAAGCGGTACGACTTCCTGGAATACGCGTCCAGGAAGCTCGGGGCGAATCCTAGCTCAATTCGAAGGGACTACGACGCCGCCAGGCGCGGCGGCCCGGAACGGCGCGCGGTCCCCGCGGACGGGGACCTTCGCCGGCCCGGGGCCTCGCCGGGCGCGGCTCAGACGATCGATCTCCTCTTCATGGGGGCCGTTGTCTTGAATGCCGGCTGCTTCGAGTCCGTTCGCGCTGCGATAGGGCCCGACGACCTCGACGATTTCCGCGCTCGAGACCTATTCATCGCACTCGAGGAAGGCTTCCGCGCCGACGATACGAGCGTAGAGTCCGTGCTGGCGAGGGTAGAGGACGAGTCGGCCGCGCGCTTCGTGCGCGAGGCCTCCGCGTCCGGCGCCTTCGCGATAAACGCCGGCAAGTTCGTATCCGACGGCGTCGCGACGCTTCGGCGCAGGAGCATCGAGCGCAAGCGCGAGCGGCTCCGGGCGAGGATAGCGGAGGCCGAGGGCGGCGCGGCGGCGGGCGGCGGCGCGGTCCTGAACGAACTGCTCGGCGAGATGATGCGTCTGGACGCCGAATGGGAGGCTATGAAGGGTGAGCGAGAATAACGACCTTGAGCTGGACCCGGCGATCGCCAAGCTCCTCGAGTACGGCCGCACCAAGAAGACGATCAGCTTCGACGAGCTCTCGGACTTCCTTCCCGAGCACCTGCTCAACTCCGACAAGATAGACGGCATCCTGGCCCTCCTCGAGGCCAATAATATCCAGCTCGAGGAGGAGGACCTCCAGCTCGAGGAGGAGCCCCCGGTCAAGGAAGAGACCGAGAAGAAGCGCCTCGTCTACAACGACAAGGAAACCTCGGTCGACGACCCGATACGCATCTACCTGCGCGAGATCGGCAAGGAGAACCTCCTTACGGCCGAGCAGGAGGTCGAGCTCTCCAAGTCCATGGAGGAGGGCGAGAATATAATCAAGGGGATCATCAAGAAGTCGGGGGTCCTGATTCCCGAATTCCACCTGATCGCCGTCAAGGCCACCCGCCGCGAGGCGAAGGACGCCTCGCTCCAGCGCAAGGAGAACACCGAGAAGATCGCCGAGCGCCGGCGCCTCAACCAGTTCTACCGCGACGTCATCAGGGATTGCCTCGGCGACCTCAAGGAATACGTCGAGCACAAGAAGCGCATACTGTCGCGGGGCGGCAACATCTTCGAGGACGCCGAGCTCGCCTCGAAGCGCGAGTCCCTGCTCGCCCGCCTGAAAGAGGCCGAGATCCATCCCGAGGAGATCAACGGCTTCTCGGAGAAGTTCATCTCCTCCGCCCGCAAGATCCGCAAGTACTACAAGGAGCAGGAGCGCATCGAGCGCATCCTGCGCATCTCCAGCACCAAGGAGCTGCGCGCCCTGGGCCGCAACCTCACGGTCAAGGAAAAGCGCGAGAAGATCGAGGACGAGCTGGGCCTGTCCTCGGACGAGATCAAGGAGAAGATCAGGCAGATCCAGGTCACCGACAAGAAGATGCGCGAGCTCGAGACCGCCTTCGAGTCCGACTCGGACTCGATCATCTCGATGGCCAAGGAGATAAACCGCGGCAGGATCATGATGAAGAACGCGAAGGATCG
>CAYPHO010000086.1:0-11646 GCA_964410245.1 uncultured Treponemataceae bacterium | reverse complement strand
AGCCGGCCGCGGCCTTGCGGGCGCGCTTCGCGGCGTCCTGGGCGTACCAGCCCGTGAGGATGGCCGTCGGGATCCCGGCCGGGCTGTAGGCCCACTGCCCGGCTTGAAAGATGCCGGGGTACGGAGTCAGGACGGCCTTCGGGATTTCCTGCAGGGCATGCACCGCCGGCGAGGGACGCTCGAAGGTCCAGCCCGTGATGCCGCCCTCCGAGCTCGAGAACATGGTCTCGATCGTCGCGGGCGAGGAGGAGAAGCGGAGCAGTATCCTGTCCTTGAGCCCCGGGAACAGCGACGAGTCGAGGACTCCGATCATCGCATCCTCGACCCTGGCCTTGAACTCATCGTACCAGCCCGCATCGATCATCTTCCTGACCAGGTCGTACTCGAAGAGGAAGCTCGCGACGAGGCCGGTCCGACCCGGCGGAGACAGCGCGGGGTCCCGGAGCGAGGGGATCGAGACCTCGTAGGTCGTCAGCCGGCAGTACTTCCCGACCCAATCGAGGATCGCCTCGCGACTCGCGCCCGCGCCCCGGGCTAGCAGGGCGGCGAGCTCCCCGCGATGGGTCTCGCCTAGGCCTTCCCGCGAGGGCGTGTAGAAGAGATGCCCGTGGGTCGTGGCGGCGAAGTACTCGGGCGGCAGATCCACGCCGAGATAGAGCGAGAAGACCGAGTCGCCGCCGCGGCTCGCCATGATCCTGCGCCGGCCGGCCTCGACGCGGCGCGATGTCGCCTCGTCCAGTCCCGCCGTTTCGGCGATGGAGTACAGGGACTTGAGGTCCGCGCACCAGACGAGGCGTTCATACGAGCAGTCCAGGCCCCGGGAGCCCGAGAGGCGCCGCTCGGCGACATGAATCGACGCGACTTCGGTCTCGAGGAGGATCTCGCCTCCGGCCTCGCGGATCTTGCCGGCCAGGCGCGCCGCTAGGGCGCCCGTGCCGCCCCGCGGATAGAGGTAGTCCATGTACACGTAGAAGTAGCCCAGGGCGAAGAACATGGGCGTAGCCTTGAAGAAGTGCTGGTCGACGATGTCGTTCAGGGGCCGGAAGGAGGAGAGGCCGGCGAGGAAGTCTTCTATCGGCCGGCTCATCCTGTTCATGCGGAGGACCGTCGGCAGGAACTTGAGCATCCAGGGCAGGAGCTCCTTGAACAGGTACTCGCGGTCGTTCAAGAAATCGCGGAAGACGGGATTGTCGAAGCCGTAGATGACGTCCATGTCGCGCATGACCTTGCCGATCGCGCGGAAGATCCTGCCGATCTCCGCTCCGCGCCCCGGGTAGAGCCGCTCGAGCAGGCCGCGGTACCGCGCGAGGCCGCCGGCCGCCTTCATATCTACGATCTCGTCCTCGATGCCGATGGAGACCGGGCTCTCGAGGAGCTCCAGGTCGATGCCGAGGTCCTTCAGCATGGGCCGGACGACACCGGCGTTCTCGATCGACCTCGCGCCCGCGTCGAAGACGAAGCTCTCGCGCTCGATGGAATTGAGGAGGCCGCCGCAGCTCGCCGTCTTCTCGACCAGGAGGGTCGAAAGGCCGGAGCGGGAGAGGTAGGCCGCCGAGCAGAGGCCGGCCAGGCCCGCGCCGACGACCACGGCGTCGTACCTCTTCCCGCTCATGACAGGCCTCCCAGGCGAAGGCTCTCCTCCCACAAGCGCTCGACGATTCCGAGATCGAGGGCGTGGGGCGCCGGCGTCTCCTCGGTCGTGAAGTTGAAGAACCTGCCCGAGACTCCCGACAGCACGGGCGCCGCGGCGAGGTAAAAGACGGCCTTGGCCGAGAGCTCGGGACCGCGGGCTCCGGGATTGATCAGCCTGCGCTTGAGGAAGCGGTAGATCCTGCCGTTGTTCTCGCCCATGGCGGTCCTGACGTCCCCCGGGTGCATCGCGTTGATGGTGGCGCCGCTCCCCGAAAGGAGCTCGGCGAAGCGCCGCATCGCCAGGAGCTGGGCGGTCTTCGCCGAGCCGTAGCTCCGCAGTCCCGTATAATGGCGCTTACCCCAGTCCAGGTCGTCGAGCTTGAGGCCCTCGATCGCGAAGCGATGCCCCTCGGAATTGACCAGGACGACGCGGGCCCGGCCCTCCCGCCTCAGCTTGCCCAATAGCGCGTAGGTGATGGCGAAGGAGGCCAGGTAGTCGACCTGGAAGACCTCTTCGAGGCCGTCGGCGGTGATTATCCTCTTCGTATTGTACACGCCCGCGTTGTGGACGAGGAAATCGATAGCCTCCGGGATCTTCGCCAGCTCCTCCGCCGCCGCGCGGATATCGGCGAGGCGGGCGAAGTCGGCGAGGATGACGCGGCAGGATACTCCGTATCCCCGCTCGATCTCGTACTTCAGGCGCTCGGATTTCTCCCGGCTCCTGTTCACGCAGACGAGGTCGGCGCCCCGCGAGGCGAAGAGGCGGGCGGTCTCGCGGCCGATGCCGGAGGTGGCGCCGGTTATGACCGCGAGCTTGCCGTCGCAGCGCGCCGCGGTTTCCGCCGGCTCGGCCTTATTGTTCCTGAGCATGGCCGCGATATTCGACCACTCGTACTCCCTCAGGTACTTGTTCAACGGAGCTCCCCTCGACTAGCCGAATTTCCTGCGCATGAATTTCCGGTACGCTTTCCCGAATCGGGGGATGTTGTCGAAGATGTCGCCCCAGAGGTCGTAGTAGTCCCGCTGCTCGATGATCTTTCCCGCCTCGTTCAGGGTGATCCGAGTCGCGCCGTAGATGGACGAGCTGGGGTACTTCTTGAAGCTCAGTGTCATCACCCACTCGAGGAAGATCGCGTTCCCCTCGCGGGCGGTATTCTTCACCTCCATCGAGAGGCTGCCCGAGCGCTCGACGAGCCTCTGGGTCATTGCCGCGAAATCCGCCCTGCCTCTCCTCAGCCCGCCCTACAGCGCGGACTTCAGGATCTCGAGGATCGCCGCCTCGTCGAGCTTCACGAAATTGCCGAGCTTCCGGCTCCCCTCTCCGGTCGCCTTCCTCGCCATCTCGGCCAGGCGGTCGGGACCTATGCCCAGCTCGCCCAGGCGGACCGGCAGGCCGCAGCGCCGGTAAAAATCCTCGAGCCTGCGGATGCCCTCCAGCGCCATCGCCTCGGGACGGGAGAAATCGGCCTCGACCTCCCAGACGCGATGCGCCCACTGCGCGAAGCGGGCGGCGTCGTGGCGGTAGGCATGCTTTATCCACGCGGGGAAGACGACGGCCAGCCCCGCGCCGTGCGGGACGTCGTAGGCGGCCGAGAGCTCGTGCTCGATGTCGTGCGAGGCCCAGTCGCCGACCCGCCCCATGCCGATCAGGTCGCTGTGCGCCTGCGTGCCGGTCCACATCAGCTCGGCGCGCGCGTCGACGTCGGAGAGGTCGGCGAGGACGCGGGGCAGGTTGCGCCGTACGGAGGACATGACCGCCTCGCAGAGCCGGTCGCTTAAGTCGACCTCGCGGGTGTTGGTGAAGTAGCGCTCCATGACGTGGGCCATGATGTCGGCGGCCCCGATCGCGGTGTCCTTGGCCGACAGGGAGCAGGTCAGCTCGGGATTCATGACGGCGAAGGCGGGCCGCAGGAACTCGTCGCAGGTCAGGCCCTTCTTCCTGAGTCCCTCTTCCTTCGTGATGACCGTGCTGCCCGAGGTCTCGCTGCCGGCGGCCGGTATGGTCAGCACGCAGGCGACCCTCAGCGCGGCGGCGGGGCGCGCATTGCCCTCGTAGAAGTCCCAGACGTCGCCCGCGTAGGGCGCGCCGGCCGCGATGGCCTTGGCCGAGTCGATGACGCTGCCGCCGCCCACCGCGAGGATGAAGCCGATGCCCTCGCGCCGGCAGAGGTCGATGCCCTCGCGGACCAGCGAGAGGCGCGGGTTCGGCTGGGCCCCCGGCAGCTCGACGAAGCCCACTCCGGCGGCCTTCAGCGAGGCCTTAACGCGGCCGATGAGGCCCGAGCGCTCGGCGCTGCCGCGGCCCCAGTGCAGGAGGACCTTCGAGGCGTAGCGAGCGGTCTCCGCGCCGACCTTCTCCTCGGCCCCCCGGCCGAAGATGATCTTCGTGGCGTTGTGGAATACGAACGAGTCCATGCGTCCCTCCTCGCGCGGCCGCGCGGGATATGCGGCCCGATCAGCGGCGGGCCCAGTCCAGTATCTTCTCGTACTTCTCGGCGAAATCCGCATCCCAGGACCGGCGAGCAGAATCGGCCATGTACCAGCCGACGATCTCCCGGGCTCCCAGGCTGAAGGGGATCGAGGGGCGGAAGTCCGGCACCACGCGGCGGATCTTCGAGTTATCGAAGATCATCGAGTGCGCCTTGTCCCCCAGGAGGCCCGCGCCCCAGTCGGGGTTGAAGCGGGCGATGACGTCGGAGGGAACGTGGACGATCCGCGGCTCCGCGCCGGCCGCCTTCCCGACGATCCGGAAGATCTCGTCCCACGACAGCCACTCGTCGCCGGTGATATGGAAGGCCTCGCCGAGGGCGAAGCTCTGCCCGAGGAGCCCGACCAGGCCGACGGCGAAGTCGCGGTGGTGGGTCAGGGTCCACAGCGAGGAGCCGTCGCCGTGCACGATAACCTCTTCGCCCCGGATCATCCTGTCGACGACGTACCAGCCGCCGTCGATCGGCAGGACGGTCTTGTCGTAGGTATGCGAGGGCCGGACGATCGTTATGGGCCATCCGGAGCGGAATCGCTCCATGAGCAGCGCCTCGCAGGCGATCTTGTTCCGCGAGTACTCCCAGTACGGATTGTCCAGGAGGTTCGACTCGACCGCGGGAAGGGCGACGGGCGGCTTCCGGTACGCGGAGGCCGAGCTGATGAACAGGTACTGCCCGCAGCTGCCCTCGAGGGCGGCCAGCGCGCTCTCGACGTGCTGGGGCGTGAATGAGATGAAGTCGACGACGGCGTCCCACTTCCGGCCCGCCAGGGCCGCTCGGGCCGCCGCGGCGTCGCGGATGTCGGCATGGATGATCTCGGCTCCCGCGGGCGCGGGCCGGATCGACCGCCCGCGATTGAGCAGCGAGAGCTCGTGCCCCCGCTTCAAGGCCAGTTCCGAGCAGGCCGAGCTGATGACGCCCGTGCCGCCGATGAAAAGGACGCGCATGCGGTACCCCCCGGACCAGTTTCGCAGGGCGGGGGGCGAAAAAGCAAGACGCCGGCGGCGGGAAAGGCGGCTTAGCGCCCGGTCCTGATCCTAACCCGGTCGCGGCCCTCGGCCTTGGCCTCGTAGAGGGCCGCGTCGGCCCTCGACAAGAGCCCGTCCGGGCTCGCGCCGTCCCCTTCCGTCGAGCAGGCGACGCCGAAGCTCGCCGTGACGCGAATCGATCGGCCGCCTGACTCGATCGAGTTCCTCGCGATCGCCTCGCGGAGCCTCTCGGCGACGGCGGCCGCGGTCTCGAGGGGAGTCTCGGGCAGGAGGATCCCGAACTCCTCGCCCCCGCAGCGCCCCAGGACATCGACGGGGCGCAGCATCGCCTTCCAGACGGCGCTCGAGGCTTTCAGGACCTCGTCGCCGGCCGCGTGCCCGTAGCCGTCGTTAATAGCCTTGAAATGGTCCAGGTCGACGGCGATCGCGGACACGCTCTTCCCCGTCCGCCTGGCGCGCTCGATCTCTATCGTCGCCCGCTCCATGAACTGGCGCCGATTGCACAGGCCCGTAAGCTCGTCGGTGACCGCGAGCGCGCGCATCTCCTCGAGCATGCGCACGCGATCCGTGATGTCCACAAGGACGATCATCGCGCCGACGGCTCGGCCGCGCTCGTCATGCACCGGCGATTCGCGCAGGTCGTAATGCCGAGGCTCGCCCTTCGCCCGGAGCGTTATGTCCCCGGACTCGCGTCGAATCTCGTCGGGGACGGGAAGGCCGACGCGAAGCCCCTGCGTCTCCCTCAGGGCGTCCTCGGCCCGCTTATTGAATTGGGCGACCCTTCCGTCGCGGTCGAGGATGACCACCGCGTCCCGCATATCCCGGAAAACCGAGTTCACGGCGACGGGTACCAGGTCGAGGAACTTGAAGCGGAATAGCCCCAGCGCGCAGGCGAGGCCGGTGACGACCAAGGCGAAGGGAGTCGTATCCATTCCGTAGGGCGTCAAGCCGGTCAGGTAGAATATGCTGCTTATTCCGGGACAGAGCGCCCCCACGAGCATCAGGGCGGCTTGAGGCCTCGTCGAGGAGGCCGACGCGAACCAGACGCGGAAGAACATCAGGGCGCCGAATACGATGGATGAAAGCACGTACGCGACCTGCACGTAGTACCAGGGGCCGCGCTCTATCTCGATCACGGGAAAGGGACCCTCGGTATTTAGGCTCGTGCTTACGTAATACAGATGATGGAAGTCGTTCGTGTAATGGACGGCGAGGATCGCCGCGGAAAGGCAAAGGAGGGGAACCGCGACCTTGACGGGGAAGCGCTTCCGCCCGTCGGCGTATTGCAGCGCCATGATGATCCAGAAAGCGGGAATCGTCGTCAAGCCGAGGTACTCGATCCGGGTCCAGAACAGGATCCGCTCGAGCGTTCCCGAGGAAATCTCCAGGGCGTAGCCCAGGCAATACACGGTTATCGAGGCCATGAACAGCGAGAAGACGGTCGAGAGGGGCGTCGTCCTCTGGAAGAGGGCGGAATACACCGAGAGTCCCATCGTCGCGAGAGACGAGAATAGGAGTATCGCCGTTAAGACCGAGCTGATGCGTTCGACCATCGATTGATGAGCAACGCTAGTGCTTTATGGGCCGAGCTGTCAAGGCGAGCTATCCGCGTCGCTCGATCGCGAGGACGCTGATATCGTCGGGCGCGAAGGAACTACCCCTGCTGGACAGGGCCTTCGCCCGGAGCGACTCGATGAGCTCCCCGAGCGGCCTTCCGCGGAAGGAATCGCAGTAGCCGGCCAAGGCCCCGATCGCGCCGTCGAGGGCCGCCTCGTCCCCGAAGGCGTCGAGGAGCCCGTCAGAGGCGATGACGAGCCGGTCGCCCTTCCCCATCCTTCCTCGGGCCTCCTCGACCTCGGCCTCCGCCATGACGCCGACGGCCGCGCCCTTCGTATAGTGGACTTCCCAGCCGCCGCTCGCGGCCAGGCGCAGCGCGGGACTGTGCCCCCCGCGGGCGACGGCGTACTCGCCGGTCTCCGTATCGAGGCTCCCGATGCTGATCGTGAAAAAGGCCGACCTAATGTCGCTCTTGCACGAGTAGGACGCGTAGAGCGAGCGGAGCGCCTCGGAGGGGCGCGGTATCGCGCCCCCGCCCGCCCCGGCGACGAGGGGCAGGGACTCCCTCAGTGCGAAGGCCATCAGCGCGGCGATGACCCCGTGCCCCATGACGTCGATGCCGTAGAATCCGACCTTGCCGGGGCCGAGCGGGAAGACGTCGTAGAAATCCCCCGATCCCGAGAGGCAGGGCTCGAGGAAGCCGGCTACCAGGTAGCCGGGCCCGGCCGCGCCGGGCCCGGGCAAGAGGCTCGCGAGCATCGAGTTGGCCTCGGCGACCGAGGATTCGAGGAGGCGCTTCTCCATCATGTCCTTCGTCGCCAGCATGACGAGGCTCCCGTAGCGCCCGCCGTCGGGCCTGCATAGCGGCTCGATCGAGACGACGTCGCGGCGGGTCCCGGACCGGGGGCCGCCCAGGAGGCCGGAGAGCTCCGCCATCGCGAGGCCGGCCGAGGCCGAGGCGCCGAGCATGCGCGAGGCCTCGGCGTTCGCATGGACGACCCGGCCCTCGTTGTCGGCGATGATCACCGGTATCTCGAGGGCGTCGGCGAGCGAGACGGCCCCCCGCAGCTCGCGGCGCGGGGACTCCCCGCCCTTCGCCCGGGCCAGGGCTATCTCGATGTTGGCCGCGAGCTCGCGGTCGTCGAAGGGCTTAAGCAGGAATGCGTCGGGCCCCGTCCGCGCGGCCCGACGCAGCGTCTCGGCGTCCGAGTAGGCGGTCAGGTAGATGACCGGCACGTCGAACTCGGCCTTGGCCTGGAATGCCGCCTCTATCCCGTCGACGCCGCCGCCTAGGCGTATGTCCATGAGGACGACGTCGGGCTGGTGCCTGGCGACGGCGGCGACTACGTCCTCGCCGTAGGCCACGAGCGCCGGGACCGCGTAGCCGAGCGCCTCGAGCCGCTCCTTGAGCTCGAGCGCGACCAGGGGCTCGTCGTCGACGACCAAGATCTCATCTCGCTCCATTTTTATCTCCTGACCGGCCCGCCGAGGCCTCGGGCATCGGGAACCGGATATGCACGAAGGCGCCCAGCGCCCTCCCGAACTCGATCTCGGCGTCGCGCTTCTTCGCGAGGGCCGTTATTATCCGCATGCCCAGCGAGGAGGCCGACTCCGGGTCGAAATCCTCGGGAAAGCCCACCCCTCCGTCCTCGACGCGGAGATGGACCGAGCCGCCCTCGGCGCGCAGGCTCGCCCGTATCGGAGCCGCCGAGCCCGGGGGCGACGCGTGCTTGGCCGCGTTGGCCACCAGCTCGGAGAAGATCAGGCCGATATCGACGCAGGACTCGACGCTCATCATGACGGGATCTGCCTCGACGCTTACCCCGCCCTCGGGCCCCAGGCTCGCGGAGAGCTCGCCGGCGAGGCCGCGGATATACGCCCCCGCGTCCACGAGGCTGCCGCCCTCGAGGGAATACAGCCGCTCGTGCACCAGGCTGATCGCCCTGATCCTCGCGCGCATGCTGTCGAGTATCGCCGCCGTCTCGGGGGCGGCGGCCCGGCGCGCCTC
Source organism: uncultured Treponemataceae bacterium (assembly GCA_964410245.1). Taxonomy (GTDB): domain Bacteria; phylum Spirochaetota; class Spirochaetia; order Treponematales; family Rectinemataceae; genus CAZXXZ01. Next base: position 2,977 of record CAYPHO010000086.1, on the reverse strand, counting down.
GAGGCCCGCGATGCTCGAGACGACCTGGAGCCCGTTCTTCACGCGGTGGTGGACCTCGCGGAAGAGGATCTCCTTGTCCGCCAGGGCATCCCTAAGCCTTCGCTGGACGATACCGTAGCGCTCCGCGAGGGAATAAGCCTGGGCTCCCACGAAGACGAGCATGCCCGCGGGGAAGAGATCGACGGTATTCAGGCCGAGGCCCGCGAAGAGCCCGTCATTGACCGCGGCGGCGGCCAGGACCGCGCTGCCCGCAGCGAGGGGAACGACGCCGGCTCGCCGCTTCGCCGCGGCCTTGACCACGATTACCCCGATCGCGACCAGGATCGCCGCGGCCAGGGCGTAAAAGGGCGTGATGGCGGCCGTCAGGACCCGCAGGGGCGCGAGCGGAACCAGGCACAGGAAGGCCGCGCAGGCCGCGACGAGGATCCTGAAGGCGCGCGGCCGCGACTCCTCGGGGAAGAGGACCGAGAAGAAGGCCAGGCCGAGGCCGTAGCTCGAGAAGGCGGTCAGGTATTCCAGCCTGACCACGAGATCGAAGGGTATCGAGGGGAAGACGTCGACTATCCCGTACTGCCCCGTGACCAGGCTCCGCAGGGCCGACACCAGGGCGAAGAGCGAGAAGGCGGCGAAGCCCTTGCCCGCCGTCCCGGCGCGGATGAAGAAGGCGAAAAGGACCGAGATCGCCGCCAAGGTCGAGGCGAGGGCGATCGAGCCGACGAGCCTCGCCCCGTATCCTCTCTCGACGGCCTCGAATCGGCCCAGGTAGAGAGGACGCCAGGGACCGCCGACGCGGTACTCGTAATTGGCGACGCGCAGGAGGAGCCATAGCTCTCCGGAGACCGGGCCGAGGGCCGCCGTGCCGGGCCGGAACTCCGGCTTCGAGGCCGCGCTCTCGGCCGAGGGCTTCCCTGCCGAGGCGACGATCGCGCCTCCGGCGGCGGAAAGCGCCTCTAGTTCGAAGGAAGTAGACGCGGTCGTGTAGCGGACCCCGAGCTCCTCGACGCCTTGGGGAAGGAGCAGCCTGAGGCGGTACGTTCCCGCTCCCCTACCGCCGCTTAGGCCGGCGACCTCGCCCCGCCATCGCCCCGGCACCTCGAGCGAGGCCGGCGGTACCCGAGTGAGCGCCTCGTTCCCGCCCAAGAGCTCGCCGGGGAAGAAATCCCACTCGCCCGACAAGGGCAGCTCGCCGTCCGCGAAATCCCAGGCCCTAAGATCGAGCAAACCGCCCCTCGCCCGGAGCAGATCGGCCCGCGTGGGGGAATAGCCCGAAACTAGCGGAGGAGAGATCGCTAGGGCCATGACAAGGACAGGCAGGGAACGAACCATAACCGCCTTCCGTGAGCGCGAGTCAACATCCGCCCTTACTGCGAAGGACGGAGAAACCGGTGCCCGTACCGGCGGATATCGTTTACTGTACGGTGTATTCCAACTCAGGATAACCGGGCATTTTTACATTTAATTACACTTATGTAATCGCGATTACAATTATAACATAAGTTGATTTAAAAAACTACTGCGAAACCATATTTACTAACTATTATAAAAAGCGAGGCAGGCGCCCAGTACTGAGCGCCTGCCTCGAATAATGACGGATATCGCTTACGCTATCAACTTTGTCAGCCTAGCCTGGTCGAAGCCTACGATGAAATCGCTGTCCTGGTCCTCGTAGAGGATCTCGGTGACGGGCACGCCCATCTGTCCGGTCCGCGCGACCAGGCGCTCGGCCTCGGCCTGGTCCTCGTCCACGTAGACGAGGTCGTACTTCACCTTCTTGGAGTCGAGCCAGGACTTCTCCATGCGGCAATAGGGACAGCTCTTGGTCGAGTAGAGCTTGACGCCGGAGGGCTTAAGCTCGCCCGCTCCCGCCGACTCGTCTATCAGCTTCCTGATCCCCTGCTCGGCCTCCGAGGCGATCTCCCGCACCGCGGAGGATTCGCTGACCCCGCCGAGGAGGGAAGGATTGCCCGCCCCGACCATCAGCTTGCCGTCCTTCTCGTAGGCCACAACCGCGCAGGGCAGGAGCCCGAAGAGGTCCGGCGAGGCCGCGACCAGGGACTCGGCCCAACTAGGCTTGCAGACGAAGATCATCCTCGCCTTGGCCCCTTCCAGGCTCGTCTCGCCCAATACCGAGAAGCCCTCGGAACGAGCCTTCTCCTTTAGTCTCTGGATCGTCTCATCCAGGCCAAAAGCGCTGCGGCGGAAATATCCCAGGTTCATGCTCTCCCCCTTGCCGATCAGGCTTGAATAGCGCCCATCGGGCAGTACCTGACGCATTTGCCGCAATCGGTACAGAGCGCGGGATCCACCCTCGGAGCCGCGAAGCCGTCCTGCTTCAAGGCGCCCGTTGGGCATACCCGCACTGCCGGGCAGGGATGATTCTGCGGACAGCGGCGCTTATCGATCGATACTGCCATTCCTCTACTCCTAGACTTCGTGATGCCTAGGAATAAAGTATAGGCGATTCGAGGGAATGTCGGTAACTCAGATCACACTTCCATCCAGCCAGGCGGAGGATCGCTACAAGCCGCGCCGCCCGCCGAGGCCGATCCAGCCTATGCGGTCCTGGCCCTTTCGGGGAAAAGGGCGACCGAAACATAGAGGACCCATCCGAAATACGCGATGTCTACGACCCTCTGCGCCGATCCCACCAGCGTCTCCGTGAAGAAGGACAGGTTGAAGAGCGCGGCCGCGCCGACGATCGCGCAGGCGAAGGCGAAGGTCGCCCGGGACTCTGTCGCCATCGCCTCCTTCTTCATAGCTCGAGCATAGAAGAAGGCCGGGAAAATCATGACCGACATGCCGATGACGCTGACCAGGAAATGCATCCGCCCCGAGGGCGATTCGAAGAGCCCGCCCGCATCGATCGGGAAAACCGCGGAGCCCACGTAATCGAAGAGTCCGTTAGCCGCCATGAAAATCGACCCGACGAGGGCCGCCGCCTTGAGCTTGAACCTAAGCGCCAGAGCGGCCGCGAACA
>CAYPHO010000085.1:0-11674 GCA_964410245.1 uncultured Treponemataceae bacterium | reverse complement strand
GACGACGAGGCCATCCTCGTCGCGTGCATGAAGCAGGACATCCTCTCGCGCTACGGCGGCGAGTTCGTCTGCGAGACCGCCTTGGGGGGCGGCGAGGCCTTGGGCGTCATAGAGGAGCTCGAGGGCGAGGGGGTGGAGATCGGCCTCGTGATCACCGATTGGCTGATGCCGGGCATGAAGGGCGACGAGCTCTTGCGCCGCGTGCGCGAGAAGTGCCCCGATGCGGGCCTGATGGTCGTCTCGGGGCAGGCCGACGGCCAGGCGGTGAAGCTGATGCGCGAGAGCTTCGACCGCTTCTCCTATATCGAGAAGCCCTGGAGGGCGAAGCGGCTATTCGCCGAGATCGACCGCCTGCTGGACGGCGAGGCGGCGGCGCGCGACTAGCGTCGGCGCGCCCGCTCCGCTATTCGAGGTACACGTCCGCCAGCTCGGCCTGGAGGGCCTCGTATTCGGGGCAGAGGAGTCCAAGGAGGCCGTAGAATCGCGGGCCGTGGCGACGATACTTCAGGTGCGCCAGCTCGTGCATTACTACGCAGTCGATCACCTCGACGCGGAAGCGCATGAGCCTTGCGTTCAGCGTGACGATGAGCCGCTGGGGATCGCAGCTGCCCCAGCGCGCCTTCATGGTCCTGACGCGGAGCTCGGGTCGGGGCAGGGCCCGGCCCGAGGCCCGGCGCGAGGCGAGCTCAAGGCAGGCGTCGAGCCGGAGGGGAAGCCGCTCGGCCGCCTCGCGGGCGAATAGCCGCTCGATCGCCGAGCGGACCTCGTCGGGATCGCCGGGATCCCGGGCCGACACGAGGACGAGGCCTCCCGACAGGCGGGCGCGGGATCGAGGAGCGGGCGATACCGCTATGCCGAGCTCGCGGCCCAGGAAGGGCACGCGGCCGCCGTCCCTCCACTCGGGGGCGGCCTCCTTGATCCTACGCATGCGCTCGAGCTGGCGCTGGGCCCAGGCGCTGCGGCGCTCCAGGAAGTCCGCGATGAAGGCCTCCGAGACGCTGTTCGGCGCCTTGACCACCAGCGAGAGATCGGTCCCGACCTGAAGCGAGACCGTCCGCCTGGCCGACCTGAGGAGCCTCGCCTCCAATCCGCCCGCTCGGATGTACTCGCGCCGCCGATCCCTGTCGCTCATGTTGAGAAGATGTCGAAAAACGTGTACTCTGCCAAGACGCGCGCAGGGTCAGGCCCCGGATCGAACAGGAACCGGGGAAAGTCGAGCCTCCTGCCCGGACGCGCTAATTACCTAAGGAGCAGATACATGGATACCAAATCACTCGAAAAAGTCGCGTTAAGCGCCAGGGTCCTCGCCATGGACGCTATACAAGAGGCCAATTCCGGGCATCCGGGCCTTCCCCTCGGCTGCGCCGAGCTGGGCGCCTTCCTCTACGGCTACGCCCTCAAGCACGATCCGGCCGATCCGGCCTGGATCGACCGCGACCGCTTCGTCCTCTCGGCCGGGCACGGCTCCATGTTCCTATACGCCCACCTGCACCTGGCCGGATACGGCATCAGCCTCGACGCCATCAAGCGCTTCCGCCGCGTCGACAGCATCTGCGCCGGCCACCCCGAATACGGCATGGCACCCGGCATCGAGACGACCACGGGCCCACTGGGGCAGGGCCTCGCGACCGCGGTCGGCATGGCGATCGCCGAGTCCATGCTCGCCGCGCGCTTCAACACGGCGAAGCGCAAGATCCTCGACCATTACACCTACGTCCTCGCGGGCGACGGCTGCATGCAAGAGGGCGTCGCCTCCGAGGCCTCGTCGCTCGCCGGCCACCTCGGCCTGGGCAAGCTCATCGTCTTCTACGACTCGAACAAGATCACCATCGACGGCTCGACCGACCTCTCCTTCTCAGAGGACGTGGGCAAGCGCTACGAGGCCTACGGCTGGCAGGTCCTGCGCGGCGACATGTACGACTGGGCCGGCCTCGAGCGCATGGTCGCCGAGGCCAAGGCCGATTCCTCGCGGCCCTCGATCATCATCCTGAAGAGCCTCATCGGCAAGGGCTCGCCGAACAAGCAGGGCACCGCCGACTCGCACGGCTCCCCCCTGGGCGAGGAGGAAGTCGCCAAGACCAAGGCCGCCCTCGGCGCGCCCGCGGAGAAGTTCTGGGTCGCCCCGGAGGCCTACGCCTTCTACGAGGGCCGCCGCAAGGAATTCGCGAAGGCCCGCGAGGCCTGGAAGGCCGAGTTCGCCGCCTGGAAGGCCGAGGAGCCCGCGCTTGCCGCCGAGCTCGACGACTACCTCGCCGGCAAGGCGCGCGCCGCCGCCGACCTGCCCTCCTTCAACAAGGGCGACAAGGTCCCGACCCGCTCGGCCTCGGGCAAGTGCGTCGTCGCGATGTCCAAGGCCTACCCGAGCCTCGTCGGCGGGTCGGCCGACCTCATGGGCCCCAACTCCACCTCCTTCCCCTCCGACGGCGACTTCTCGGCCAAGAATCCCAAGGGAAGGTACCTGCGCTTCGGCATCCGCGAGTTCGGCATGGCGGCGATCGCCAACGGCATCTCGGTCCACGGGGGCCTTAGGCCCTTCGTCGCGACCTTCATGGTCTTCTCGGACTACCTCCGGCCCGCCCTGCGCCTGTCGGCGATCATGAAGCAGCCGGTGATCTACGTCCTTACCCACGACTCGATCTTCATCGGCGAGGACGGCCCGACCCACCAGCCCATCGAGCACCTGGCGGCGCTGCGCGCCATCCCGAACCTCCGCGTGCTCAGGCCCGCCGACGCAGAGGAGACCGCGGTCGCCTGGCGCCTGGCCATGGACCGCAAGGACGGGCCGACGGTCATCGCCCTGACCCGCCAGAACGTGCCGGTCCTCGAGAAGGCCGATCCCGAGTGGCCGAGCTCGATAGCGATGGGCGCCTATGTCGTCCGCAATCCCGAGTCCGCGCCCAAGACGGTCATCGTCGCCACCGGCTCGGAAGTGTCGATGGCCCTCGCGGCCGCCGACATCCTCGGCGCGGCGGCCGGCGTCAGGGTCGTCTCGATGCCCTGCCGCGAGCTCTTCCTGGCCCAGCCCAAGCCGGTCCGCGACGCGATCCTGCCCCCGGGGGCGCGGATCGTCGTCGCCGAGGCGGGCGTAGCCCAGGGCTGGGAGCGGATCGCGAGGCCCGAGGATATCTTCTCGATCGAGTCCTTCGGCGAGTCGGGGCCCGGCCCCGAAGTCGCGAAGAGCATGGGCTTCACCGCCGAGGCCCTGGCCGCGGCCGTCTCGAAGTAGGCGGGCGCCGCGCGGGGGAGGCCCTTGCTAGAATAGGTTCCTCCGCGCGGCCGATCGCGCGTATAATCGCATCGTGGAACTCAAGCTGGAGGATTCGGGCGGCCGGCAGCTCGATACCGCATTCCTAGACCGCTTCAATTACCTCCAGAAGTCGGGCGCCCTCGACGACCTGTCCTCGCTCAGGAGGGAGAACCGCGAGCTGGACGGGCTCATCAACGACGCCGCCTCTATCTTCGCCATGACCTCGATCGAGGAGATGTTCGCCTTCGTCATCTCCCGGCTGCTCGAGCGCTTCATCCCCACGCACCTGACCTTCATGATCGAGCCGCCCCGGGGCGGCGGGCTTAAGCAGTACCGCTACCTGAACCTGAAGCCCGTCGCCGAGCGCCTGCCCGACCGCTGCTACTTCGCGCTCCGGGACTTCTTCCTCGAGTCGCCTTACCCGATCGGGCTGGAGGACCTGAAGGAGCGGCTGGGCCACGACGCGATCCACGGCGAGCTGGATTCCGAGGACCCCGAGATCATCTTCCCCATGACCGGCATCGAGGGCCTCTACGGCATCGCGATCCTGGGGCGCAAGATCGTCGGCGAGGGCTATTCCGAGCTCGAGCGGATGTACGTCGACAAGATCACGCGCTTCCTGTCCATCGGCATACAGAACTCCCTCCATCACGAGAGCGCGATAACCGACGCGAAGACCGGCCTGTACAACCACTCGCACTTCATGCAGAGGCTCGAGCAGGAGATCGCGCGCGTCACGCGGCACAACATGCGCGCGGGCCTCATCATGCTCGACGTCGACCATTTCAAGAAATTCAACGACACGTGGGGGCACCTGGCCGGGGACGAGGTGCTGAACCAGCTGGCCGTCACGCTGAAGCGCACGATCCGCACCGAGGACATCGCGGCCCGCTTCGGCGGCGAGGAGTTCTGCGTGCTCGCCGTCGAGTGCGACCGCGAAACGCTCCTGGCGGTCGCGGAGCGGGTCCGGACGCAGATCGAGTCGATGGCCGTCCCGTATAAGGACCAAACGCTGACCGTCACGGCCAGCCTCGGCTGCTGCCTCCTCGACTCCAGCCGGCGCTTCTCGTCGGACGAGTACCTGGAGATGGCCGACAAGGCGCTCTACACATCGAAGTCCTCGGGGCGGAACCGCGTGACCTTCTACAAGCCAGGGCTGCTGGACAGGGCGCAGGCCATCCGCAAGCACCGCGCGATCTAGAGATGGGCCACGTAGGCCGCTATGCCGTCCAGGAGCATCCCGATCGCGATCGCCGTCAAGAATAGGCCCATTAGCTTCTCGACCGCGTTGATCACCTGATCGCCCAGGACCTCCTTCAGCCGGGATGAGGCCAGGAAGACTGCCAGCGTCACCAGGATCGTCACCGCGGCCGCGGCTATCCACTCGAGCATCCTGTGGGGATTCGACCCCGCGATCAGCATCGAGGTGACCATGGCCGAGGGTCCCGAGATGAGGGGGATGGCCACCGGCACGATGAAGGGCTCGCCGGGATGCTCTTCCCTGCCCACCGACACGCCGTGCCCGGGGAAGACCATGTTAAGGGCGATGAGGAAGAGGATGACGCCGCCGGTGATCTTCAGGGTCTCCTCGCTCAGGTGCATCAGCGCGAGCAGCTGCCTCCCGAAGAGCATGAAGAGGACGAGCACCGCGAGGGCGATCCCGCATTCGCGGAATATGACCTTTAGCCTGCGCCCGGGCTCGACCTTCGCCATGTTCGAGATGAAAAGCGGAAGGTTCCCGAGGGGATCCGTGATAACTATGAGTAGGATCGTAGCCGAGAGGAAGGTCTGCTCCATGGCGCGAGTCTATCCCTTCCGCTCGTGGGCGGCCAGCATCTCCCGCAGGCCCGCCGCGACCAGGGGCCGCCATTCCGCGGGCTCGAGGAGCTCGGCGCCGGGCCCTAGCCAACGCACGAGGGCGGCGGTCGCCTCGGGATCGTCCTCCCCGTAGGTCACCGCGACGCGGCCATCGCCCAATTCCTCGAAGAGCGCGTGGCTGTAGTACCAGTCCTTCTTCAGCAGCTCGGCCTGGCCGGCCGTCAGCGCTATCCTCGCCCTGGGCCCGCCTCGCCAGCGCTCCATGGCCTTGCCGAGCCACTTGCGGTCGAGCAGGCTCGAGACGCAGGAGCTCTCCGCCGTCGGCTTCATCGACGGGCCCGCGGCGATGTCGAGGATGCGGTCCGACCTCCACAGCCGCGGCTCGCCCTCGCGGACCTCGACGTCGCCGACCAGGTACCACCGGTCGCGGTCCCAGATGATCCCCCGCGGCTCGACCTCGCGGTAGGGCTCCTCGCCTCGGTAGGGGGAGCGGTACCTCATCCGCACGCGGGAGCGCGAGAGGGCCGCGCGGAGGAAGCGCCCGACGATCTCCGCCTCGCCTGGCCCGGCCTCCCCCGCGGCGACGGGATCGTCCGGCTCGGGATGGAGGAGGTCGGGAGGAACGCGCTCGAAGCCGATCAGGCGCGAGGCGCGCTCCATCAGGCGCCGGGTCTCCTCGGGAAGGGCGGCCAGGAGCTTGCGCTCGGCGAAGTCGGCCTCCTTGGGGAAGGGCAGGACCCTGAGGCGGCGCATGAGGATCAGGCCGAGGAGGAGGGATGCCGCCTCCTCGGCGCCCAGGGTCACGGGCGGCAGGAAGTATCCCTCCCGCATCCGGAAGCCTCCGGTCCTGCCCATCTCGGCCTCGATCGGCGCGCCGAGCCCCTCGAGCATCTCGATATCGCGGTAGATCGTGCGGATGGACACCTCGAAGCGCTCGGCGAGGCCCTGCGCCGAGGCGACGCGGCCCCCGCGCAGGAGGAGGAGGATGCCCATGATGCGGTCGATGCGGTTCATGATCGTTAGGCGGAAAGTATGACACGCGTATCCGTATCCGACCAGTAGCGGCGAAGGATTAATAGCCTTTTCGGTAAAAGTATGACATAGGTTGTCGCGGCCGCCCGCTATATTCCCCATAACCGACACGGGAAGACGCGTCGAAAGGAGGACGGAATGAACGCGGCGGTTTCGGGAATAGGGGCATCACGCATAGCCGAGGCGCCGGGCGAAGCGCCGGGCGGGGCGCCGATCCGGCGCTCGACGCCGAAACGGCCCGACCGCGCGGCTGATCGCGGCGCTCGTGACGCCCGGGCTCGCGGGGACGAGGCGAGCGCCGCCCTCCGGGCTTCGATAGAATATCGCCTGAGGCTCGGGATATGAGAAGGGAAAGGAGTCAGGAAATGAAAGCTTCGACTATCGACGCGGCGGTTTTGACGAAGGCGGCGCTGACGCTGTACGACGAGGGCTACTCGGGCCCCGTCGATCCCAAGGGAACCTGGTTCGTCGACAACGAGCCCGATTGCGGATTCCTGGGAACGATCGAGAAGCTGAGCGCCGCCCAGGCGTCCCGGCCGGCGAGCGCGGGCGACTCCTTGACCGTCGCCTCGCACGCGGCCCACCTTCGCTTCTCCCTCGGCCTGGCGAACCGCGCGGCGAGGGGCGAGAACGCGTACGGGGGCGCCGACTGGGCGAAGAGCTGGTCGCCCCGCTCGGTCTCGGAGGGCGAATGGAAGGCTCTCGTCTCGGAGCTGCGCGCCGAGTACCTCGCCTTGCGCGGGGTCATCGAGAAGGGCGATTTCTGGGGCGACGAGGGCATCCTGACCGGGACGCTGGGGCTTCTCTGCCACGGCGCATGGCACCTCGGGGCGATCCGGCAGGCGCTGGGCCTCGTCAAGGCGCCGGAATGACGGGCGCAGCGGCCCGGGGACGGGCGGAGGCGAAGCGGTCGCGCGGCGGCATCGCCTACGAGGAGCGCGGCTCGGGCATGAGCTTCATCGCCATCCACGGCTACAGCCTCGACCGCCGAATGTCGATCGGCGCCTTCGAGCCCTTGTTCGAGGCGGGCGGCCGAGCGGTAGCCGCGGAGGGGACGGCGGCGCACGCGGCCGCGCGCTCGCCCGGCGGGGCCATTCCGCGGGACTGCCGCCGCATCTATCCCGACCTGCCCTTCATGGGCGAGTCGACCGACCATCCGGGCGGCGAGGGCCATGACGGCATCCTCGCCGCGATGCGCGACTTCGTCATGGAAGTCGCGCCCTCGGGCCCGATCCTCCTCGCGGGCGAATCCTACGGCGGCTACCTGTCGCGGGGCTTGGCGCGCGAGCTCGGCGATAGGGTCGCGGGAATGTTCCTGCTCTGCCCGTCGATCGTAGCGATAGCCGAGGGGCGGGACGTCGATCCTCCCCGCGTCGTCGGCGAGGAGCCCGGATGGAAGGAGGCGGCTCGGAAGCGCGGGGCTTCGGACGCCGACATCGCCGACTACGAATATCACGCGGTATCGCGCAGCCTCGCGAATTTCGAGCGTACCCGCGACGAGATCATCTCGGGGATCCGAGCCTACCGCGACGCGGCCGCGGCGAGGCACTACGCGGGACGCGAAGCCTTCTCCTTCGACAGCCTCGGCGAGGCCGGATCGGGCGGGGATCCCTTCGATCGCCTATTCGAGGGACCGGCCTGCTTCTTCCTGGGCAGGCAGGACCGCTCGACGGGATGGCGGGACGCCCTGCGCCTGGCGCCGCTCTACCCCCGCGCGAGCTATGTCGTCGCAGACGGCGCCGGGCACAACGCGCAGATAGAAAGCCCCGCGCTATTCGCGGCGGCCTTCGGCGCGTGGATCGCGGCCTGCGGGGCAGCGTCGGACTAGGCGGCGGCGCGCCTTACGCGGACGCCTCGACCGGCCGCTCCGCGGCCTCCCTCCCGGCGAGGGCGCGCATCTCTCGCAGGAGGAAGGCGCCGGTGACGGTAAAGGCGATCGCGTCCGAGAGGGGTCCCGCGTACCACACGCCGTCGAGCCCCCAGAAGAGCGGCAAGGTCAGGAGCAGCGGGATGAAGAAGATGATCTGCCTGGTCAAGCCTAGGAAGAGGGCCATCGTCGGCCTCCCCGAGGCCTGGAAGTAGCCCGAGCCCAGCACCTGCAGGCCGATGAGGGGAAGGGCGAGGAAGCATCGGCTCATCGCGTGGACGCCGATATCCATCACCTCGAGCGATGAGCCGGCGAAGAGCGAGACGAAGGCCCGGGGAAACAGCTGGACGCCGGCGAACACGAGCGTCGCGAAGGCCGTAGCCGCCAGGATGGCTGCGCCCTCGATCTTGCGCACCCTGCCGTAGAGCCTCGCCCCGATGTTATAGCCGACCAGGGGCTGGATTCCCATATTCATCCCGATCAGGGTCAGGAACACGAGGTTCGAGATCGCGAAGACGATGCCCATCGCCGTGACCGCGAGATCGCCGCCGTAGCGCGATAGCTGGTTGTTCATGATCGCCATCAGGGCCGAGGAGGCGAGCTCGGAGATCGCGATCGCCGAGCCGAGGGTGATGATCGGGACCGCGATCTCGCGCCTGGGGATCAGGTTGCGCCGCCGGATCTTCAGCAGGCTCTTCCCTCCGAGGTAATAGGAGAGGACCCAGACCGAGCCCACCGTCTGCGAGACGACGTTCGCCAGGGCCGAGCCCGCCACTCCCCAGCCGAAACCGAAGATGAAGAGCGGGCAGAGCGCCGTGTTGAGGATCGGCCCGATCAGCTGCGTGACCATGGCCACCTTGGGATTGCCCTCGGCGCGGATGAAGCCGTTGAGCCCGATGCTGATCGTGCCCAGGGGCGTCCCCATCAGGACCACGCGAGTGAAGTCGCGCGCGTAGGGCAGGACCTCCTCGCTGGCCCCGAAGAGCCTCAGCATCGGATCGAGGAAGCAAAGGCCGAGTATCGCTATCGTCGCCGAGATGGCCAGGTTGAGCGCGAAGCCGTTGCCGAGGAAATGCTCCGCCTTGGCCTTGTCGCCCCGGCCCAGGCTAATGGAGATGCGGGCCGAGGTCCCGACGCCGATCAGCACGGAGAAGGCGATCTGGATGAGCTGGACGCCGAAGGCGATCGTGACGCCGGCCAGGGCCAGGGGGCCGACGCCCTGGCCGATGAAGATGCGGTCGACGATGTTATAGAGCCCGCCGACGACCATGCCGACGATCGAGGGCAAGGCGAAGCGCACGAGGAGCGGGGCTATCCTGCCCTCGCCCATCGCGATCGAAGCGTCCATGTCCGTTCCTCCGAATCGCTACTCTCGCTCATTTGCCGGATAGTTGCCAAGGGGCGGGCGGGCCTCTATCGCGGCGCGGCCGCGCGCGGAACGGCGACGCCGGCCATCCTATCAATGGACGCCAGCTCCCTGAAGAGAAAGATAGCGGTGATGGAGAAGGCGATGACGTCGGATACGGGCTGGGCGCTCCACACCCCATCGAGGCCCCACAAGAGGGGAAGGACGACGATCATGGGGATCAGGACGATGAACTGCCTGGTAAGGCCGAGTATGAGCGACTTCATCGGCTTACCCGCCGCCTGGAAGTACCCGGAGCCCAGCACCTGGAGCCCCATCAACGGCAGGAACATGAAGTAGCGGCGCAATGCATAGGCGCCGATCTCGCCGATACGGGCGTCCGATCCGGCGAAGAGCGAGACGAAGGCCCCGGGGAAGAGCTGCACCGCCGCGAAGACGAGCGAGGCGAAGATCGTCGCCGCCCCGATCGCGGCCGCCTCGACCTTCCGGGCCCGGCCGAAGAGCCCCGCGCCGATGTTGTATCCGATTATCGGCTGTATTCCCATGGTCGCCCCGATGAGCGTCATTAAGGCGAGGTTCGAGATGGCGAAGACGATGCCCATCGCCGTGACGGCCGCGTCGCCGCCGTAGCGAACGAGCTGATTATTCATGAGCCCCATGGTTAGGGACGAGGCCAGGTTGGAGAAGGCGTTCGGCAGGCCGAGGATCAGGATCGGCAGGACGAACTCCCGCGACGGGACGAGGTTCGCGCGCCTGATCTTCAGCGAGCTCCTGCCGCTCAGGTAATAGGCCAGGACCCAAACCGAGCCCACGGACTGCGAGATGACGTTCGCGAGGGCCGATCCCGCCACGCCCAGCCGCAGCGCGAAGATGAAGAAGGGGCACAGGATGAGATTGAGGGCGGGGCCGATGAGCTGCGTGACCATGGCGACCTTGGGATTGCCCTCGGCGCGGATGAAGCCGTTGAGGCCCATGCTGATGGTCCCAAGCGGCGTTCCCAAGAGGACTATGAACGTGAAGGAGCGGGCGTAGGGAAGGACCTCCTCGCTCGCCCCGAAGATCCGCAAGAGTGGATCCAGGAAGGCGATGCCCAGGGCGGACAGCGCCAGGGAGATGCACATGCTGATCGCGAAGCCGTTGCCCAGGAAGCGCTCGGCCTTGTCCTTCCTGCCCTGGCCCAGGCTGAGCGATATGCGGGCAGAGGTCCCGACGCCGACCAGGACCGCGAAGGCGATCTGGATGAGCTGGAGGCCGAAGGCGACGGTGACCCCCGCGAGCGCGAGGGGCCCGACGCCCCTGCCGATGAATATGCGGTCGACGATGTTGTAGAGCGCGCTGACGACCATGCCCACGATAGAGGGTAGCGCGAAGCGCGCGATGAGCGGGCCTATGCGGCCCTCCCCGAATTCCTTCGTCCTATCCATGTAACTAACTCTCCATCCTCTTCATCAGCGCCGTCGCCGCGGAGAGGCATCTGACGAAATCCTCGCGCTCGGCCCGCGAGAGCGAGGCGAAGCGCTCCTCGAGCCTGGCGGAGAGCTCCCGCGCCTTCTTCTCGCAGAGGGTCCGCCCGGAGGCGGTCAACGACACCAGCGAGCGGCGCCGATCGCTCTCGTCACCGGACCTAAGCACGAGCCCCTCAGACTCGAGCGCGTCCAGGATCCCGGTCAGGCTCGCCTTGGTCATGCGCATCGCCTCGCCGAGCTCGGTAGCGGTCTGGCCCGGGCGAGTGAAGAGCACGAACATCGCCTTGACCTGGCTCCTGGTCAGGGCGAGCTCCTCGCCCTTGATCGGCGTATACAGGGACGCCAGCTTCTCGTTGAACTGCTCCTCGAAGGCGAGGATCGCCCTGGAGATATCCCTCGGGCTCGGCTCGGCCACGGCGCGCCTCCTGCAGTTTTCGTTCATTATTTAATAGTCAATTATTTAACCTTTGTCAAGGCCTGGATCGGGGCGGGCGCGCGGGCGAGGCGCCGAGGGACTTGCGGACAGGGCCCTCTCGGAACAGAATCAGCCCATGCCGGTAGAGAAGCGGGAGTATCCGAGGTTCGACGTCTCGATGGACTTAAGCTGCGCGGCGGCCTCGCCCGGGACGATCCGCATGCACGACATCAGCGAGGGCGGCTTCCTGGCCTCGGGCCGCATGGCCGCGTCCGTCTGGGAGCGCATCGAGGCCTCGATGCGGTTCCGGTCGGCCGGCGGGGAACATGACGTGCGGCTGTTCGGTACGATCACGCACGCCCATCCCGACGGCGAGCGCCAGGTCGTCGGCGTCAGGATCGACGGCTTCGGCTCGCCCGACGAGGAGCGGGCCTACCTCGAGTACGCCCGCTCGCTCGGCGAG
>CAYPHO010000084.1:0-11676 GCA_964410245.1 uncultured Treponemataceae bacterium | reverse complement strand
AACCGTTGACCTTATCCTTACCATGGATATGCTCTGCCAACTGAGCTACAAGGGCATAATAAGACGCGGAAGACTAGCACCGGCCGCGCTCGCATGTCAAGCGGACCGGATGTTTCACAGAGCTGAGGCACGAGATTTGCTTACGCTATTTGCGACGAGACAAACGCTTTATAAGGGAAGCAGCTACTTCATCGTGAGTCAAAGCAAGGATTCCAAGGCCGACCACCGCGTACAGTAACGTTTCGAGAATGAGAGGAGCGCCGCTGGAAAGCAAGCGTCCCTCCGCTCCGGAAAAAAGTTTAAGTATATATGGACGAATGAAATAGACAGGGAAAACGGCAATCCCGGAAAATGCAAGTATCTTCAATAAATACTTGGCCATTTTACGAATCGCAAGCTTGAAACCAGGAAGATCGATCCGCTCGAGCTTATAAATCAAGAAAACGGTGTTCACCGCGCTTGCGGCCGACAAGGCGATCGCGATTCCGGGCCCTTTCAAGGGACCGACCAAGGCGAAAGCCAAGGCTATATTGACCATGAACGAAATGAAGCCCCCGATAGTCGGCGTCTTGGTATCCGATCGCGCGTAGAAAGCCGGGGCGAGGACCCGGTTCAAGGCAATGAATACCAGGCCTATCATGTGGAAGAAGAATACCGAGGTCGTCAGGGCCACCGAGGCCTCGTCGAATGCCCGGGCCTTGAACAGCAGGGTGATGATCTCTCGGCCGGCCAGCATCGAGAATACGGCGACCGGTAAGGTAAGGAGGATTATCATCCGAGCGACCCTGCCGAGGTCGGCGGAGAAGGAAGCCCAATCCTTCCGCGCGGCCGCGCCCGAGAGTTGCGGCAAGAGGACGGTACCCGCGGAAACGGCGAATATGCCCAGCAGGAGCTCCTGGAGACGAATCGAGTACTGGATTCCCGCGGCGGCCCTGACGCTCGAGGCCAAGGCGGTGCAGACGAGGTCGTTTAAGTTGTACGCCGCCATGCCGAGGATCGTCGGCGCGATGAGGGCGCCGACTTTTCGGACGCCCTTGTTCCTGATGGCTCGTCCGGGCGCGATGAGCCCGAAGCGGAAGCCCGCGCGGAGCACGGCGGGCAGCTGGCACAGGGCCTGGGCGATGCCGCCCGCGAGCACGCCCACGGCCATGGCTCGAGCCGGGTTGTCCGTCCAGCCGCCGAAGAGGAAGGGCACGGCGATGAAGCAGACGTTGAAGAGGATGGGTCCCAGGGCCGAGGGGACGAAGACCCCGACCGAGTTGAGGATGCCCTGGAAAAGGGCCGCGAAGGATACGAAGGCCAGGAAGGGGAACATCATCCTGGTCAGGACGATGGTCTCGGCGCGGTCGGAGCTGAAGAGGAAGGCGACGAGGGGCATGCAGGCGATGCCCAGGGCGACCGTCGCGACGACGAAGATCGTCAGGACCGTCAGCGAGGCGGACAGGAATTCGCGGGTCGACTCCTCGTCCTTGTCTTTTAGGTAGCCCGAGAAGGTCGGGATGAAGGCGACGGCCATCGAGCCCTCGGCGAAGAGCCGGCGGAGGAAGTTCGGCACGGTAAAGGAGACCGTGAAAGCCTCGGCCAGGGCGCCGGTGCCCAGGAAGGCGGCCTTGGTCATCTCGCGCAGGAGGCCGAGGACGCGCGAGCACAAGGTCAGGAGGGAAAGCTTGCCCCCCTCGCGCATCATGCGCGATGAGGAGTCGCCGCTGGGCGCGGCGGTCGGGGCCTCATCGTCCGGCATGCTGGGAGGATAGGGGATAGGGCGCCGGCCGGGCAATAGGTGGCGTGGCGACGCCACGGCTTTATTGGCGTGGCGATGCCACGGCCTTATCAGCGTGGCGATGCCCCTCGACCCTCGGCGAGGCTTCGGGCTACCCTCTCGCGCATGGACGTGGAACTCATCGCCCTCGACCTGGACGACACCCTGCTTCGCCATGACCTGACGATATCCGAGGCCAACAAGGCCGCGCTCGCGGAAGCCGAGGCCGCGGGCATCCGCATCGTCCTCGCCTCGGGACGGAACATCCACTCGATGAAGGACTACGCCGAGGAGCTGGGACTGGACGGCCCCGAGGATTACCTAATCTGCTCGAACGGCGCGGAGCTCGTCGAGGCGGCGACCGGGCGCCTCGTGGAAGAGAAGAGGCTGCGGCCGGAGCTCTGCGCCCGCGTCGCGAGGTCCATCGAGGAAGCGGGCTTCCCCTGGCAGATCTACGAGGAAGGCATCATCCACGTCAGCCGCCCCAACGAGTGGGCCTACTCCGACTCCAGGCTGACGGGGCAGCCCGCCATCCTCGTCGAGGACGAGGGCGAGTTCTTCTCGCGGGGACTCCTGAAGTTCGTCGTGCCCGGCGAGCCCGGGAAGATATCGGGACTGCTCGCGGCCCTCCGGGCGGAATTCGGCGCGGAAGCCAACATCCTCACCTCGAAGAGCTGCTTCCTCGAGGTCCTGCCGCCGGGAGCCGACAAGGGCGACGCGCTCGAGGACCTCGCCGCCAGGCTGGGCATAGGCATGGCCGGCGTGATGGCGATAGGCGACGCGATGAACGACCTCGGCATGATCGGGAAAGCGGGTTACGGATGCGCGCCGGCCAACGCGATCCCTGAGGTTTTGGAGGCGGCGCGCTATACTTCGGAAATGAGCAACGAAGAGGACGCCGTCGCCGACCTCGTGCGCCGCGTAGCCCTCTTGCGCCGATAGCGCGCCGCGTGCACACTATCGGCGATTGAGTCGATCGTTCGGACGAGAGCGCGGCTTGCTCGATAACAAAACGGTAACGGGCCGCACCGATTCGTAATCGCCGGGCGGCCCCCCGCGCGAGAGCGGGATCATTCTATGTTATCGACGGAGGCCTGCGATGCAAGATCTGCTGCCGAGGGGCGCCCATCACTGCTATGCGTGCATACAGTGGGACGGCAAGAGGACCTACCACCCCGAGCGCGAAATAATAAAAGTCGACCCGAACACCGAGGGGAACTGCAGGATCAAGCGGGCCATGGTCAAGGGCTCGTCGTTCTGCGACCAGTTCTTCGCCCTAAAATAGGCGCGGGCTAAGCCGGCTCGGGCCGGCAATATCGAGGGGGCAGCCATCCGAAGGAAGGCTGCCCCCTCGCGCTTTACGCGGCGCCGGCGGCCGGCGGGCCCGGGCCTAGGCGCTCTCCTCGACCTCCTCCGCGACGATGCCCAGCTCGGCCCTCTCCCCCTCGGCGACGAACTGCGCCTCGTAGAGCCGCGCGTAGGCGCCGCCTTTCCTCAAGAGCTCCTCGTGGCCGCCACGCTCGACGACGCGGCCGTCGCTCATCACGAGGATGAGGTCGGCGTCGACGATGGTCGAGAGCCGGTGGGCGATCACGAAGCTGGTCCGGCCCTCGAGGACGGCCGCTATCGCGTCCTGCACCAGGCGCTCGGTCTCGGTATCGACCGAGCTCGTGGCCTCGTCGAGGACGAGGATGGCCGGGTCGGCGAGCACGGCCCGCGCGAGCGAGATCAGCTGCTTCTGCCCCGTCGACAGGAGGACCCCGCCCTCGCCGACCTGCGCCCCGTAGCCGCCTTCCAGCCCCTGCCTGTCTGGGCCGCCGGCGATGAAGTCGTGGGCCCTGGCGACGCGGGCCGCGGCCACTACCTCGTCGTCGCTCGCGTCGAGCCGGCCGTAGCGGATGTTCTCGCGGACCGTGCCCGAGAAGAGGTAGGGCTGCTGGAGCACGTAGCCGAGGTTCGCGTGGAGGTAGCGCAGGGGCAGCTCGCGGTAATCGATCCCGTCGACGAGGATGCGGCCCGAGGTCGGCTCGTAGAAGCGGCAGGCCAGGTTGACGATCGTGCTCTTGCCCGAGCCGGTCTCGCCCACCAGGGCGATCGTCGAGCCGGGCTCGGCCTTAAGGCGGAAATCGGAGAGTACCTCGCGCTTGCCGTCGTACGAGAAGGAGACGCCCTCGAACTCGACGCGGCCCTCGAGCCTGGGCCCGAGGCGGCCGCTCGCGGGGGCGGCGCCGGCCGCGGCCGCGAGCTCGGCTCCCCGGGCGATCGCCGCCGGGCCGTCGACGATGGCCGGCTCGGTCTCGATGAGGCCGACGACCCGCTCGGCCGAGGCCTGGGCGTACTGCAGGTCGGCCAGGACGCGCGCGAGGTCGGTCGCCGGGTCGAAGAAGCGCGAGGCGCTGAAGATGAAGGCGGTCAGGAGGCCGATCGAGACGCCCCCGACCAGCACGCGCTCGCCGCCCTGCCAGAGCGCCAGGGCCATGCCCAGGTAGCCCAGGAAGACGACCAGGGGGAGGTAAAGGGCGCCGAGCATGGCCTGCCGCACCGAGGCCTTGCGCATCGTCTCCGACAGGCGGCGGAAGGCCGCGCCCTGGCGCTCCTCGGCGACGAGGGTCTTCACGGCGCGCACGCCCCGGATGTTCTCGGAGAAGGCCGCTGTGAGCCGCGAGTTGGTCCGCCGCACGACGCGCGAGCGCTCGAGGATGCCCCTCTCGAAGAGGATCGAGATGAGGACGAGGACGGGAAGGGCGGCGAGGGCGCAGAGGGCGAGCCGCCAGTCGGTGGCGATCATGATGATCGCCGAGATGAGCATCATCGACAGTCCCCAGACCATGTCGATGACGCCCCAGGCGATGATGTCGGCCAGCCGGCCGATGTCGCTCGTCAGGCGGGCGGTGATCCAGCCCGCGCTGGTCTTGTCGAAGTACGAGAACGAGAGCTCCTGGAGCTTGTCGAAGGCGGCAGCGCGGATGCCGTAGTTCATGCCCATCTCGATCTTCCCGCCCAGGCCTATGAAGACGCGCACCATCACGGCCTGGAGGGCCATGAGGGAGCCGAACAGGACGACGAAGGCCGGCAGGCGGTCCAAGCGGCCGGCGATCGCGACGTTGTCGACGGCCCAGCCCGTCAGGAAGGGCTGGAAGGCGTCGATGGCCGCGACCAGGGCCATGAGGATCCCGAGGAGGATGAAGCGCCCCTTATACGGCGCGGCGAACTTGAAGAGGGAGCGCCACAGCGAAAGCTTGAGCGACTGCCTCTCGTCTATCTCTTCCATGATGCGTATCCCTTAGTTGCGGGCGGCGCCGCCGCCCGCGGCCCTGGCCTCGAAAGCCCGGCCTCCTTGTATCTCCCAGACGCGGCGGTAGAGCCCGGGCCTGGACATGAGCTCGGCATGGGTCCCGATATCGGCGACCCGGCCTTTCTCCAGGACGACGATCTTGTCGGCGCCCATGAGCGTCGTAATGCGATGCGCGACGATGATGGTCGTCGGCGCCGTCCCCGCGGCGCGGGCCTCGGCGCCCGACTCGGCGCGCAGCTCGCGGCGGACCCGCGCGTCGGTCTCGACGTCGAGGGCCGAGAGCGTGTCGTCCAGCACGAGGACGCGCGGCCTCTTGGCCAGGACGCGGGCCAGGGCCAGCCTCTGGCGCTGCCCTCCGGAGAGCGTGACGCCCTCCTCCCCTACCGCCGTCGCCCAGCCCTCCTCGAAGGACGAGGCGACGCGGTCGAAGCCCGAGAGCCTCGCCGCCCGGGAGAGCTCTTCCTCTTCCAGCTCGCCCGAGCCCAGCTCGACGTTCTCGCGCATCGTGCGCGAGAAGAGGTAGGGCTCCTGGAGGACGAGCCCGACCATCTCGCGCAGGCGCCTGCGGTCGATGAGGCGGATATCCGTCCCGTCGATCTTGATCGATCCCGAGGAGGGCTCGACCAGCCTGACCAGGGCGGCCGCGATCGTGGACTTGCCCGAGCCCGTGCGGCCCAGGAGGGCCACGGTCTGGCCGGGCAGGACCGAGAAGCTGACGCCCTCGAGCACGCTCTTGCCGGCCTCGTACTCGACCCGCAGGTCTTCGATGTCGACGCGCCCCGAGGAAGCGGCCCCGAGGCCGGCTTCCCGCGGAACGGCCGGCGCGGCGGCGACCGAGGCCGCGGTCGCGGCGACGCCGCCCCTGGCGGCGATGACCTCGTCCGCCGCGTACTCGTCCGGCTCGGCGAGCACGGAGGCGATGCGGCCCAGCGAGACCTTCGCCTTGCCGACCTCCGTCAGGGTGCGGCCCAGCTGGCGCACGGGCCAGAGCACGCGGCCGACGTAGGCGATGAAGGCGACGAAGGTTCCCGTCGAGAGCTGCCCCGACGCCACGCGCCCGGCCCCGACGCAGAGCGTGACCGCCTCCTGAGCGGCGCAGAGCAGGACCGACATGCCCCAGTACCAGCCGAAGAGCGTGATGAGCCGCCTGGTCAGGTCGGTATAGCGCCGGTTCTTCGCGTCGAAGCGCTCGGTCTCGAAATCCTCGCGGGCGAAGGCGCGCACCACCCTGATGCCGTGGAGGTTCTCCTCGAGGACCTGGGTCAGCTCGGCCTCGGCCTCGTCCGATGCGGTGAAGGCCTTCTGTATCTTCTTGAAGAAAATATACGAGAAGCCGAATACCGCCGGGATGATCGGCAGGGAAACGAGGGTCATATAGCCGTCGATCGCCGCCATCATGAGCACGGTGAAGCCGAGGAGGGCGACCGCCCTGCCCACTTCCTCGATCTGCGTCGCGAGGAAGCGCCGAACGGTGTCCATGTCGCTCGTCGAGCGCTGGACGAGGTCGCCCGCGGCCGTCCTGCCGAAATAGGCGGCGGGAAGGGCGTCGAGGTGGGCGGCCAGCCGGTCGCGCAGGTTCTTCGTCGCGCGCTCGGCCGCTACGGCAGACAGGGAGCCGCGCAGGAATGAGAAGAGGGCGTTGAGGAGGCTGGCGGCCAGGAGCGCCAGGGCGCAGAGCCAGAGGTTCCGCGCCAGGAAGGAGGTTCCCCCCAGGGCCGCCAGGGCCGAGCCCAGGGCCGGGGGCAGGTCGGGAGTAGTCCCGGCCAGGACCGAGTCCAGGGTAAAGCGGAGGATAAGCGGATCGACGAGCGAGGAGAGGGCCGCGAGCGCGACGAAGGCGAGGGCGCCGACGAAGGTCGCGCGCACGCCCGTCATCGCCCGCCACAATACATGGAAAGGCCGCGAAGGCATGATAACCGCCTTAATGATGCGGCGACGCGGACGCGCGGGGGCGCCCATGCTCGCCGGAAGGACTGTCGCTTGCGCCGGTTAGGAAGAACGACCGGCTCGTTGTCCGTGAACCAGGGGGAATGCGTGACGCGCCGGCCCAAGCGCTGCGTGATCGCGGCGGAGGGCCCTGCGGCGGCGGGAAAGCCCCTAGCGGGCTAGGAATCCGCCTGCGTCAATGGACCGCGTCCGACGCGAAGGACCGGGCGGCCATACGTGCGATGATCTTTACCATATTCGGCCCTCCTTCGGCGAAACGGGAATGGAAGTCCCGTTACGTTAGCCGATCGGCTGAGCGGGCGTCAAGGGGAGAGCCGGCCGTATGCGGTTTACATCCAGGCCGCGATGGCCGAAAATGAATCGGGACGGTATACACATGAAGCGAAGCATCGCGATCCTGGCTATCTCGCTCGCCCTATCCGCCTCCGCGTGGGCAGAGCTCGAGTACAGGGACCCGGACCTCGGCAGGGACAACAGCCTCCTCTTCGCCGCCAGGGCCGAGCTTCCCGGCGGCGAGGCGATAGACAGCCTCTTCGTATCCGATCTCGAGGGAGGAGGGACCGCGCAGCTCACCGTTTTCCCCGAGGATCTCTGCCTCGTCGAGGGCGGCTCGCGCCTCCAGGTCCAGAACCGCTTCGGCCTCTTCCGAACCGGTCCCTCGCTCGGCGCCCTGGCTCCGGTCGCCGGCTATCCCGCCTTCGCGCGCGGCTCCTCGGCGCGCCAGGGCAAGCTCCTGCCGAGCTCCGCCAGCCCCGACGGGGCCTACGTGCTCTCGGCCGCCCCGAGCTCGGCCGCCTACGCCAGGCTCGTCCTCTTCGACGTGGCCAAGGGCGTCGAGACCGTCGTCGCGACCAAGGTCGAGTACTCCGTCGACGAATTCCCGGCCCGCTGGTCGCCCGACTCGCGCAACTTCGTCTACGAGAAGGACGGCTCGATCTATTACTTCAGCGCGGGGCAGCTGGCGGGCGACCGCGTCCTCGACGAGGAGTACCGCCGCATCGGGACCGGCGACATCCGCTGCGCGCGCTGGGGATCGGACGGCTCGCTCTTCTACCTGAAGGACCGCTCCCTCTTCCGCATCCTGCCCGCGGAGTTCTTCACCCAGGCCCTCTACCGCGGTATCGCCGGCATGGGCGTCCTGGCCGGGAAGACTCCCTTCTCCTTCGACCCGAACTTCGACGACTACTGGGTATCGAGCGACGGCGCGCGCATCATCTTCGCCAAGGGCGGCCGCAATCTCTTCCTGATCTACCTCGATCCCGACGACTACGGCGCCGACCCCAGGGTCACCGCCCGCGGCGTCATCTGGCCCTCGGGGGGAGCGGTGACGGTCTTCACCGGCTCCCTGCGCGACGGCGGCCGCGCCTCGGGCGCCTACCGCATCTCGGCGCCCTCGGACCCTTCCCTGCTCGGGCTGGCCCCGGCGGTCAGGCAGCTCGAGGCCAAGGACGCCGTAGAGCTCGTCCTCTCGCCGGACGAGACCAAGGTGGCCGTCGTCACGGGCTCCGGCGTCACGATCCGCTCCTACCTCGACTGGGCGCATAAGGCCTCGATCGCCGCGCCGGGCGCGCGGAGGGCCCTGTGGATCGGCGAGGACAGGCTCGTCGTCGCGGGATCGTCCCTGATCGAGGCGGTCTCGATCCCCTCCGGCGAGCGCAGGCTGATCGCCCTATCGAGGGTCGACGCCTTCGGCCGGGGCGGGGACGGCTCCTTCCTGGCGCGGGTCGGCGACAAGGCCTACCGCTCGCCCGGGCTGGCGGGAAGCGCGGTCGGCAAGGCCGCCGCGTCGGGCTCGGCGACGGGGGCCTGGGTCCCCGCCGCCTCCTTCGAGCCCCTGCCAGCGACCAGCGTCTCGGCTTCCTACCGCGTCTACCTCGACGACCTCGCCGCGGGCGCCTACCGCAACATCCTGATGATCAGGTCGGTCAAGGCCCTGGGCACGCGTCCGCTCTTCCCGCCGCCCGCGACCGCCTACGCGGCCTTCCCGGACCGCGAGGAGCCCCGCTCCGGCGCGGCCTTCGACCACGGCTCGCGCATACGGCGGCGGGAGCTGGCCATCACCTTCGACGCGGTCGACTCGTCCGAGGGGCTCGCGGAGGTGCTCGACACGCTCAAGGACTACGGCGTCTCGGCGACCTTCTTCGTCAACGGCGAGTTCGTCAGGCAGAGCCCCGGCGCGTCGCGGCTCCTCGCCGCCTCCGGGCACGAGATAGGATCGATGTTCTTCGCGGCCGTGGACGCGACGGACTCGCGCTTCAGGATCGACAAGGACTACGTCAGGCGGGGCCTGGCGCGCGCCGAGGACGAGTGGTTCGCCGCGACCGGCAAGGAGCTCTCGCTGCTCTGGCACACGCCGTACTACACGGTCAGCTCCGACATCATCGAGGCCGCGGCCACGATGAGCTATACCTGCGTCGGCCGCGACGTCGATCCCATGGACTGGGTGACCAAGGCCGACGTAGCCAGGCTGCCCGGCGCCTACGCCTCCTCGCACGAGATCATCGAGAGGATCGTCAGGGAAGCGAGGCCCGGGTCCATCATCCCGATCCGGCTGGGCATGCCGGAGGGGCAGCGTGACGACTACCTCTACCGCGACCTCGCCCTCCTCGTCGACGCCCTCATCGGCGCGGGCTACAGGATCGTGCCCGTATCCGCCCTGATCGAGCACGCCAATTGACGGCCGCGCGATCGGAGGGGAAGGCCGGGGGAACCGGCCTCGAGCTGTCCGCGGGCGACGTCCGCTTCTCGATCGGCGAGGAGCGCGCGGCGGCGGCCGCCGCGGCCGCGGCCCCCGAGACGGGAGGCCGCGCCTGGGGCCAGGCGGTCATCGGCCAGCCGCGGGCCCTCGAGGCCCTGAAAATGGGCCTGCGGGTGCGCGCCCGGGGCTACAACGTCTACGTCTCGGGCGCGCCGGGCACGGGCCGCAGGACCGCGGCGCTCCGCGTCATCTCCGAGACGCCCCCGGCGCCCGGCAGGCTGCGCGACATCGCCTACGTCTTCAACTTCGCCTCGCCCTTGGAGCCCCGCGTACTCCTCCTGCCCGCGGGCGGGGGCGAGGAGTTCAAGCGCGACGTCCACCGCATGGTCGAGGCGGTCAAGGAGATCGTCAGGCTCCAGGCCGAGAGCCCTCAGGCTCGCGAGGCCGAGTCCGGCCTGACGGCGAGGACCGAGGAGCGCGAGAACGAGCTGCTCGCGGCCTTCGAGGCCGAGCTGGCGGCCGACGGCTTCAGGCCGGTCCAGGTCGAGTCCGGGACCGGCGCGGTCATGGACATCGTCCCGGTCGAGGGCGGCTATTCCGACTCCACGGCCTGCTTCGAGGCCCTCCAGTCCGGCGTCTCCGCCGGCACGGTCCCGGCGGCGGACTACGACGCGATCAGGAAGCGCTGGTTCGGCCACATGGACCGGATGAAGCGGCTCTTCGCCGAGCTCCGCCTGGCCCGCATCGAGCTCGAGGATAGGATCGAGGAGGCGCGGGAGCTCTCGCTGGCCCCGCACGTCGAGGCCGAGGCCTCCCTCCTCCTCGCGAAGTGGCCCGACGAGCGCGTCGCCTCGTGGATCGGCGACATGCGACGGGACATGATGTCCCACCTCTTCTTCTTCAAGGCCGAGGGAGAGCCCGACGACCGCCGCAAGCGCCGGAGCCCCGCCCTCGCGCGCTACGGGGTCAACGTCGCCGCGGCCGACGCCGAAGGGCCGCCGGTCGTCGTCGAGAACCACCCGACGCCCGCCAACCTCTTCGGCTCCATCGAGTCCAGGCCCGAGGACGAGGGCGACGCGCGCTCCTCCTACCTCCGCATCCGCGGGGGCTCCTTCCTCAAGGCCTCGGGAGGCTTCCTGGTGCTCAGGGCCGAGGACGTCCTGGCGGACGAGGAGGCCTGGGTCCGGCTGAAGCGCTCGCTCCAGGACGGCAAGGCGGACATCCTCTGCCGGGACGGAGCCTCGAGCCCCGGGCCCTGGCTCAAGCCCGAGCCGCCCGACGCGGACGTCAAGGTCGTCATGATCGGGGGCGAGTCGAGCTACGACATCCTCTACCAGGCCGATCCGGACTTCCAGAAGCTCTTCAAGGTCCATGCCGAGTTCGACTCGTCGATGCCCCTGGACGACGAGTCCCTGCGCGACTACGCGGCCTTCGCCCGGCGGGTCTCGGGCGACGAGGGCCTGCTCGAGCTGGCGCCCGGCGGGCTCGCCGCCGTCATCGAGCAGGGGGCGCGGATCGCCGAGTACCGCAGCCGCCTGTCCACGCGCTTCGGCGCTATCGCCGACCTCCTGCGCGAGGCCGACTACCGCGCCCGCGCCTCGGAGCGGCCCTCGATCGACGAGACCGCGGTCCGCGCGGCCGTCGAGGCCCGGGCCCGCCTGTCCAACCTGCCCGAGGAGAAGCTCGAGCACATGATCGCCTCGGGCGAGATCATCCTCCAGGCCTCGGGCAGCGCGGTCGGCCGCGTGAACGGGCTCGCGGTCCACGACCGCGGCTACTACGCCTTCGGCATGCCCGCGGTCATCTCGGCCCAGGTCAGCCCGGGCGAGGGCGGGGTCATCAATATCGAGGGCGAGTCGGGGCTGTCCGGCGAGATCTACGATAAGGCCGTCCTCATCGTCGAGGGCTTCCTGCGCAGCCGCTACGCCCGGGACTTCCCCCTGGCGGTCACGGCCTCGATCTGCTTCGAGCAGTCCT
>CAYPHO010000083.1:0-11858 GCA_964410245.1 uncultured Treponemataceae bacterium | reverse complement strand
CGATGAGCTCGGCGTAGCGCTTGTAGGTCCCGTAGTCGCCGGAGCGGCAGGCCTCTTGGAGCAGATGGATGGTCTCGGGGTTATACAGATGGTACTCGCCGTCCTTGCGCCACTGCCAGTCGCCGCCGACCGGGAGGGTGTTGAAGTCCGGCGTCCGCTGGTCGAAGGCGGCCGCGTGGCGCCTCTCCGACTCCTGGGCGAGCTCCTCGAGGCCGATGCCCTCGACGCGCGAGGGCGTGCCCGAGAAGTACTCGTCGACCAGGGCGCTCGACAGCCCGACGGCCTCGAATATCTGGGCTCCCTGGTATCCCTGCATCGTCGAGATGCCCATCTTCGACATCACCTTGATGACGCCCTTCGTGACGGCCTTCTTGTAGGTCGCGACCGCCTTGCCGTGGTCGACGCCCGGCAGCAGGCCCGAGCCGATCATGTCGTCGATCGCCTCGAAGACGAGGTAGGGGTTGATGGCCGACACGCCGTAGCCGAGGAGCATCGAGAAGTGGTGGATCTCGCGGGGCTCCCCGGACTCGAGGACGATGGAGAGGCGGGTCCTCGTCTCGTTCCGTATCAGGTGATGGTGGAGACCCGACACGGCGAGGAGGGCCGGCACGGGCGCGCGCTCGGGCCCGACGCCGCGGTCCGAGAGGATGATGATGTTGGCGCCGCCCGCGAAGGCGCGGTCCGCCTGCTCGAGGATCCCGTCCATCGCCTTCTTGAGCCGCGCCCCGGCGGTCGAGGGGCTTCCCGTCGGGTAGGTAATGGGGATAGTCGCCGACCTAAAGCCCTCGCGCGTTATGCGGCGCAGCTTCTCCAGCTCCTCGTTGTCGATGAAGGGGCTGGAAAGCTTGATCTGCCTCGCCGCCTCGGGCCGCGGATCGACAAGGTCGCCCTCGGAGCCGATGTAGGTCTCGGGACCGACGACGATCTCCTCGCGGATGGCGTCGATCGGCGGGTTCGTGACCTGGGCGAAGAGCTGCTTGAAGTAGTTGTACAGGAGCTGGGGCCTGTCCGACATGACGGCGAGGGGCGTGTCCGTGCCCATCGAGCCGATGGGATCGACGCCGTCGCGGACCATCGGCACCAGGACGAGCCTCAGGTCGTCGTAGGTATAGCCGAAGGCCTTCTCCCGCCTGAACACGGTCTCGTGGTCGGGCTCCTCGCACGCGGGCTCGGGAGGCAGGTCCTCGATCCTGATCATGTGCCTATCGAGCCACTCGCGGTATGGATGCTCGCAGGCGATCCTATCCTTGATCTCCTCGTCGTCGATGATCCTTCCTTCCTTAGTGTCGACGAGGAGCATGCGACCGGGCTTCAGCCTCTCCTTGTGGGCGATCCTGTCCGCGGGAATGTCCAGGACGCCGACTTCCGAGGCGAGGACGAGCGTGTCGTCCAGGGTGACGTAGTAGCGCGCGGGCCTTAAGCCGTTGCGGTCCAGCACCGCCCCGACGACTGAGCCGTCGGTGAAGGCCATGGCCGCCGGGCCGTCCCAGGGCTCGATGAGGCAGGCGCTGTACTCGTAGAAGGCGCGCTTCTCGTCGCTCATCGCCTCGTTGCCCGACCAGGGCTCGGGGATCATCATCATCATGGCCTGGGCGAGGGGCCTGCCGGTCAGGTGGAGGAATTCCAGGCAGTTGTCGAACATGGCCGAGTCCGAGCCCGAGGGATTGATGACGGGCATGATGCGCGAGCCGTCGGGGCCGAAGAGCTCGGTCTTGATCATGGACTCGCGGGCCCGCATCCAGTTCACGTTGCCGCGCAGCGTGTTGATCTCGCCGTTGTGGATGAGGTAGCGGTAGGGATGCGCCCGCTCCCAGCTGGGGAAGGTGTTGGTGCTGAAGCGCGAGTGGACGACGCTCAGGGCGGACTCGTAGGCCGGGTGCGAGAGGTCCAGGAAGAAGGGCTCGACCTGCTCCGAGGTCAGCATGCCTTTATATACGATGGTCCTGCAGGACAGGCTCGCGAAGTAGTAGTAGTCGGTCCCGCCCTCGCCCTTGCCCGCGTTCGCCCGCTCGGCCCGCTTGCGGACGACGAAGAGCCGCCGCTCGAAGTCGAGGTCGTCGGTCATGTCGCGGCCCCGCGCCACGAAGATCTGCGCGATGTGCGGCATGACCGAGCGCGAGATCGAGCCGAGCGAGGAGACGTCGACCGGCAGGTCCCTCCAGCCCAGGCAGGAGAGCCCTTCCTCGAAGACGAGGCGCTCGATCCTCGCCTTGACTATGGCCCGGGGGCCGCTTTTGCCGGGGAGGAAGACCATGCCGACGCCGTAGCCGCCCTCGGCGGGAAGCTCGATGCCCGAATCCGGGCAGACCTCGGCGAAGAAGCGGTACGGGATCTGGGTCAAGAGGCCCGCGCCGTCGCCCGAGTTGCGCTCGTAGCCGGCGCCGCCGCGGTGGCTCATGTTCCTGAGCACGGAAAGGGAATCGGCGACGATCTTGTGGGATTTCCTGCCCTTGATGTTGACGACCAAGCCGATACCGCAGGCATCGTGCTCCCGTTCGGGATCGTAGAGACCCTGTTCCTCCGGGTAGCCGGCCTTTCTCTGACGTCGCTGAAAGTCTTGTTCCATACAATTTCCTTGAAACGGCGTTACGGATAGTAAAACCATATTTATACGACCTTTGTCAAGTACCGTGCATAAAAATGCAGAATTGCGGGTAAAATGTTGGAAATATACAGATTCTCTGTATATCCGTATTTTGCTATGAAAGAAAACGCCAAAAACGTAGCCTCAAAAAGTAAAGCTACGAAAAGCGCAATGAATCGACTCTCTCACGCCTGCCGAAGTCCGTGAAAACCTGTATTCTCGGTCATCGCCGCTTCGATCTCCATACAGAACGAGCGACGCCAGGCCGATAGTAAAAAGAAGGCCTCGAGTCCGCTCAATCGGGCCTGGATATGTACTATATGTAGTGGAGCTTCGATCGAAATGACCGTCGGACAGAAAGCGAGCGTCAGCCTCCTCATCGCGGTCCTGCTATTCGCGGGATTCGCGGTCGCCGCTTTTTCCGGGCTTTTCGACGCTATCGAGACCGAATTCCGCAATCCCACCCTGACTCGGGGCATCGAGTCCTCCTTGAGGGATGTCGCCGAGGCGGAGACCCGATATCACCGGGCGTCTCTCGAGCGCTTCGCCGCGACTCTCCGCCAGGACCCGGTACGGCGCTCCTTCCTGCCGAACATGAGCGCTCAGGATGCCTTCGACAGGGCGAACATCCTAGGCAAGCTGCAGGAGGAGACGGCGGGCTTGGCCGGCCTGAGGCTGATCGATCAGAACGGCAAGCGGATCCATTTCTCGAGCTTTCCCGGAGACGTACTTAATAGGAGCGCCACTCAGGTCGCCTACCGGAATTACGGGGAGGCGGGCGACGATCCCTTCGACGCGATAGCCGCGCCCGAGGGCTCGAAGGGCGGCCTGCGCATCGATTCCTCGACGAGCCGCTTCGTCTATTCGCTGCCCTTCTCGGACAGCTTCGGCGTGTATCGGGGCACCGCCGTCCTCGAGGTCTCGATCGACGGCTTCGTATCGTACCTCGTCAGGCAGGCGCTCGCTCCCGTCGGCGAGACCGCCATCGCCGCCGGGGATCGGGGGCTCGTGCTGAAGGCGCCGGCCTCGATCCGCGGGGCCCTGCCCGCCCGCGTCGCCGAGCTCTGGGCATCGGGCCTCGGCGAGGGGCCGATATCGATCGCGCGCTCGAGCGACACCGGAGAGTCCTACGTCCTCTTCTCGAAGGCCGCCGAGTCGGGCGGCTTCGTCGGATACGTGATTCCCGAGAGCTACTTCGAGCTGCCGCCGGCGATGAAGGCCATCCTCCTCGGCGCCTTCTTCGTCACCGCATACCTCCTCGCCTTCCTCCTCCTCAATATCCGCCAGGACCGCATGGCCGTGCTGTCCGGCCGCATCAAGCGCTTCCAGATCAGCCTCATGCAGGAGTACGTCGACGGCAAGGCCGACCTCGACTTCGAGCGCTGGAAACGGGAGATGGAAGGGCGCAGGCCCGAGGTGCGCGACGCGATCCGCGGGAGCGTGGGCCGCGTCGCCTCGAGCAAGAGGGCCGAGGTCGACGAGCTCATCGACAAGAGCTGGGACGAGATCCTCGCGGTGCTCGGCGGCAGGATAGAGAGCCGCGGCGAGGGAATCGGCCTGAAGCAGATCGAGAAGCTCCTGGGCGACGCCCTCGCCTCCGGAGGGCTCGACCTCCCGGCGGCCCTCGCGGCCGCGGCGCGCGAGCAGGGCGGGCAAGCCGCGCCCTACGCCGCCGGCGCATCCGCCTCCCGGCCTCCCTCCGCTCCGAGGGCCCCGAGCGACCTCGAGCCCCGCCGCTCGGTCAGTCTCGTTACCGAGTCCGCTGCCGACGACGTACAGTCAGTTTCCGCACTCTCTCCGACTTCGAAGAAGTCGGCAGAGCCCGTCGCGGAAGAGCTCGAAGAAGTAGAAGAGGCCGAGGAGATAGAGGAAGCCGAAGCCGTAGAAGAGGCTGATGCCGTAGAAGAGGCTGAGGAAATAGAGGAAGCCGAGGCCGTAGAAGAGGCCGAGGCTGTAGAGGAAGCCGAAGCCGTAGAAGAGGCTGAGGCCGTAGAAGAGGCTGAAGCCGTAGAAGAGGCCGAGGCTGTTGAGGAAGCCGAAGCCGTAGAAGAGGCTGAAGCCGTAGAAGAGGCCGAGGAAATAGAGGAAGCCGAGGAGCTTGAGGAAGTCGAGGATGTCGAGACTGCCGCCGCCGCGGAGCCGCTCGAAGAATCGCCCAGCGAGCGCCCGCAGACCATACAGCCCGTCGCCCTCCGCTACCCACGGGATGCCGAGGTCGAAGAGGAACGCGCGGAAGAGCCGGAGGAACTGGAGGGACTCGAATCACTCGAGGCTCTCGAGGAAGAAGTCGAAGAACTCGAGGAGCTCGAGGAGCTCGAGGAGCCCGAAGCGCTCGAGGCGAGTGAAGAGGAAGCGCCGCCGCTTCCCGTCGGAAGGGCCATGCTTGATTCGGCTTCCGACCAAGCCTACGAGCTCGCTCTCGCGCAGGACGAGGATATCCCCTTTATCCCCGAATCGACCGGCCTCGAGCTGGCCGAGGAAACCGACGTCTCCGACATCATCGGCTTCATCGACGTCGAGGATCGCGAGACGGGGGAGGACCTGGACCTCCTCGACTTCGACGCGGCCTCGGGAAATCCCGATATCGCGCCGACCCGCCTGGCCGACTCCGACGAGGGACCCGAGTTCATACTCGACGGAGCCGAGCTCCTCGGCGCCCCTTCCCACGAGACGGCCGAGGAAATGGAGTTCGAGCTCCTCTTGTCCTCGATCGACCTCTCTTCGCTAGAGCAATGGGGCGAGGGCGCCTCCGCCGAGTCGGGCGAGCAGCGCCCCGGGAGCGTCGCGTCAGAGGAAGAGCCCGAGTTCCTCCTCGAGCCGCGATTCCTCCTCTCGGAGTCCCAGGCCGAGGCCGGCGAGGCCGGGGACGACGCCATCGTCAACGGCGAGATCCCGATGCTCAGCTCCCAGATGCGCGAGCTCCTCGAGATCCTGCCAGCCGCGGAGCAGGACGAGGGTCCGCCCGTCGAAGTCTCGAGCTATATCGGGCCCTGGTCCTCCTATCGGCCCTTCGGGGCCTCCGACGCATCAGCCGCCTCCGAGGAGCTGCCGGTCGTCGGCGAGGGAGAGGCATGGACCGAGGCCGAGTACCTGTCGCCGCTCGAGCTGTCCCGCTACGTCGACCTGCCCGCCGATTCTGAAGAGGACGAGGGCGAAGGCGGGGATCCCGGGGAGGGCGACGGCCCCGAGGCCGCCATCGTCTTCCGCGACGGCGTCTATACCCTGAATCCAGGGCTCTCCGATCCGGGACGGAAGCCGAGCGGCACAGTGGATCCGAAGCTGGCCGGGCTCGTCGATTCGGTCCTCGGAAGCCGCGCGGCGCCCTAGGTCGCCTTTAGCGGGCCGGCGTCCTTGACGCGCCCCTCTCCCGACCATTAGCTTTTCCCGGCATGGATAATAAAGACGCTCCGGAGGCGCGGGGCGGGACGGGCCCTCGCGCCGCGACCCGCTTCCTATCCTTCGCCATCTCGCTCGCCGCGGTGCTCGGCATCTCGCTGGCGATAGCCTGGCCGCTCTGGTCCCTCGCGTCTTCCTCGCGCCGCGCCTATAGCCTGGCCTTCGCCGCGGCCCTCGCCGCCCTTATCGTCCTGCTGGCCGCGTCCCGATCCCGCCGGCGGCGGAGCGCCGCGCGGAGGGAGGCCGCGTCGCCGTGAGCGGCGGAGGCCGGGCCGCCGCCCTCGCGCCGATCCTGGCGGCCTTGTGCGCTTCGCTGGCGTTCGCCCAGGCCGCGGGGACGGCGCGAGGGGCCTCGCCCGCCTCCCCCGGGCCCTATCCGGCATTCGGCTCCCTCGGGCGGGACGACGTGATCTACCGCCAGCACCAGGAGCAGCTCGAGCTTTCCTACGCAGCCCTGCAGGGCGGCAAGGCGCCTCCCGACCTGATCATCTACTCGTATACGGTGACGAGCGCCGTCGATATATTCTCGCTCGCGGCCCGCCTGAACCTTCCCTACGAGACGATCGCCACGCTGAACCGCCTCGACCGCTCCCGGTCCTTCGTGCCCGGCGAGGTCGTGCTCGCTCCCAGCGTCCCCGGAGTCTTCGCGCCTACGGGCCCCGGCTCCGACCTCGATCTCCTCTTGTCGTATCGAAGCGAGGAAGGGAGCAGCCTGGTTCCGGTGTCCCGCGCCGGGAAGGCCGTCGCGCTCCGCTTCCATCCCGGCGCGCGCTTCACCGCCGAGGAGCGCTCGCTCTTCCTGGGCCTTCTCATGCGCTTCCCCCTTCCCGAGGGCATCATCTCCTCGAGCTTCGGGATGCGCGTCCACCCGATCACCGGCAAGCTCTCCAAGCATAGGGGCATCGATATCGCCGCGCCCAGCGGCACCGAGGTCTACGCCGCCCGGGGGGGAAGGGTAGCCGAGGCGGGAGTCGACGATATCCTGGGGCAGTACCTCGTCCTCGAGCACGAAGGCGGCTTCTCGACCGTCTACGGCCATCTCTCCGCCCGGCTCGCTCGATTGAACGAGGAGGTGGAATCGGGTAGGATCATCGCCAAGGTGGGATCGACCGGCCAATCGACGGGCCCGCATCTTCACTTTGAAGTCCGGGTGCGGGGCGACGCCCGCGACCCCGAGACCTACATGCCCCGGGGGAAGAAATGATCCGCACGGCCCTTCGCCTCGCGGTCCTGGCCCTCGCCGGATCGATCGCCGCGCAGGCGGCGTCCGCCCAGGCCAGGGACCTGCGCATGATCGTCGCCGGGTTCGCCTCGATCTCGTCCGAGGACGCCGCCGGCGCCTCCGTCTCCATAGGCTACGCGGACGCGGCGGCTGTCTGGATACCCTCGCCCTCGCCCTTCCTGCAAGGCGTCGAGATCGAGGTCCGCTCCCCGCCCGAGGCCGTCCGCGCGCCGAGCGGCTTCGCCTTCGAGATCTGGAAGTCGGTCGCTCCCGCTCCCGCGAAAGGCCTCGTCGCGTATCGAGGCGTGCGGGTCCTGACCCGGCCCCTTCCCGGCCGGCCGGGCTATGTCTTCCAGATCCCGATCAGGGCCGATCATTCGATCGAGCGCGGGCCCTACGCCGAGCTCCTGCCCCTCGTCATCGACGCCAGCGAGTTTCCCGTCGTCATCAAGATGGTTCCCGTGTCCAAGGGCATAACCTCCGAGGTAGAGAAGGTCCGCTTCCAGCTTAGGTTCCGGCCCTTGGTCGGCGACGAGGGCGCCCTGGCGCTGAAGCTCGCCTATCCCGAGGGCGGGCGCGAGGCGGCGCCGGTCGAGGTCCTCGTCGACGATCAGAGGATCGACGCCTCGGCCCCCGTCGTCCTCAAGGCCGGCGGCCATCGCCTGCGCATCGTCTCCGACGATTACCGCGACGAGAGCCGCTCCTTCTCGATCGAGGCCGGCAGGAAATTGGAGCTCGCCGTGGTTCTCCAGGGCACGGCGCCGATCCTCTCGATCGAGGCGCCGGACTCCGCCGACGTGACCCTCGACGGCCGTCCCCTGGACCCGAAGTCCTGGGCGCGGATCGAGGTCGAGCCCGGCGAGCACGCGGCCTCGTGCAGGATCGGCGACTATTCCGTATCGCGCCGCTTCACCGCGGCCAGGGGCAAGAGCTACAAGATCGTCCTCGAGATCGACCTTCGCGTGCAGGAGCTGCAATGACCAGGATTTTCTCGTGGAACGTCAACGGCGTCAGGGCGGCGGCGGGCAAGGGCCTCTTCGAGTGGCTGGCCGCCGAGAGTCCCGACGTCCTCTGCCTGCAGGAGACGAAGGCCGACCCGGGCCAGCTCCCGCCCGAGTTCATCGAGCCCGGCGACGGCGCGGGCGGGAAGTACAAGAGCTATTGGGCCTCGGCCAAGAAGCGCGGCTACTCGGGCGTGGCCATGTTCTGCAAGGCCGAGCCGCGCGCGATCTCCTACCTCGGCGAGGGAGCCTACGACGAGGAGGGCAGGGGACTGGTGGCCGACTTCGGCGACTTCGTCTTGGTCTCGGCCTATTTTCCCAATAGCCAGGACGCGGGCGCGCGCCTCGGCTACAAGCTGGGATTCTGCGACGCGATCCTCTCGCTCTGCGACCGCGCCGTCGCCTCGGGTCGGCACATCGTCGTCGCCGGCGACTACAACATCGCCCATAAGCCCATCGACCTGGCCAATCCGAAGGCGAACGAGGGCAATCCCGGCTACCTTCCCGAGGAGCGAGCCTGGATGGACAAATTCCTGGGCGCCGGCTACGCGGACAGCCTACGCCGCTTCAACTCCGAGCCGGGACAGTACACCTGGTGGACCTACCGCGTACCCGGCGCCCGCGAGCGCAACGTCGGCTGGCGGCTCGACTACCACTGCGTCGACGAGGGACTCTTGCCCGCGGTCAAGGCCGCGGCCATCCATCCGAAAGTCATGGGATCGGACCACTGTCCCGTCTCAATCGATCTCGATTTGTAGTATCTTCCAGGCATCGCAGCATCCAGGAGCCGGACATGCGGATCAGGTATAACGCGCCGACCACGCTGACCTTCACCATCCTCTCGGGCTTCGTCCTCTTCCTTACGGGAGTCGTGGCGCCCGTACTCGCGAGCGACTGGTTCACGACGCCCACCCCCTTCGACCCGGGCTCCTTCCGCGACTACATACGGCTCTTCTCCTATACCCTAGGCCACGCGGGGATCGATCACTATATATCGAACTTCGCGTTCATCCTCCTACTCGGCCCCATCCTCGAGGCGAGCTACGGCTCGCTCGCCATCCTCCTCATGATGGCGGCGACAGCCATAGTCACCGGCCTCCTGCAGGTCTTCTTCTTCCCCTTGGTACCGCTGATGGGCGCCTCGGGCATCGCCTTCATGATGATCCTCCTCGCCTCCTTCACCAACTTCAAGAAGGGCGAGATACCCCTGACCTTCATCCTCATCATGATCGTCTACCTGGGTCGCGAGGTGTTCAACGCCATCGCTGATAAGGTCGCTCCC
The DNA here is from genome assembly GCA_964410245.1 of uncultured Treponemataceae bacterium. Lineage (GTDB taxonomy): Bacteria > Spirochaetota > Spirochaetia > Treponematales > Rectinemataceae > CAZXXZ01. Next base: position 2,373 of record CAYPHO010000083.1, on the reverse strand, counting down.
GGAGGGGGCGATAATATCTCGCAGTTCGCGCACATCATCGGCGGCCTGGTCGGTTCCTTCTTCGGATTTATCAAGACCGGCCGCCACCCCGTCCCGGCCGAAAACTAAGGAATACCCTCATAAAGCCGAGCTCTCGACCCCGCTGATTTACGCTATAAACGCTTTACAGGCTCTGTCCCCTATGTAATACTCGATATAAACCGGTTTATATCGAAAAAGGGGGCTGTATGCGACCATCCCCTCGCTCTGTATCGCGCGCCGCGGCGATTTTTCCAGCGACATTCTTCCTGACGCTCCTCGCGCTCATCGCCTCTTCCTGCGCCAGCTTGGGCAGCTCTGTCCCCCAGGCGGAGCTTTCGGCGTCCTCGCTGGAAGTCGAAACGGGCAAGGTACTAGCTCTGTCCCTCCGCGTCCGCATGCCCGGCGGGCCTCCGCACATCACCTGGAGCGCCGAATCGGGTAGGATCGAGGCAACCGGAGTCGCCAACGAGGTCGATTTCGTCGCGCCTCTGTCCCCGGGGAAGGTCCTCGTCCGCGCCCGGGCAGAATCTGGGGGACAGAGCTCCGAGTCAGAGCTACTCATCGCAGTCGTCCCCGCCGGCGCCCTGAAGAAGACCGTCGAGGTGATCGTCGAGGTCGACGCCTCCACCCTTAAGGGCGTTTGGGTCGACGCCTCCCATCCTTCGGAGAATTTTTCTCCTCCCCTGAAGATCAAGGGGACCTTCAGCCTCGACGTCGACACGGGCGAGGCGGCCGCCGGCGGGTCTTGGCCCGTCTACGACATGTACGACGACGGGACCCATGGCGACCGCAAGGCCGGGGATGGCGTTTGGACCCAGCGCTTCGTCTTCAAGAAAAGCACGGCCAAGGTGTACTTCGCCTTCGACGACGCGGGCGCCTACCGGGTCGGCTTCGAGTCGGGCCTTGCTTGGCGATTCAAGCTGGCTTGGCGCGGCGTCGACGAGGCGGGCGCCGGCGAGGTCAGCGACGCGAACAATCTCTTCTTCGTGCCCGACCGCGACCAGGTCGTGGCTTGGACGGCCGCTATGGCGGCGGGCTCCGGAATGTATCAGGAGGCGGCGAAATGAGCGTAAAAACGACGCGAGCCAGATGGATAGCCGCGGCTCTCCTGGCCGCCGCGGCTACGGCCGCCTGGGGAGCTCCCGGCGCCCTGTCCGACTCCCTCGATCCCCAGGCCGTCTACGCCGACGGCTCGTCCTTCTACCTAAGCCCCCGCGAGCCGACCGACCGCGACGCGGTCTCGCTCAAGCTCCGGACGGGAAGGAACGACTTCTCCGAGGTCATCTTGCGGCCGGGGGACAGAGCTCAGGGCATGGCCAAGCTCGCTACCGAGGGAAATTTCGATTTCTGGTACGCCGAGCTCCCGCCCAGCGCCGAGACGAGGAGCTACTACTTCGAGCTCCGGCGCGGCAAGGCGGTCTATTATTACGGCCGCCGAGGGCTCGTCCGCGCGGTCCCGGACGACTCGTCCATGTTCTCGATCATCCCGAACTTCACCGTGCCCGACTGGATGCGCGGCGCGGTGCTCTACCAGATCTACGTCGACCGATTCGCGAACGGCGACCCCTCCAACGACGTGCTGACGAACGAGTACATGTACGACAACTGGCCCTCGGTCCGAGTGGAGGACTGGAACGCCCTGCCCGACGCGACCACTCCCTACGCCGCGGGCGGGAATCGGACCCGCGAGTTCTTCGGCGGCGACCTCGAGGGCATCATCCAGAAGCTCGACTACCTGAAGGATTTGGGCATCGAGGGCATCTACCTCAATCCCATCTTCGTCTCGCCCTCGAACCACAAGTACGATACCCAGGACTACGGCCACGTCGACCCGCACTTCGGCGTCATCGTCAAGGACGGCGGCGAGCTCGTCGATCCGGCCAAGGATCCGAACTGGCGCAAGTCCGGGGCCTCCGACGCCTCGGCCGTCAACCGCGACGCGACGAGGTACCGGATCCGCACGACCGATCCGGCCAACCTCGCGGCCTCCGACGCCAAGCTCAAGGAGCTGATCGCGAAGGCGCACGAGCGCGGCATCAAGGTGATCCTCGACGGCGTCTTCAACCACTCGGGATCATTCAACCGGTGGCTCGACCGGGAGAAGATATATCCCCAGGCCGAGGGGCCGGGCGCCTACGAGTCGAAATCCTCGCCCTTCGTGGATTATTTCAAGTTCGCGAAGGACGCCTGGCCGGACAACGAGAGCTACGAGTCCTGGTCGGGCTTCAAGACCCTGCCCAAGCTCAATTTCGAGGGCTCGAAGGAGCTCGAGCGGAAGATCCTCGATATCGGCGCCTCCTGGGTCGCCCCGCCCGGCTCCGGAGGCGGAGCCGATGCGGGCGGCTTCGGCGC